>NZ_CP015285.1:1202500-1502500 GCF_001639105.2 Azospirillum humicireducens
GTCAATCCTTGGCTCGCCAGCCTTGCCGCGGCGCTGGCGGGTGCTGTGGCCGGGCTGGTCACGGCAACGTTGAACGTCCGCTTCAAGATCCTGCATCTGCTTGCCAGCATCCTGACAATGATCGCGCTGTTCTCCGTCAATCTGCGGGTGATGGGGCGGCCGAACGTGGCTCTGCTGATGCAGGACACGGTGCTGACCCCCTTCTATGGCCTGGGGATTCCGGACCACATCGTCCGTCCGCTGGTGGTCGGCCTCATCGTCGCGGCGGTGGTTCTGCTGCTCGCCCGCTTCCTGTCCAGCGAGTTCGGGCTGGCGATGCGGGCGACCGGCGTGAATGCCCGGATGGCGCGGGCCCAGGGTGTCGACACCGACGCCCATGTCTATGCCGGCATCGCGCTGTCCAACGGTCTGACCGGCCTTGCCGGCGCGCTGTTCGCGCAGACCAACGGCTTCGCCGACGTCACCACCGGCATCGGAACCATCGTGGTCGGTCTTGCCGCGGTGATCGTCGGCGAAACGGTGCTGCCGGCCCGCGCCCTTGCGCTGGCGCTGATCGGCTGCGTCGCCGGGTCGATCCTCTACCGCTTGGCGGTGCAGGTGGCGCTGTCGGCCGACAGCATCGGTCTGCAGGCCTCCGACCTCAATCTGGTGACGGCGCTGCTGGTCGCCGTCGCCCTGATCCTGCCGCGCCTCAAGGCCAAGGCGTCCCGCGGCGCGCCCCGCAATCCGAGTGCCGCCAAATGATCGTCGTCGAGGACATCCACGTCACCTTCGGCCGCGGCACGCCGCTGGAGAAACATGCGCTGCGCGGCATCGGCCTGACCATCCCCGAGGGCGAGTTCGTCACCGTCATCGGCTCCAACGGCGCCGGCAAATCGACCTTCCTCGGCTCGCTGGCCGGCGACGTGCTGGCGGAGCAGGGCCGCATCTCCATCGACGGCACCGACGTCACCCGCTGGGACACGCCGCGCCGCGCCGGGCTGGTTGCCCGCGTCTTCCAGGATCCGATGGCCGGCAGCTGCGCCGCCCTGACCATCGAGGAGAATATGGCGCTGGCCGCCGCCCGCGGGCGCCGCCGCGGCCTGGGGCTGGCGCTGGGCAGCGATCGGCGCAAGGGCTTCCGCGACCGCATCGCCGCGCTGGGCCTCGGGCTGGAGAACCGGCTGCACGACCGGATGGGCCTGCTGTCGGGCGGTCAGCGTCAGGCGGTCAGCCTGCTGATGGCGACGCTGGCGGGCTCCAAGATCCTGCTGCTGGACGAACACACAGCGGCACTCGATCCCGCCACCGCCGATTTCGTGCTGGACCTGACCCGGCGCATCGTCCGAGACAATCGGCTGACGACGCTGATGGTCACCCATTCCATGCGGCAGGCGCTGGATTATGGCGACCGCACGCTGATGCTGCACGAGGGCCGCGTCGTGCTGGACGTGGCCGGCGACGAGCGTGCCGGGCTGGACGTCCCGCATCTGCTGGCGCTGTTCGCCAAGCAGCGCGGCGGGACCGAGATCAGCGACGACAGCCTGCTGATCGGCTAGGCCTTGGCCGGAAACCTGGCGTCGCCGTCCACATCGTCCTCGCGGTCCGCCTCGAACAGGGACTGAAGCTCCGCGGCGGCATCCCGCGAAGTCTGGATCAGCTTCGTCTCGTCATTGTGGACGGCATGCTGGTGGATCAGGGTGCGCTCGTCATGGGCGCGGAAGGTGTCGAGCGTCCGCCTCACCTCGCCGTCTGCCAGCCCCATCTGACGCAGAACGTCACCGGTCAGCCGCAGGCTCGAATCGAAGGTTTCCCGAACGATGTTGGTGACGCCGCGGTCCATCAGATGGTGGACATGGCGGCGGTTGCGGGCGCGGGCGAAGATGGTCAGGTTGGGGAAATGGCGCTTCGCCACTTCCACCACCCGCAGCGACTGCTCCATGTCGTCCAGTGCCACGACGAGGATCTTGGCCTTGTCCGCTCCCGCTGCGCGCAGAAGCTCCACGCGGGTCGGATCGCCGTAATAGGCCTGGCTGCCGAACTTGCGGACGAAATCGACCTGGGCTGCGCTCTGCTCCAGCGCGGTGAAGGGAATGCCGCGCATCCGCAGCACGCGGCCGACCACCTGCCCCACCCGGCCGAAGCCGCAGATGATGACACGCGGGTTGTCGTCGGGCGGCGAGTCGAAGGGCCGCTTGGGCTTAGCCGTTATCAGCCGCGGGGCGAGCCAGCGCTCCTCCGCTGCGAACAGGAAGGGTGTGGCCAGCATGGACAGGGTGACCACCAGCATCGCTGCCGACGCCTGCTCTCCCGCCATGGCTCCGCCCACGACCGCCAGCCCGAACAGCACGAAGCCGAACTCGCCCCCCTGGCTCAACACGGTCGCCATCCGCATCGCTCCGGCCCAGGGCACCCCGGCGATGCGGGCCAACACCAGCATCACCAGGGCCTTCACCAGCAGGAGCGCCAAGGCGAGGCCGAGGAAGCGGATCGGATGCTGGAGCAAGGCCGGGATATCGGCGCCCATCCCCACCGAAACGAAGAACAGGCCGAGCAGCAACCCTTCGAACGGCTCGATATCCGCCTGCACCTCATGCCGGTATTCCGAATCGGACAACAGCACGCCGGCCATGAAGGCGCCCAGCGACATGGACAATCCGGCCTCCTGGATCAGCACGGCGGTGCCAATGACGATCAGCAGGGCGGTGGCGGTGAAGATCTCCGGAGCCCCAGCCCGGTCGACCGCGCGGAAGATCGGACGCAGCAGAAAGCGTCCGCCGATCAGTACGACGGCGACGGCGACAGCCGCCTTGCCGACCGCCAGCCACGCCCCGTCGGCCTGCGGAACGGTGCCATTGCCCAACAGGGGCAGCAGGGCCACGGCCGGGATGATGGCGAGATCCTGGAACAGCAGGACGGAAAAGGCGTTGCGCCCCGACTGGTTGGCCAGAAGTCCGCGCTCCGCCATCATCGGCAGTGCCATGGCCGTGGAAGACAGGGCGAAGCCGAAGCCGAGAACGACGGCGGTCGGCCAAGCCAGTTCCAGGATCCAGCCGCACAAGCCGGCGATCACGGCGCCGGTGACCGCAACCTGCGCCCCGCCCAGCCCCAGAACCGACTTGCGCATCACCCACAGCCGCGCGGGGCGCAGTTCCAGCCCGATCAGGAACAGCAACATCACGACGCCGAGTTCCGACGCATGAGCAATCGCCGACACATTGGTGACCAGCCCGAGCCCCGCAGGCCCCACCGCCAGACCGGCGGCGAGATAGCCCAGGGGGGCGCCGAACCCGAACCTTTTCGCCACCGGCACCGCGACCACCATCGCCGCCAGCAGCACGACCAACGTCACCAATTCCGCCATGTCCCCCGCCGCTCGTCTGTCACCGGGGGACTATGGCGTGATTTCAAGGGTCGGCACCAGATGCTTAACCGTCGGTCTGGCTATACCTTGTGTCTATTGAATCACCGGGCAGGGCTGACCATCCGCGAAGAGTTGCGGGCTGCCCAGCGGGTCAACAGCAGAATTCCGGCGACCACCGCGACATAGGCGATCAATTGTGCCTCGGTCGGACGGTCGGTGTAGCCGACCAGCACATGCAGGGCCTGCCCGATCATGCTGTTGTCGCGCAGGATGCCGGAGCTGTCCCACAGGATGGTGCCGCCCGCCATCAGGATACCCGCTTGCGCCAGGAAATTGACCGCCGTCGCAGCCATGCCGGCGGCCAGAAGGGTCAGCAGCCATGTGGTGGTGGAGAACAGGTGGCGGGTCGGAATCTGCACCAGCCCGGCATAGAGGAGTACGGACACCAGCGCGCCAAGCGCCATGCCGCCCAGCCCACCGGCGGCGACGGTGGTGATGCCGCCCTCCTCCGACGCCAGGATACCGGTGAGGAACAGCACGACCTCCGAGCCTTCGCGCAGCACGGCGACACCGATGACGATGGCCAACGCCGCCAGCGACTTCTCGCCGCTCCGCACCGCATGGCCGACGGCCTTCATGTCGCGCGCCAGTTCGCGGCCGTGCTGCGCCATCCAGGCATTGTGCCAGGCCAGCATCACCACCGCGATCAGAAGGACGCCGGCATTGAACAGCTCCTGGCCGGTGTCGGCGAAAAGCGCGCTGATGGCGTCGGCGAAGGCGGCGACCACGCAGGAGCCGACGATGCCGCCCCCAATGCCGAGTGCGATCCATCTGGCGCGCCCGACCACACCTTGAGTCGCGGCCAAGACGATGCCGACGATGAGGCCCGCTTCCAGGACCTCGCGAAACACAATGATCAGACTGGCGAGCATGGTCGTCTCCGGAACTTGCGGGCAGTCAGGAGCACGTCACTCGGCGATCACGGCGCCTTGCGCCGTCGCTTCGTGGAACTCGCCGAAGAAAGGATAGCGGCCGGGCTTGAGCGGGCCGACCATCACCTTGATCTGCTTGCGACCGCCGACGATCTTCTCGACCTTCATCTCGTTGCTTTCGAACTCCTCCGACGTGGCGTCCTGGTTGTCGACCAGCAAGGTCACGCGCTTGTTGGCAGGGATCTTGACCTCCGCCGGTTCGAACCTGTGGTCCTTGATGACGATGGTCACCACGTCGTCGGCGCGTGCGGCACCGGCCGGATTGAGGACGGCACCGGTCAGGGCGATGGCACAGGCGGCGGAAAGCAGCGATGGACGGCGCATTCGCGGGAGGACCTCGGGGCTGGAAGGTAACTTGCTTATGAAAATCATTCTCACCCCAGCCGCCAGGGGTCAAACAAAAGGCATCCGCGGATGCCGCAACGCTCCTGCGACGGAAACGCGCATCCTTCCCAGATGCGGCCGCCCTCCTCCCTCACCACGAAGCCTCAAAAACTGTGTTTTCTATTCGTCTTCCGACGGGCCGGGAAACTGCTCCAGACCATCGGCGATGTCGTAGTAATCGGCCTTGTCCCCGACATAGCCGTGGCGGAGTGTCTTCAGCCCGGTCGGCTGGTCCAGGCTGCCGGCTGCAATCTCGATTTCCGATTTGCCGTCGCCCTTCCAGAACAGGGAGGAGCCGCAACGGCCGCAGAAGCCGCGCTCCGCAAAGTTGGACGAGCGATACCAAGTCAATGTTCCGTCTGCGTCGAAAACGACGGTATCGCGCGGAACGGTGATGTAGGCGCCGATATGGCCATGGAAGCGGCGGCATTGTCCGCAATGGCAGGCGACCACCCCGTCCGGCCTCTCGGCCAGCAGGAAGCGTACGCTGCCGCACAGGCAGCCTCCGGACAGCGCCGGCCCCAGGTCCTCCGTGACGCTTTTCCGTTCGTTCCCGCTGCCGCTCATGTCACGTCTCTCCCGTGCTGGTCCGGCGTTCGATGCCGTCGTCGCCGATGTCGTAATAGGCGCCCTTGTGGTCGACGAAGATGTGCCGCTCGACCCTCAGTCCGTCCGCATCGTCCAGGCTGCCGGCAGTCACCGTTATGCGCGGTTCGCCGTCCTCCGGAGCCTGTTCCAGTGCCTCCCAGAACAGCCCTGCACCGCAATATGCGCAAAAGCCGCGGCGTGCCCGGCTGGACGATGCGTACCACATCAGCGTCGTGTCGTTGAGCAGGCGCAACGCCGCACGCGGCACGCCGGTATAGGCACCGACATGGCTGTGCTGGCGGCGGCACTGGGCGCAGTGGCAGACGGAGATCGGTTCCGGCCGGGCATCGATCGCATAGCGTACGCCGCCGCACAGGCAGCCGCCGGTCCAGACCCGATTCCCGTCCCTGCCCTGCTCCGTTGCGACGTTCGACCCGCTGGTCACGATATCAACCTTGCCAGAATGGCTTGTGGGCTTCCTGTTCCGCATCGACGCGGGAAATGCCGATGTCGGACAGCAGATGGTCGGGCATGGACTGCAGCGTCCGCCGCTGGCGCCGCCGCTCGCTCCAGGTCGCGAAGCGGTCGAACAGGGCGATCATCCAATGACCGGCGCCCTTGCCGTCTCCGGCCGAAATGCGACGGGTCAAGTCTGTGCTGGAGAGGAACGACTGCGTAGCCTTTGCCATGATCCGGTCTCCTCCGGGGAAAGGGAGCGGGGCATCCGCCTCGCCGCTCCGGTTCGTGTGTTCGCTTGTGGAGTTGAGGATGGGGCAGAGGCCGCTTGCCGACAAACGACGGTTTCTCATAGAATCGATTAGCTGAACTAATCCGAAGCCACTCTCCGGTCCGCCCCTCCCATGTCCCGCCGCCTGCCCCCGCTGAACGCGCTGCGCGCTTTCGAAGCCGCCGCGCGCCATCTTTCCTTCACAAAAGCCGCGGAAGAACTGCATGTGACGCAGGCCGCCGTCAGCCACCAGATCAAGGCGCTGGAGGAATGGCTCGGATTACCGCTGTTTCGCCGAATGAACCGGGCGCTGGCCTTGACCGAGGCCGGGCAGAATTACCTGCCGCCGGTGCGCGAGGCGATGGACACCCTGTCCCAGGCGACCGACCGGCTGATCCGTGCCGACAGCAGTGGCACGCTGACCATCTCCACCATGCCGAGTTTCGCGTCCAAATGGCTGGTTCCACGGCTGATGCGCTTCCAGAAGCGCCATCCGGAGATGGATGTGCGGGTGCACAGCACATCTCAAGTGGTGGATTTCGCCCGCCACGATGTCGATCTGGCAATCCGTTTCGGCAACGGCCTGTGGTCCGACCTGCGGGTGGAGCGCCTGTTGACCGAGGACATCTTCCCGGTCGGTCACCCATCGCTACTGGCAGGCGACCGGCCGCTGGTGAACCCGGAAGATCTGCGGCATCACACCTTGCTGCACGACGACTACAACATCTCCTGGGCGGTGTGGTGCCGGGCGGCGGGGATCGACGGGGTGGACACCGAGCGTGGCCTGCGATTCGACGATTCGTCCTTCACGCTGCAGGCGGCGATCAACGGCCACGGTATCGCCCTTGCGCGCGGAGTGCTGGTCGCCGACGACGTCGCCGCCGGCCGGCTGGTCCGTCTGTTCGAGGTGCGGCTGCCGGGAAGCCTCGCCTATTACGTGGTGGCGCCGCCACATTACTTTTCCCGGCCCAAGGTGAAGGCCTTCCGCGACTGGCTGTTCGAAGAGGCCGGAACGGGCTGAAAAGCGCGGAGGAAGTCCTGAGCCGGCCCGTCGTCTTGAACGGCTTGCGGGCGTGCCGGACCGCTCCTATAGTCCGCGCCCATGAGCGCGAACCCGTCCCCCGACACGGTCTTCCCGCACCGCCATCTCCTCGGTATCGAGGGGCTGCGGGCCGGCGAGATCACCCAGATCCTCGACCTCGCCGATGGCTATGTCGAGCAGAACCGCCGCCCCGTGAAGAAGTCCACCCTGCTGGACGGGCGCACGCAGGTGAACCTGTTCTTCGAGAATTCCACCCGCACCCGCACCAGCTTCGAGCTGGCCGGCAAGCGGCTGGGCGCCGACGTGATCAACATGTCGACCGACAGCAGTTCGGTGAAGAAGGGCGAGACCCTGATCGACACGGCGATGACGCTGAACGCCATGCACCTGGACGCGCTGGTGGTGCGCCACGCCGATTCGGGCGCCGTCAAATTGCTGGCCGACAAGGTCAACTGCTCGGTCATCAATGCCGGCGACGGCCACCACGAACACCCGACCCAGGCCCTGCTCGACGCCTTGGCGATCCGCCGCCGCCTCGGCCGGCTCGATGGGCTGATCGTGGCGATCTGCGGCGACATCCTCCACAGCCGCGTTGCGCGCTCCAACATCCACCTTCTGAACGCCATGGGGGCTCGGGTGCGCTGCGTGGCGCCGCCGACCCTGCTGCCGTCGCAGATCGAGCGGCTGGGCGTCGAGGTCCATCATTCGATGAAGACCGGCCTGCGCGATGCCGACGTGGTGATGATGCTGCGCCTGCAGACCGAGCGGATGAGCGGGCAGTATGTCCCGTCCACCCGTGAGTATTTCTACTTCTACGGCCTCGATTACGAGAAGCTGGAGGTGGCCAAGCCCGACGCGGTCATTATGCACCCCGGTCCGATGAACCGTGGTGTCGAGATCGATTCGGAAGTCGCCGACGACCTCAAGCGCTCCATGATCCTCGATCAGGTGGAGCTGGGCGTTGCCGTGCGCATGGCCGTGCTCGACCTGCTGACCCGAGACCGCCGCCAGTCCGACCTTGCGGGAGCCAATCAATGACCGCCCGTATCGTCTATCGCAATGCCCGCCTGCTCGATCCGGCGACGGGTTTGGACCAGCGCGCCGACCTGCTGATCGATGGCGAGAAGATCGCCGATTTCGGTCCCGGCCTGTTCAGCGGCTCCACGCCGGAGGGGGCAGAGGTCGTCGATCTCGCCGGCCAATGCCTCGCTCCCGGCCTCGTCGACATGCGCGTGCTGATTGGCGAGCCGGGCGAGGAGGAGAAGGACACGATCAAGAGCGCGTCCCGCGCGGCAGCGGCCGGCGGCATCACCGCCATGGCGCTGCTGCCCAACACCGACCCGGTGCTGGACGAGGTCGCCGGGCTGGAGTTCATCGCGCGGCGCGCCCGCGAGGTGAAGCTGGTCAAGGTCTTCGCCTACGGCTCCGCCACGCGCGGCACCGAAGGCAAAGAGATTACCGAGATGGGCCTGCTGAGCCATGCCGGCGCGGTCGCCTTCACCGACGGCACCAAGCCCATCGCCAGCGCCAAGACGATGCGCCGCGCGCTCAGCTACGCCAAGACCTTCGGCAAGCTGATCGTGCAGCACCCGGAGGAGCCGTCGCTGGCCGCGGGCGGCATGATGAATTCGGGCGAGATCGCCACCCGCCTCGGCCTTGTCGGAATCCCGCGCGAAGCCGAGATCATCATGATCGAGCGCGATCTGCGGCTGGCCGAGCTGACCGGCGGGCGCCTGCATTTCGCCCACATCACCACGTCGGAGTCGGTCGACCTGATCCGCCGCGCCAAGGCACGCGGGCTCAAGGTGACCTGCGATACCGCCCCGCATTACTTCGCCCTGACCGAGACCGATGTCGGCGATTACCGCACCTACGCCAAGGTGTCGCCGCCGCTGCGTGGCGAGATGGACCGCCGGGCTGTCGTCGAGGGGCTGGCCGACGGCACCATCGACGCCATTGCGTCCGACCATGTGCCGCAGGACCAGGACCAGAAGCGCCTGCCCTTTGCCCAGGCCGCCCCTGGCGTTATCGGGCTGGAGACGCTGTTCCCGCTGACGCTGGAACTGGTACACAAGGGCAAGATGCCGCTGCTGAAGGCACTGGCCTGCGTCACCTCGAACCCGGCGGCGATTCTCGATCTGGCCGTGGGCCGCATCGTTAAGGGCGGGCCGGCCGATCTTGTCGCCTTCGATCTCGACGTTCCCTGGCAGATCGATGTCGGCCGCTTCAAGTCGAAATCGAAGAACTCGCCCTTCGAGAATCGTCCGGTCCAGGGCCGGCCGTTGCGCACCATCGTCGACGGGCGCACCGTCTGGCAGGCGGAGGACTGATCCGGTGGTGACTCTCGTGCTTGCCGCCCTGCTGGGCTACCTGCTGGGCTCGATCCCCTTCGGGCTGGTGCTGACCCGGATGGCGGGTTTGGGCGATATCCGTCAGATCGGATCGGGCAACATCGGCGCCACCAACGTGCTGCGCACCGGCAACAAACCGCTGGCCCTGGCGACCCTGCTGCTGGACAGCGGCAAGGGTGCCATCGCCGCCTTGCTGGCACTGTGGTGGTCCGGGCCCGAAGCGGCGGTTCTGGCCGCCGGCGGTGCCATGCTGGGCCACAGTTTTCCGGTCTGGCTCGGTTTCAAGGGCGGCAAAGGTGTGGCGACGGCGCTGGGCGTCCTGCTGGCGATCTCCTGGCCGGTCGGTCTGCTGGCCTGCCTGAGCTGGATCGTCATGGCGGCGCTGTTCCGCATCTCCTCGCTGTCGGCTCTGACGGCGTTGGGCATCAGTCCATTGACCGGATGGTATTTCGGCGGACCGCTGGTCGCCGGCCTCTGCCTGTTCATCGCCATTCTGGTCTTCATCCGCCACGAGGCGAACATCCGCCGGCTGCTGAAGGGCGAGGAACCGAAGATCGGCTCGGGCAAGAAAAAGGCGGCATAATCGGCCGCTTGGCGTGAACGGCGGGGAGGAGACTCCCCGCCGTTTTCGTTTGTAGCCTGTTGATTTCATTCCGCTTGGCGCCGGTCCGCTCTATCCGCTTCCTCCCACCGGGGGAAAGACAACCGGCGTGGCCATGCGTTATGCTGCACGGCAATCCGGGGCACGAACCAACAACCCGGCAGGCGAGCCGGCCGCTGGCGCCGGTGGATAACGAGACGCTGAGGGAATCGAGAATGGACACTCCGCTGTGGAGCCCGAGTGAGGAGCGCATCGCGCAGGCCAACCTGACAGCCTTCCGCGAGGCGGCGAATGCGCGCTTCGGACTGCGGCTGGACGACTACGACGCGCTCTACAACTGGTCGATCGCGGAGAAGGAGCGGTTCTGGCGCTTCCTTTGGGAGTGGGCCGGGCTCACCGGTGACCTTGGCAGCGTCGATCTGCTGGATGGCGACAAGATGCCGGGTGCCCGCTGGTTCCCCGAAGCGAGCCTCAGCTATGCCGAGAATCTGCTTGCCGGCGCGCTTGACGACAACGCCGTCGTCTTCTGGGGCGAGGACAAGGTCAAGTACCGCTGGAGCGGAGCGGAGTTGAAGGCCACCGTTTCCCGGCTGCAGCAGGCGCTGAAGGCCAAGGGTGTCGGCAAGGGCGATCGCGTGGCTGCCATCATGCCCAACATGCCTGAAACTCTTGCGGCGATGATCGCCACCACCAGCCTGGGGGCGGTCTGGTCCTCCTGCTCGCCCGATTTCGGCATCCAGGGCATCACCGACCGCTTCGGCCAGATCGAGCCGAAGGTGGTCTTCGCCCCCGACGCCTACTGGTACAACGGCAAAAGCCATGACGTGCGGTCGAAGGTTGCAGAAGTTCTGAAGGACCTTCCGACCGTCGTCGCCACAGTGATCGTGCCTTATGTCGACAAGGCGCCGGACGTCTCGACGATCCAGGCTGCCGTCGGTTTCCAGGAGTTCATGGCGCCCTTTCCGGCTGCCGAACCGACCTTTGAACGGGTCGGTTTCGACCATCCGCTGTTCATCCTCTATTCCTCCGGTACCACCGGAAAGCCGAAATGCATCGTCCACGGCACCGGCGGTACAATCCTCCAGCATGTGAAGGAACACCGGCTGCACTGCGACCTGAAACGTGGTGATCGGCTGTTCTACTTCACCACCTGCGGCTGGATGATGTGGAACTGGCTGGTGACCGGTCTGGCCAGCGGGACGACGCTGGTTCTCTATGACGGCTCACCCTTCGCCCCCAGCGGCAACATCCTGTTCGACTATGCGGATGCGGAGCAGGTGACGCTGTTCGGAACCTCGGCCAAATTCATCCAGTCGCTGGAGAAGTCCGGGTTGGAGCCGATGAAGACCCATTCTCTCGCCAGCGTCCGCGCTCTGGCCTCCACCGGCTCTCCTCTGATGCCGGAGAACTTCGAGTTCGTCTATCGTTCCATCAAGCAGGATCTCCATCTCGCCTCGATCAGTGGCGGCACCGACATCATGTCCTGCTTCGTGCTGGGCAACCCAACCTCTCCGGTCTGGAAGGGCGAGATCCAGACTCGGGGCCTCGGCATGGCGGTGGAGGCGTTCGACGACAACGGCCACGCTGTGCGCGGCGAGAAGGGCGAACTCGTCTGTACCCGCCCCTTCCCCAGCATGCCCATCGGCTTCTGGGCCGATCCCGACGGGTCGAAATACCGCTCCGCCTATTTCGACCGCTTCCCCAACATCTGGGTGCATGGCGACTTCATCGAGCAGACCGACCATGGCGGCTGGGTGATCTACGGCCGCTCGGACGCGGTGCTGAACCCCGGCGGCGTGCGCATCGGCACGGCGGAGATCTATCGTCAGGTCGAACAGCTGCCGGAAATCATGGAGGCGGTCTGCATCGGCCAGGAATGGGACGGCGATGTGCGCGTCGTTCTGTTCGTCGTCTTGCGCGAGGGCATGAAGCTGGATGAGGCGCTGGCGGCGACGATCCGCAAGCGGATCAAGGACAATTGCTCGCCCCGCCATGTGCCGGCGAAGATCGTGCAGGTCACCGACATCCCGCGCACCCGGTCCGGCAAGATCACCGAACTGGCGGTGCGCGACGCCGTCCATGGCCGCCCGATCAAGAACACGGAGGCGCTGTCCAACCCGCAGGCGCTCGACGAATTCCGCGAGCGTATTGAACTGAGCGGAGCCTGATGTGGCATCGCTGTTCCTCGACCTGGATGGAGTTCTGGCCGATTTCGACCGCGGCGTCGTCGCGGTTACCGGCAAGCGGCCGGATCAGCTGCCGATGCAGGAGATGTGGCGGGCATTGTCCCGCCACTCCGACTTCTTCGGCACATTGGAGTTCATGCATGACGCGCAGGAGCTCTGGCGATTTTGCGCGCCCCACCGGCCGACCATCCTGACCGGACTGCCGCTGGGAAACTGGGCACCCGAACAGAAGAAGCGCTGGGTTGCCCGCATGCTGGGGGCCGATGTGCCGGTCATTACCTGCATGGCCCGCGACAAGGCCCGCTATGCCGGCACCGGTACGATTCTCGTCGATGATCGCGAGAAAGCCCGCGATCCCTGGGAGGCTGCCGGAGGCCGTTTCATCCTTCACCGCACCGCGGCCGACACCATTGCGGAACTGGTCAGGCTCGGCCTCTGAAAGGGAAATGGGGCGGCACATGTGTGCCGCCCCAGTCATCCAGTGGATTTACTCGGCCGCCGCGGTCTTGGTCTCGCGGCTGGTCTTCCACAGCGATACCAGAACCCCACCACCAATCAGCGCGAAGGTGACGCCCAACGCGATCAACGGGTCGGGCTTTCCGAAGAACTGCGTGTAGAAGATCTTGCCGCCGATGAATACCAGCACCAAGGCCAAGGCGTATTTCAGGTAACGGAAGCGATGGACCATCGCCGCCAGAGCGAAGTACAGGGCGCGCAGGCCGAGGATGGCGAAGATGTTGCTGGTGTAGACCAGATACGGATCGGTGGTGATGGCGAAGATCGCCGGCACGCTGTCGACCGCGAAGACAAGGTCAGCCAACTCGACCATGATCAGGGCCAGCAGAAGCGGGGTAGCCGACCAGCGCATTGCACCGCCCGGACCGCTCGGCTCCTTGACGACGAAGTGATGGCCATGGAAGCGGTCGGTCACCCGAATATGGCGCTTCAGGAAGCGAAGGGCGGCATTCTCACCGAGATTGGTCTCCTCATCCTTCGCGAACAGCATCTTGATGCCGGTCAGCACCAGGAAGGCACCGAAGAGATAGAGGACCCAGTGGAACTCCGACACCAGTGCCGCACCGGCGCCGATCATGAGACCGCGCAGCACGATGACGCCTAGGATACCCCAGAACAGCACGCGATGCTGCAATTCGCGTGGCACGGCGAAATAGCTGAAGATCAACGATATGACGAAAACATTGTCGAGTGACAGACTTTTCTCGACGAAGAAGCCCGTATAGTACTGGAGACCTGCCTCAGATCCCATCGAGTACCAGACCCAGCCGCCGAACAGCATTGCGACGGCGATATAGAAAGCCGACAGTTTCAGGCTTTCACCAACTTCAATGACATGGTCGCGGCGGTTGAGAACTCCCAAGTCCAACACCAGGAGTGTCAACACGACGCCGATGAAAATAAGCCAAATCCAGATTGGTTTTCCCAAAAATTCGAGGAAAACCGTTGCTAGCATACCATCCATAACAAGACCCACTTGATGACGCTGCGTCAGCGGTGAAATCAAGCGGTTCCGACATCACGGCCGACGCCTCGGCCGTCAGAGGGACCCGGACCCGAACTTTCCGGGAAATGGTGTTGGCGCGCCTCCGGTCAAGATGGCGGCAGATCTAATTTTTTCACAGTCCGCAAACCCGCTACCGGCATTCTTTGTCGTCATTGGAATTCGGCGGAAACCAACCCGCGACGAGTCGCGGTTGCTATGGAGTGCCGTCGGACGCAGCACAGACACGAAGACATGGAAAATCGGGGCTGCACGGGCTGTGGCAACGTCGGGACTCGGCGCTTGATGCAATGCCGCCACAGATCGGGAACGAATGTCGCGCAAGAAAAACACCAACGGTTGCCCATTCTGTGTTCGCTCTTGTGCGGATGGTGCCGTTCTGCCAATAACTCCGAAAAACCGAAACCAAACCGACCAAATGGAGTTTTGCATGAACCAGGCCGAACTGATCGAAACCGTCGCCACCAACGCCGGCATCAAGAAGGCCGACGCGGCCAAGGTCGTTCAGGCGGTGTTCGAGGGCATCTCCGGCGCGCTGGGTCGCGGCGAAGACGTGCGCCTGGCCGGTTTCGGCATTTTCGAGGTGGCCGAGCGCGCCGCCCGGGAAGGCCGTAACCCCCGCACCGGCGAAGTCGTGGCAATCGCCGCTTCCAAGGCTCCGAAGTTCAAGCCAGCCAAGCAGCTGCGCGATCTGGTGAACGGCTGACACGCACGAAACCGCGTTCCAAGGGGAGTGCAGCCATGACCATCGATCAAACCGAACTGCAATCGCTGACCGCCAAGGTCGTTGCCGCCTACGTCGGCAACAACTCGGTTCCGGTCCACGACCTGCCGACGCTGATCAACAGCGTGCAAGCGGCGTTCCGCAATCTGGGCGAGGAGAAGCCGGCCCAGGCAAAGGCAGAGTTGGTTCCGGCTGTCGCGATCAAGAAATCGGTCACGCCGGAATACATCATTTGCCTGGAAGACGGTAAGAAGCTGAAGATGCTGAAGCGGCATCTGAAGACCGTCTATGATATGACGCCTGACGAATATCGCGCCAAGTGGGGTCTGCCGGCCGAATACCCGATGGTCGCGCCGAACTATGCCAAGGCCCGCTCCGAAATGGCAACCAAGCTCGGTCTCGGCCGCAAGCGTGCGGCAGCTGAATAAGCGGTCTTCACCGTCATGTGTTTTGAAGAAGGCGCGGCCACCCGGTCGCGCCTTCTTCGTATCCGCCCGCTCCTGCGGACCTCAAAGTGCGGAAGGAAGCTGGCGCTTCGAACCGTCACCGGTCAGCCACCCCAGGGTTACCCACGATCGAACCCGACGGCCTATGACGAAGGTACGGATGGCGAAGCGTCTCGGCCTTCCCATCTAGGGTTTCGGCATGATTGAGGGACCACGGGCGGTCTTGTCATCATTCTCACCGCAGAGGCATAGCTGCGTTCCGCGCCTGTGGCTGACCTGCAGCCATTCCATTTTGCGGATGCGGCTTATCGACGGCAGTCCGCCCGGACACGTCTCGGCCAATCGGATGAGGAGCGGCCGCCCGAACGTCACCCGGCTGAACGTCAGGGGTCATAGGATTGCCTCCTCTCCCAGACTGCCGGTGCGGGTGGAGGAAGAGCCTGGGTATACGCCGAAAAACACCCGGAACATGCCCTTTCCCGGCTTGATCCGCCGCAAATCCGCGGCCACATTAGCAGTGTCAAAAGGACGCAGTTCCTTGCGATGCCGGGCTAAATACAAACCCCACAACAGCCAATGTCGGATCGACGGACGTTAATCCTACGTTCGCGCCACAGTTCGCCGTTGGTTCATCGCCTCACGGGCGATCACCGCCATGGGTCGCGACAGGGTGTGTCCCCAATCGTGGGCCGCCTCATGGAGCGTTGGAGAGGAGGCATTCGCGTGCTGAAGAAACTGCTGACCGGTGAAAACGCCAGCCTGACCCGGTACATCGAAGAATCAAAGCGCTTCCCGATCCTGGCGCCGGATGTGGAGCGCGACCTCGCCATCGCTTGGCGGGAACGCGGAAGCCCCCAAGCGTTGGAGCAACTCGTGGGCAGCCATCTCCGCCTCGTGATCAAGATCGCCCGCGGCTTCGGCGGCTATGGCCTGCCTCTGGTCGATCTGGTGGCGGAAGGCAATGTCGGACTGATGCAGGCCGCCCAAAAGTTCGATCCGCAGCGCGGCTTCCGCTTCGCCACCTATGCCACCTGGTGGATCCGTGCCGCGATCCAGGAGTACATCCTGCACAGCTGGTCTCTGGTTAAGATGGGCACCACCGCTGCCCAGAAGAAGCTGTTCTTCAACCTGCGCCGTTTGAAGAGCCAGATGGCCGAGTTGGAGCAGGGCGACCTTTCGCCGGAGACTGTGGCCACCATCGCCGCCGAGTTGGACGTGCCGGAAACCGAGGTGGTGGAGATGAATCGCCGTCTTGCCGCCAACGACAGCTCGCTCGATGCCACCCTGTCTACCGACGGTGAGACCAACTGGCTTGAACTGCTGGCGGATGATCGTCCCACCCAGGACACCATGCTGGCGGAAGCCGACGAACTGGCGTTGCGCCGCCGGCTTGTCGGTCAGGCTTTGGACCGCTTGGATGCACGTGAACGCCGCATCCTGTTCGAGCGCCGCCTGAAGGATGATCCCTCGACCCTCGAAGCCCTAAGTCAGCAATTTTCGGTCTCACGCGAACGCGTGCGCCAGATCGAGGTGCGGGCTTTCGAAAAGCTACAGAAGGCCGTGCTCAGTGCGGCCCAGGCGTTGCGCCGTCCGGTTGCCCCGATGGTGGCCTGATCCCATACACTTGTTCTCCTGTCCTGTGCAGGTGCCGTTCCGGATAGGCATCATGCGGCGCTGTCCACCCCGACGGAATCCGCTACGTCTCTATATTGGGCTGTGACTCGCCCCTGTTGCCTCCAGACCTGTCAACCTGCATGCCGGCGTCGCCTTTGGGCTTCGCCGGCATTTTCTTTTCGATAATGAGCAACACTCCGCGATCCACTCGGAGTATGACGGCGCTTGATTACCCAGAGTAGAGGTTCTGCGACAATGTGACCGATTCAAAGATGAGATTGTCTGCGCATGATGTCCCGTTCGCGGGAAAGTTTGCATTTTTGGCAATTCTTAGTACGCTCGTCATATCCAAAATGGGAGAGGGGCTCCATGTCGAACGCTGCCCAGACTCAGTCGATCATTGACCGCATCACCTTTCTGCGTATCGACGAGGCGACGAAGGCAACGCTTCGCGAGTTCCAACCCTATCTGGCGCAACGGATCGATCAGATATTGGAAGAGTTCTACGGCTATCTCCGTACGGTGCCGCAGGTCGCTCCCATGCTGGTGAACCCGGCAGTGACCGGCCGTGCGCGCGACCTGCAGAAGCAGCACTGGTTGCGCAATGTCTTCACCGGCACCTTCGACGAATCTTATGTCAATCAGGTCCTAAAGATCGGCCAGACACATCAGCGCATCGGGCTTGAGCCGCGCTGGTACACCGGCGCCTATTGCTTCACCTTGAACAAACTGATCGAGTTGGCGAGCCAAATTTACCGCAAGAAGCCGGAGAAGCTGTCGCAACTGCTTCAGGCCATCAACAAGGCGGTGTTCCTCGACATGGATCTCGCCACCTCGGTCTATATCGACCTGAACACCGCGGCCATCATCTCGCGGGAACTGGGCAGTACCGCCGACAGTTTCGAACGGGAGGTGAAGGACGTTGTTCAAGCGGTGGCGAGCGCAGCAGAGCAACTTCAGGGCACGGCGCAGGCGATGAGCCGCACTGCCGAAACCACCAGCCAGCAATCGACCCAGGTGGCCGCTGCCGCGGAAGAGGCGTCAGTCAATATCCAGACCGTTGCCGCCGCGGCAGAGGAACTGACGGCGTCCATCGGCGAGATCAGCCATCAGGTGACACAGTCCGCCGCCATCGCCAACGCCGCGATGACCGAAGCCGAGCGAACCAACGCCACAGTTCAGGGACTAGCCGACGCAGCCAGCCGCATCGGCCAGGTGGTGAAGTTGATTCACGATATCGCCAGCCAAACGAACCTGCTCGCCTTGAATGCCACGATCGAGGCGGCACGCGCCGGCGAGGCGGGAAAGGGCTTCGCGGTGGTGGCAAGCGAGGTCAAGAGCCTTGCCAACCAAACCGCCAAGGCGACCGAGGAGATCAATTCCCAGATCGGTGCCGTCCAGGGCGCCACGCAGGAGGCGGTTGGCGCCATCAGGTCGATCTCCGGCACCATCGCCCGCATCAACGAAATCTCGACCTCCATCGCCACCGCGATGGAGGAACAAGGAGCGGCCACGACGGAAATCGCCCGCAACGTCCAACAGGCCTCCATCGGCACCCGCGAGGTCAGCGAGACGATCGTTGCTGTCAATGCCTCTGCCAACAATGCCGGCGAAGAGGCCAGGCAGGTTCTGGAAGCCACCAACGAATTGTCGCGTCAGTCCAGCACACTGCGAAAGGAGGTCGATCGCTTCCTCGCTCGCGTCCGCGCGGGTTGACGGACATCAGAGCTGCCGGACTACACAATGAAGGAAGGGCGCGTTTCGCTGAACGCACCCTTTTTCCATGTAAGCCCGCCACTGCGCATGATGACGATAAGAAAGCTCCGCTGATCAGGGCAGAGTGCGGACAACGAAATCGCCGATCGCGATATCTTCCGTCTGGGCCGCACGTCGCACCTCTTCAGCGCTCCGCCAATGGCTGTGTCCGCCCAGGCTGGTCACGACACCACCACGCATTACGACGAAGATGCCGGTCCGTCCGAGATCCACAATTCTCATCATGGTCCAATCCTCCACCCAATCGTCGGAATTTTAGAGAAAAACCTACATCAAATTCTTCGGATTCAAATTCGCCCTTATTGCTTATAGCCATCAAAGCACATACCGAGCCGTCAATAAGACTTCGCAGATTCAACCCAGCGCCTTATATATATCATATTTCAGCTGAATGCATGAATTTCATCAAAATATTCTTTACGCTAAATCGATTTTCGAGAATTGTGATAAATACTGCGCTTATTGTATTTCTGATTTTAGGCGCCTGTTTCTCCACCCTAGGCGAAAGTCTTATCCCCACCGCACAGAGCCGGAACGACGGCACGCCGTGTAGGTTGTCACCGGAGGCCGCGATCCCGGCGGCGACAATGGCAGGAAAGCACCTGCGAGGCATGGGCACATGGCAACAGCACACCGCCGCACTGGAACCAGCGGCATTGGCCCCAATGGACGGTTTGGAACGGAGGCAGGGGAAGAAGACGATGGACATGCGACACTCGCCCTTCCGGTAACCATCCGGCCGGCCAGCGAAGACGACCTTCCGACCCTGGAATGGTATGGCTTGCATACGCCCCACCGCGAGATCATCGCCGGAGCCTTCCGATTGCAGGAGCGTGGTGACGGATCAATGCTGCTGGCGGACGTCAACGGCTTTCCCGTAGGCCAGATCTGCATCGATTTCCTACGCAAGCGGCCAAGCGGACGGGCCACGCTGTGGGCGTTGCGTGTGTTCCAACCCTTCCGGCGGCTGGGAGTCGGCGTCCGGTTGGTGCGGGCGGCGGAACGGCTGGTTCTCCAGCGGGGCGTGCCTTTCACGGAATTGGGCGTCGACCGCGACAATGCAGGGGTTCTGCCCTTCTACGAGCGGCTGGGATACGAACATTGCGGCCGCGAACGCGGACATTTCCTTTACCACACACCGGAGGGCCGGCTGGTCCGCGTTGCCATCGACCAGTGGCTTTTGCAGAAACGCATGGCCGATACCGTGAAGCCCGATGGCAGTCGCAGCCTGCGCCTCGCCACCGATTAGGAAGCCAGGAAGTGCCGCACTATTCCGCCGCCAGCGCTGCACCTGGGGGTAGCGGTACCAGGCGTGCTGAGCGCCGCCGCGGCAGATAGATGCGGGCGCCGTCAAGAATGCCGCCCAGTTCGCGCATGGCGTCGGTAGCCATGCACAGCGCGACCAGCGGAAGCCAGCGGTCGAGATATTGTGCTGCAACCTCCGCGTCGCCGTTCTGCACCGCGGCCAGGGAGTCCAGCAATGCCGCCTCGTCCGCACTGATGCGGCTGCAGGCCGGGCAGCGGATCTCTGGCTTGCGGACGCCAGACACGGCAAAGGTGCCGAGCAGCGCAAACAGCGGCAGCAAGGCCGTGTTCGGGACACCGGCCACGTTAAGACCGATGCGCATCGACGCCATCGCGCCGGCAGTTCCAGCGCGGAACCACTGCCGCACGCCGGTCAACAGTGCCCGCTCGGCCGTCGTCAGGTCCGTCACCGTCCAGGGCGACGGCCGCCCCTCTTCCACCGTCCCGCACATGCCGATGCTCCTTCATTCGGTTGCACGCGCATCCTAGCGCCACACGCGAAATAATGCGAGTCATTCTTAGTTGCATGGGGTGACTGTGACAAAATGTGGCTTCCGGTGGGTGTACGGAATGCCGGAAAGGACGCGTTAACCACCGGGACCAATCCTGGACCGACTCGCAGCACGGGGGATCGGTGGGGATGATGCGGACGCTTCGGGGGGCTGTTCTCGGACTGATCGCAACGGTTGGATTGGGCATTGCGGGGGGCGTGACCGAGGTCCGCCCGGCGGCGGCCCAGATCGTTCTGAAGCCAGCCTATGGCGAGGCGTCGCTGTCCGGACCGGCCAGGGCACGCGGTGCGGTGGTGTGGAGCCATGGCCGTTCGGTGGATTCGGAGGACTCGGAGGCCCCTACCCCGCTTTACATGAAGACGCTGCGTGACGCCGGTTGGGACGTCTACCGGCTCGACCGCATGCGGGTCAGCGACACTCTTCCGAACAGTGCCCGTGCGCTTGCCGGCTATTCCGACATGCTGAAGACCAGGGGGTACCGACGCGTCGCGCTCACCGGGCAGTCTTTCGGCGCCTTCATCTCGCTGATTGCCGCCGGACAGACCAACGCCGTCGATTCCGTCATTGCCACCGCGCCGGCCGCTTTCGGAAACTTCACCGAAGCCTATGACAGCTACCGCGAGAATGCCGCCCAACTCTGGCCGATCCTGCGCGAGGTCCGCCGGGCCAGAGTCATGATGTTCTTTTTCCATGGCGACGATTTCGATCCCGGCGGACGGGCCGAGCCGGCGCGCAGTATCCTGGCTCAGCGCGGCTTGAGCAGCCTGATCATCGACCAGCCGTCGCTGCTTCCGGGGCATGGCGCCGCCAACACCGGCTTGTTCGTCCGCCGTTTCGGTGCCTGCATCGCCCGCTTTGCCGAGGCGCCGCCGGCCGCGAACGATCCGCCCTGCGATGAATCCTGGGGCCGCAGCCCGAGCGCCGAACTCCTGCAGGCGGCATTGCCGGCCAATGCCTCGGGCTCAGCCAAAGGCGATGTCGATACCACTGCTGCCCTGCGCCCCTTCATGGGCATGTGGTATGGCAGCTACATCAATGGCCGCGAGGTCGCTCTCTCGGTCGAAAAGGCCGAAGGCGATGTCGTCCATGCCGACTATCTGCTGGGTGCCGGCATGGAAGCCGACCAGCCTTTCGAGCGGGTGCGCCGCAAGGGCCGGATCGAGAACGGCGAACTGGTCTTCGATGAAAAGGGCCGGAACATGCTGCGCTATCGCCTGCGGCCGGATGGACGGATTTCGGCCACCTGGCTGGACAGGGATGGCCGAGGCCGGTTGGATACGGTGCTTCGCCGGGTGAACTGAGGCCGCCCTTCCTGGTGTCCTGAATGCTCAGTCCTGGGCCAGAAAATTGCGGACGATCGCGATCTGGTCGTCCGTCATCAGCGACGGGGCGTGGCCGGTGTTGGGGATTTCCACCACATTCACCAGACCGGACGCCCCTGGGCCACGCTCCGCCATCCGTTCCGCCGTCTCCGCGCTCAGCAGGTCCGAGTCCGCACCGCGCAAAACCAGGACCGGGCAGCGCACGCGGTCCCACAGCGCCCACAGATCGACATCGCCGACCGGCGCGGCCTTGAAGGCATCACCGATACCGGGATCGTAGGCGAGACGGAACCTGCCGTCAGGCAGCGGGCGGGCGCTGTGCTCCGCCATGTGGCGCCAGCATTCGTCGCCGATCGTGCCGAACCCCATCAGGACGAAGCGCAGATAGGATTCGAGCGCCGGCAGATCCTCGAACACCGGGTCCTTGCCGACATAGTCGGCGATGCGCTGCAGGCCGGCCTGGGCGATAAAGGGGCCGACATCGTTGATGACCATGCGGCGGATCGGGCTGTTGGCCTGGGCCGCCAGTGTCATGCCGATCAGTCCACCCATTGAAGTGCCGATCCAGTCGACCGTCTCCACCCCCATGCGGGCGATCAGCGCCACCATGTCTGAGCAGTATTGCGGATAGCCGTAGAGCGCCGGCACCGGCAGCCAGTCGCTGCGCCCGCGCCCGACAATGTCCGGACAGGCGACCCGCCAGCGGTCCGCCAACGCCAATGCCAGCCGGTCGAAATCGCGGCCGTTGCGGGTCAGCCCGTGGACGCAGATCGCTGTCCGCGCGGCATCGTCGCGCCCCCACTGGGTATAGGCGACCTTGTGGAAGCCGGCGGCGCTGAGGCCGAGGATGCTGCGTTCGGACATCGGCACGGGCGGGCACTCCTGTTCAGCGGTGAAGGGCTCATCCCTTTTTCGGCGATTTGGCGTTCCGTGGCAACTCTGCCTCGTCACTGCCGGCGGACGCATCGCGGATGGACGGGAGTGCGGATGACGGCGTCGTTACCGAACGGTCGAAGGGATGACGGGCGGCGTCATAATTCCGACGGATGATGCGGACATAGTTCCGCGTCTCCTCGTAGGGCGGAACGCCCTTGTAACGGTCCACAGCCCCTTCGCCGGCATTGTAGCCGGCCAGCGCCAGCGTCACGTCGCCCTGGAAATAGGCCAGCAGCCAGCGCAGGTACTTCACCCCTCCGGTGATGTTCTCCCTGGGATCGAAGACGTTTCCGACGCCGAACCGGTCGGCGGTGTCCGGGATCAGTTGCATCAGCCCGGCTGCGTCCTTCGGCGATACCGCATCGGTCCGGAAGGCGCTCTCGGCCTGGATTACCGCAAGCACCAGCGCCGGGTCGACGCCGTATTTCGGAGCGATGGCATTGACCAGCGACACGACCTCCGCCGGCGGCGGTCCGACCTCGCGCACGGGGCCGGCACCGGGACGGCACCAGGGGCGGATACGTCCCATGCGGCCGGGAACATAATTGACCAGCCGACGCGCTTCCGGGTGCCCGCGTGACGCCGCTGCGCGCAGCCAGGCGGTGCCGATCCGCCGATCCTTGCGCACACCCTTGCCGAACAGGTAACGGCGGGCCAGCCGGAAAGCGGCATCGGCGTCGCCCTGCTCCGCCAACTCGCAATCGCCGGACTTCATCTTGGGCGACGGTGGGGGGAGTTCAGCGACGGACGCCGGCTTGCTGGAGGATCTGGCATCCGCCGCGACAGCGATGGGAACCGATGCCAACCCGGCGCCCGACAGCGCCAGTGCCACCAGCGGCACCATCACGACATGACGAAACGGCAAACCTCGACCCTCCTGCGAACCCGCGTCATCATACGGGAAGCGGGAGTATGGTGATGCAACCTGTTCGGAACAAGGGCAGCCCGAGACTCCCTGTTCGGGTCGGCATTGTTCAGGTCAGGGGCCGCGCCGGCGCCGGCCCTGCTTCTTCGGAGCGCCTTCGGGGATGCCACGGCCTTGGCGGGCGCTGCTGATGCCGATGCTGCCGGGGGTTTCCAGTCCGAGGTCCATCGCCTCCAGCCGGCGCAGTTCGTCGCGCAGGCGGGCCGCCTCCTCGAATTCCAGGTCGGCAGCGGCGGCGCGCATCCGCTTTTCGAGATCGGCGATGACGCTCTTGAGGTTGTGCCCGACCAGCTCGTTGGAATTCAAGCCGGTCTTCACCGTCACATGGTCGCCACGCTCGAACACGCTTTCCAGAATGTCGCCAATCGCTTTCTTGACCGATTCCGGCGTGATCCCATGCTCCAGATTGTAGGCCATCTGCTTCTCACGGCGACGGGCAGTCTCGTCGATGGCGTATTTCATGCTGTCGGTGATTTTATCGGCATAGAGGATCGCACGCCCATCGACGTTGCGCGCCGCGCGGCCGATGGTCTGGATCAGCGAGGTCTTGGAGCGCAGATAGCCCTCCTTGTCGGCGTCCAGGATCGCCACCAGGGCGCATTCCGGGATGTCCAGCCCCTCGCGCAGCAGGTTGATACCGACCAGCACATCATAGGCGCCGAGCCGAAGGTCGCGGATGATCTCGATGCGCTCCAGCGTCTCCACGTCGGAGTGGATGTAGCGGACGCGCAAGCCCGCCTCATGCATGTACTCGGTCAGCGCCTCCGCCATCTTCTTGGTCAGGGTGGTGACCAGCACGCGATAGCCTTTGGCGACCACCTCTTTGCATTCGCCGATCAGGTCATCGACCTGGGTCTCGGTCGGGCGGACGATCACCGGTGGGTCGATCAGGCCGGTCGGGCGGACCAGCTGCTCGGTGAAGACGCCGCCGGTGCGCTCCAGTTCCCACGGGCCGGGGGTGGCGGAGACGAAGACCGTCTGCGGTCGCATGCCCTCCCATTCCTCGAACTTGAGCGGGCGGTTGTCCTTGGCGCTGGGCAAGCGGAAGCCGTAATCGGACAGCGTCGATTTCCGCACAAGGTCGCCACGGTACATGCCGCCGATCTGCGGCACCATGACGTGGCTCTCGTCGACGATCAGCAGCGCATCGCCCGGCAGATACTCGAACAGGGTCGGCGGCGGATCGCCCGCTGCGCGGCCGGTCAGGTAGCGGGAATAGTTCTCGATGCCGGCGCAGGAGCCGGTCGCCGCCATCATCTCGATGTCGAAGGTGGTACGCTGTTCCAGCCGCTGCGCCTCCAGCAGCTTGCCCTCGGCGGCGAACTCCTCCAGCCGGTCCTTCAGGTCCTTCTTGATCTGGTTGATCGCCTGGTTCAGCGTCGGCTTCGGCGTCACATAGTGGCTGTTCGGATAGACGCGCACGGCCTCCAGCGCCGCCAGCTTCTCGCCGGTCAGCGGGTCGATCTCGTGGATGGCCTCGATCTCGTCGCCGAACAGCGAGATGCGCCACGCGCGGTCTTCCATGTGGGCCGGGAACAGCTCAACCGTGTCGCCGCGCACGCGGAACAGGCCGCGGCCGAAGGCGGCGTCGTTGCGCTTGTATTGCAGCTCGGTCAGCTTGCGCAGCAGCTCCGGCTGGGCGATCACCTCGCCCTTGCGCAGGTCGACCGTCATCTCCGAGTAAGTCTCGACCGAGCCGATACCGTAGATGCAGGACACCGATGCGACGATGATGACGTCGTCCCGTTCCAGCAGGGCCCGTGTCGCCGAGTGGCGCATGCGGTCGATCTGCTCGTTGATCGAGGATTCCTTCTCGATATAGGTGTCGGTGCGCGGGACGTAGGCTTCCGGCTGGTAATAGTCGTAGTAGGAGACGAAGTATTCCACCGCGTTGTTCGGGAAGAAGGACTTCATCTCGCCATACAGCTGCGCTGCCAGAGTCTTGTTGGGCGCCAGGATCAGCGTCGGGCGCTGCACCGTCTGGATGACGTGCGCCATGGTGAAGGTCTTGCCCGATCCGGTGACGCCGAGAAGAACCTGATCCTTCTCGCCCTGCCGCAGTCCGGCGGTCAACTCCTCGATCGCGTTCGGCTGGTCGCCCGCAGGCGCGAAATCCGATGAGATGACGAACTGCTTTCCGGCTTCCAGCTTCGCAAGGGGCCTGGCGGGAATGGCGGACAGGACGGGACTTGCCATGGGGCGGCGATCCGATCAGAGGAAGGGTACGGAACGGGAACCGATTATATGGCCGCCACCCTCCCGTCTGTCGAGCCCTCCGCTGAAGAGGGGTACTGACCGATAGCGGATCGGACGGGCACCGGCAGGAGGATGAATGGAACGTTTGAAACCGGATGAAACAGGTTTCGCGGCACTGTTCACTGTTTCATCCGGCGACCATGCAGAGCAGGGAGATGCCCTTCGCAGACCAGCAACGACAGGACATACAGCGAGCCTCCATGATAGAAAACAGCCATTCCTTCCTATCACGCCTCCGTTTGGTCGATAAGTCCAGGACGAAAATCTTAGAACAGCCATGGTTCCAGGGCATCATCCCGGCGACGGCACAGAGCAGCTGACTATCCCCCTCCTGACCTCCCCCGCTCTCGGCCGACAGAAGGTCGATCCGATCTAGGGGGAGGGAGTGCCGCCGCTTAGCTCAGTGCCTTCGGGTTGGAGATTCCCAGCCGCGCCTGGACGATGGCCTCCAGCGAGTCCATCAGCACCTGCTGGCCGTCGCGATCGAAGTCCCCGGCGGCGATCTCGATGCACAGGCGGTGCTGCAGTGCCTCCACCCGTTTCCGCAGGTCGTCGCCGGACAGCGCATCGTCGGCGTCTTCGCCATAGAGCAGGGCGAGCGCGCCCAGCATCGAATGGCCGGCGGCATCCAGCCCCTTCAACTCGCGCTCGGCAATCTCCAGGGCATTGGCGACCATCAGGGCGGCGTAGCGGGCTTCGGGGGCGACATGCGGAAGCACGTCCGCCCGAAAGGTGGTGGCGGCGATCTGCAGCAGGCCACGGGCGTCGGGATTGGCGCGCATCAGGCCACCCTCTCCACGACGCCAGACGCCGTTCCGCCGATAGAGTGGAGATGGCGCAGCATGTCCATCTCGATCTCCGGCAGCATCCGCCCGGTCAATGCCAACTCGATCGAGGGGGCGCTGCCGGAGCTGTGGCGCAGCCCCTGCTCCACCGCAATCGCCGCCCAGCGCAGATAGGCCGCCGTCTCCCAATAGGCGACACGCGCCGGATCGACGCGACGGCCGGAGGTTTCCTCATAGCCGGCGTAGAAGTCCGCCCGGTCGGCGATGCCGCCAGCCTCGCGGTCGGGCCGCCGGAACCGCCAGGAGCGGGAGCAGAACCAGCCGAGATCCTCCATCGGGTCGCTGAAGCCGGCGAACTCCCAATCCAGGATCGCGGTCAACGCGCCGTCCTTGACCAGATAATTGCCGGTGCGGAAGTCGCGGTGGCACAGCACCACCGCCCCCGGCAGCGGCGCATTGACCTCCATCCAGCGCAGCCCCCAGGCGATCACCGGATCGCGGCGCCCCAGATCGCCGAACCAGCGGCGGAACTGCGCCAGCACTTCCTGCGCCGGACAGTCGGGCGCTTCGCCCAGCCGCTCCAGCCCTTCGGTCTCGGGGGTGATCCGGTGCAGCAGGCCAAGCTGCCGGCCAAGCTCGCGCGCCAGTTCGGGCTGTGCCGCTTCCGAACGGGTCACCGCATGGCCGGCGCCGAGCCCTTCGGCCCGCCGCATGATGTAGAAGTCGTGACCCAACACCGCGGGGTCGTCGCAGGCGAACAGCGGTTCCGGCGCCTTCACCCCGGCGGCGAAGGCGGCGCGCAGCACCACGAACTCCCGCAGCTTGCCGATGCTGGCGGAAATGCGCCCGCCGGCTTCGGACCGTAGCACGCAGGAATGGCGCCCGGCCAACGGCCCGCCGTCGATCTCCAGCGTCACCGCGAGGTTCAGGGAGATCGCACCACCGCCGAGCCGTCCATCTTCCGTCAGCGTGATGCGGGATGCGCCGGCCTGCGCGGCCAGCCAGCTTTCCAGGCGGATACGGTTGTCATCGGACAGCAGCAGAGGCGGGCACCGGTCGGACGCGGTAACGACATGCATGGCCTTCTCCCTCCGAAGATTGGCGGGCGCGTTGGCTCGCGCGGTCTTGTCGGTCAAGCGGTCGATGGTACGCACGAAGCACTGTTGCCGACAAGTTTCACCTTGGTAAGAAAAGCGGTTCCACCCCCGAAAAACTTGACCCCTCCCCCGCCGGGCAGGCGGGAAAGGGGCCGATTTTTGCTTAAGGTGGAGATGGCTTACGCAGCGACCGGACGATTCGCTCCCTGATCCTGGCCGGCCGGAGCGGCCTGCTGGGTGGCGGGAACCGGCGCAGTCCTGGTCTCGCGGACCGGCAGCATGTCACCGATGCCGAAGGCGACGGCCATCAGGTTCGGCACAGCCATGGCGGCGAGCAGCATCGACCACAGCTCCAGCGACAGGGTGCCCAGCGGGTTGACCAGAGCGGCGGTGGCCGAGGCGGCGACCAGGGCGGCGGACAGCCAGGCTTCGGGCTTGGCGCAGAAACGGCCGGCGGTGCGCTTGCCGCCCTTGGCGGTCACCCGGAAGGCGTCCTGTTTGCGGAACAGGCCACGGACGACGGCCAGCGCCACGGTGGTGGACAGCGCCATGCCGACGGCGCAGGCACCCAGGCTTTCTTTCCAGCTGTTCCCGGAAGCATAACGCGAGGCCAGCAGGCTGGAGGCGGCACGCAGGACCAGGGCACCGAGGACGGCGGCGGTTGCGGCAACCGGCGGCAGATGCAGCGGCAGAACCAGCGAGGCGAAGGTCCAGACCACGGCGGCGACAGCAGCGAACAGGCCGACGGCGTCGGACCACCAGCGGATCCAGTTGGTGACGTAGCCGAGCTTCTGCCGCGCGTTCAGTTCGGCCGCACCCGGCAGGAACTTCTTCCAGTGGGCGCGGACGATCTGGGTGGAGCCGAACACCCAGCGGTCGCGCTGCTTGCGGAACTGCATGAAGTTGTCCGGGGCCAGACCGGCGCCGAGACGCTCGTCGGTGTAGGCGGCGCGGTAGCCTGCCGACAGGATGCGCAGACCGAGTTCGGTGTCCTCGCAGATGCCGGCCTCAGACCAGCCGCCCACCCGATCCATCGCCGACCGGCGCAGCATGATCATCGTGCCGTGGCAGATGAAGGCCTGGGACGACACGCCCTCCTGCATGCCGACGTCGAAGAAGGGACGGTACTCGGCGGTCATGGCTGCCTTCAGTGCCGTCTCGTGGCCGTCGCGGTGCTCCTGCGGGGCCTGGACGATGCCGACCGACGGATCGGCGAAGGTCGGGGCCAGCTTCGACAGCCAGTCGGACGACACGGTGTAGTCGGCATCCAGCACGGCGACGATCTCGGCGGCCGGGTCGGTGTGGCGCAGCGCGGCGTTCAGCGCGCCGGCCTTGAAGCCGGAGATCTTCTTGTACCAATGGAACTTGAACTTCGGCCCCAGCGCCCGGCACATCTCCTCCACCGGGTGGACAAGACGCTCCTCCTCGGTGTTGTTGATCAGGACGACGACCTCGTAGTTCGGGTAGTCGAGCCGCGACAGCGAGGCCAGCGTGGCGTTCAGCACATCCGGCTGCTCACGGCAGGCGGCGACATGGATGGAGACCATCGGCTTGTGCTCGGTGCTGGGCACGGCATGCGGCAGCAGGGCCGGGGCGCGGCCGGTCAGCAGCCGGCGGGCGACGTCGACCAGATCGGCGAAGGCGACGCTCATCATCAGGGCGCCCAACGCGAAGGCGGAACCCCAGGTGGTGACCGCACCGAAGGTGAGATATTCGGCGAAGGCGCCGGCGACCGCGGACCCGATGGCGAAACCGATGATGTTGGCGCCCAGCGAGGCGGCCAGCGCGAAGCCGGCATTGGTCCGGCGGCGGAACACCGCGAAGGCCGACAAAGCGAGGCCGACGGCCAGCGCCACGCCCGCACCGACCCGTTCACCGTAGGGGGCGGCAACCGCTCCGGTCATCGACCATTTCGGCTGACGGTCGGCATCCAGCACGCCCCAGGTCGGGCCGGGCGAGCCTTCGATGGTCGACTTCCAGATGCCGTCGAAGGCTTCGACGACGTTGTAGTGCAGGCCGAGCGCGTTGGCCTCCGCCGCGAAGCCGCGGACGACGGCGGCCTGGGCCTCCGGTGTCGGATAGGCGTCGTGAAAGTTCTCGCCGCCCGACGGCCAGCCGACCTCGCCCACGAACAAGGGCTTGCCCGGATGGGACTTGCGCACGGTGTCGAGGCGGTCGCGGATCCAGGTCAGCGCATTGTCGACCGGCACGCCTTCCCAGTAGGGCAGGACGTGGACGCCCATGAAATCGGAAGCCTTCACCGTGGCGTCGGCCTTGATCATCTCCGACCAGACGTCTGCGGTGCCGACCTTGATGGTGGCGGGAACGGCGGCGCGCACGCGCTTGATGTAGGCGGCCAGTTCGGCGTCGGTCAGTTCGGCGCGCAGCAGCGTCTCGTTGCCGACGATGATGCGCTTGATGCCGCGGAATTCCTTGGCCAGCGCGATGCCGTGCAGGATCTCGCGCTCGTTCCGGGACTTGTCCTCGCTCAGCCAGATGCCGAGCGTCACGTCCAGGCCCTTGGAGATCGCAATCTCCGGCACCTCGCCCTGGGAACCCAGCGTGGAATAGGTACGGACGCCATTCGCGAAGCCGGCGATGGCGCTCATGTCCTTCTCGATCTCCTGGCGCGGCACCACCGGCTGGTGGTTGGGATCGTAGCTGCGGCCCGAAGGCGAGTAGGACACCGATTCGATACGGCCGGGCTCCGCCTCCACCGGCGTCGGCGCGTTGCGCCAGGACCAGAAGGACGCGTGGCCGGCGGTCACGGCCAGCAGTGCGGCGGCGATGGCTGCGCGCCGGATCGAGTTCTTCGGGTTGCTCATGGGGAGTTCGCGTTGCCCTGTTGCAGGGTGGCCGTTCGCCACCGGACATCCGCACAAACGGACAGACCGACTTCCCTATTCCGTCACTTCCGAAAATTTTTTGTGCGGTGCAGAGAACGGAACCCCGGCAGGTGCTCTCTGTTGGACAACGTCCGGTTCGAGACTCCAGAACAGCAGGAGAAGCCCCATGGCCACGCGCCACGAAGACAGCCCGGAGCACAAGAAGGCCCATGATCTGGCCGAGCAGGCCCTGGACAAGGCCGCCGACGGCGATGCCCGTAAGGCGCGCGACCTGATCGAGGAAGCCAAGAGCATCGATCCGAAGATCGGCGAGGAAATGGCCCGCGAGGCTGCCGAGGATCAGAAGAAGGCCGACAACTATGCCGGCAAGACCAACAAGTGATTGAAAAGAACTCCCTCTCCCCACGCGGGAGAGGGAGTTTGGGGGTGGTCCTTACTCCGCCGCCAGAGCCTCCGCCGCGACCGGCGGCGTCCAGCGCAGGACCGGTTTGCGGGCCGCCGCAGTTTCGTCCAGGCGACGCCGCGGCGTCAGGCGCGGAGCGGCCTGGAAGTAGGCGACATCGCCCGACTTGGCGCGCTCGGCCAGTGCCCGCAACGCATCGACGAACTGGTCGAGGCTGGCCTTGCTCTCCGTCTCGGTCGGCTCGATCAGCAGGGCGCCGTGGACGACCAGCGGGAAATACATGGTCATCGGGTGGAAACCCTCGTCGATCAGCGCCTTCGCCATGTCGAGCGTGGTGACACCCGTTCCCTTCAGGAAACGGTCGTCGAACAGGCACTCGTGCATGCACGGTCCTTCGAAGGAAGCCGTCAACACGTCCTCCAGCCGCGCCATGACATAGTTGGCGTTCAGCACCGCGTCGCCGGAGGCCTGCCACAGCCCGTCGGCGCCGTGGCTCAGCATATAGGACAGCGCGCGGACGAACATGCCCATCTGGCCGTGGAAGGCCTTCATGCGGCCGAAGGCCGGGCCTTCGCCGGCGTTCTCGACCAGCGCGAAGCCGTCCTTGCCGTGGGTGACGTAGGGCACCGGGATGTAGGGCGCCAGCGACTCCGCGAACACCACCGGCCCCGACCCCGGACCGCCGCCGCCATGCGGGGTGGAGAAGGTCTTGTGCAGGTTGATGTGCATGACGTCGATGCCGAGATCGGCCGGACGGACCCGCCCGACGATGGCGTTGAAGTTGGCGCCGTCGCAGTAGAAATAGCCGCCGGCCGCATGCACCGCCTCGGCGATCTCGATGATATCGCGCTCGAACAGGCCGCAGGTGTTGGGATTGGTCAGCATCAGCCCGGCCACGTCGGGGCCGAGCTTGGCCTTCAGCGCGTCCAGATCGACGCGGCCATCGGCGGTCGCCGGGATGGCATCGACGCTGTAGCCGCAGGCGGCTGCGGTCGCCGGGTTGGTGCCGTGGGCGCTTTCCGGCACCAGGATCTTGGTGCGGCCGCTGTCGCCCTTGGCCTCATGCGCGGCGCGGATCGCCATGATGCCGCACATCTCGCCATGGGCACCGGCGGCGGGCGCCAACGTCACCGCGGCCATGCCGGTCAGCGTCTTCAACCAATGGGCCAGCTGGTCCATCAGTTCCAGCGCACCCTGCACCGTGCTGACCGGCTGCAGCGGATGCACGTCGGAGAAGCCCGGAAGCCGCGCCATCTTCTCGTTCAGGCGCGGGTTGTGCTTCATCGTGCAGGAGCCGAGCGGATAGAAGCCGCTGTCGATGGCGTAGTTCTTCTGCGACAGGCGGGTGTAGTGGCGGACCACCTGCGGCTCGGCGAGGCCGGGCAGCCCGACCCTGGCGCGCGGCTTCACCGCACCCAGGCGCGAGGCGACCTTCGGCACATCGGGCAGATCGACGCCGGTGCGGCCGGCACTGTCCTGTTCGAAGATCAGCGGCTCTTCGATCTGGAGACCGCGGTTGCCGGTGACGGTACCGGTCACGCCGTCGAACGAGGCGGCACCGGCCGGAATGGCCGACGGACGGCCCTGGTTGTTCATGCTCATGCCAGAACCTCACTCAGAGCGGCGGCGAAGGCGTCCATGTCGGCGTCGGTGTTGGTCTCGGTGACGGCGACCAGGAGAAGGTCTTCCATCTCGCCCGGATAGAGGCGCGACACCGGCACGCCGCCCAGGATGCGGCGCTTGGCAAGCTCCTCGACCACCGCGGCGGCCGGCTTCGGCAGCTTGACGGTGAATTCGTTGAAGAAGCCGTCGTTCAGCAGCTCGACACCCGGTACCGCCGCCAGCTTGTCGGCCATCTGGACCGCCTTGGCATGGTTCAGCTGGGCCAACTGCGTGATCCCCGCCTCGCCCAGCAGGCTGACATGGATCGAGAAGGCCAGCGCGCACAGGCCGGAGTTGGTGCAGATGTTCGAGGTCGCCTTCTCGCGGCGGATGTGCTGCTCGCGGGTGGAGAGCGTCAGCACGAAGCCGCGGCGGCCATCGGCATCCACCGTCTCGCCGCACAGGCGGCCCGGCATCTGGCGGACATATTTGTCCTTCACCGCGAACAGCCCGACATAGGGACCGCCGAAGTTCAGCGCGTTGCCGAAGGACTGGCCTTCCGCCGCCACAATGTCGGCACCCATGTCGCCCGGCGGCGTCAGCAGGCCGAGCGACAGCGCTTCCGTCACCACCACGATCAGCAGGGCGCCCTTGGCCTGGCAGGCGGCGGCAAGGTCGGTGTAGTCGCGGACATGGCCGAAAACGTCGGGGTTCTGAACGACGACGCAGGACGTCTTGTCGTCGACCAGCGCCAGCAGATCCTCGCCGCCGGTCGGGGCGGCTGGCAAAGCGACAGCCTCGAACCCGATGAAGCGGGCGTCGGTGGTGGTCACGTCGCGGTAATGCGGGTGCAGGCCGCCGGACAGGATGGCCTTCTTCCGCCGGGTGACGCGGTTGGCCATCATGACGGCCTCGGCGCAGGAGGTGGCGCCGTCATACATCGAGGCGTTGGCCACATCCATGCCGGTCAGCAGCGCGACCTGGGTCTGGAATTCGAACAGGACCTGCAGCGTGCCCTGGCTCACCTCCGGCTGGTACGGCGTGTAGGCGGTGAGGAACTCGCCGCGCTGGACCAGATGATCGACGGTCGCCGGCACATGGTGGCGGTAGGCACCGGCGCCGAGGAAGCTCGGCACCGACCCCGCCGGGATGTTCTTCGCCGCCAGGGAGCCGAGCAGCCGTTCGACCTCAAGCTCGCCCATATGGTTGGGCAAGCCCCCGATCGGGCCGGCCAGACGGGCCGCCTTTGGAACATCGCGGAACAGGTCTTCGACCGATGTTGCGCGGACGGCCTCCAGCATGGACTGCCGGTCGGCCTCGGTCAGGGGCAGGTAACGCATGTTAGTGGGATTCCTCCACGAAGGCCTTGTAGGCCGATTCGTCCATCAGACCATCGAGTTCGGAGGCGTCCTTCAACTGGATCTTGAAGAACCAGCCCTCACCCTCGGCGGCGCTGTTGACCATCGACGGATCGTCCACCAGGGCCTGATTGGCCTCGATGACGGTGCCGGAGACCGGAGCGTAGACGTCGCTGGCCGCCTTCACCGATTCGACGACGGCGGCTTCCTTGCCCTGCTCCAGCACGCGGCCGGCCTCGGGAAGCTCGACGAACACCACATCGCCCAGCTGGCTCTGGGCGAAATCGGAGACGCCGACGGTGGCGACGTCGCCGTCGACCTGAACCCACTCGTGGTCCTTGGTGTATTTCTTGGTCATCTGAAGGGTTCCCTGTTCGAAACGTTGCTTGCGGTTGGAAGAACCGGAGCGTCAGCCCCGGTAATAGCGTTGCGGCACGAAGGGCGTGGCGGCGACGCGGGCGGGCAGCGGCTTGCCGCGCACCACCAGCGTCAGCGGCGTGCCCACCGCCGAATGCGCGATGTCGACATAGCCCATGGCCACCGGCGCCCCGGCGGTCGGGCCGAAGCCGCCGCTGGTGATCTCGCCGATGCGGTTGCCGTCGGCATCCTGGATTTCGGTGTGCTCGCGGGCCGGCTGGCGGCCTTCCGGCTGGATGCCGACACGGCGGCGAGACGCGCCCTCGGTCAGCTGCCGGTGGATGATGTCATAGCCGGGGAAACCGCCCTCGGCGCGGCGGCGCTTCGGCAGCGTCCATTCCAGCGCGCCGTCCACCGGCGTCGTGGCGGTGTCGATGTCATGGCCGTAGAGGCAAAGCCCGGCCTCCAGCCGCAGCGAGTCGCGGGCGCCGAGCCCGATCGCCTCGACCTCCGATTCGGCCAGCAGGGCGCGGGCGATCATCTCGGCATCGGCCTTGTCGCAGGAAATCTCGTAGCCGTCCTCGCCGGTGTAGCCGGACCGGGTCAGGATCACCGGCACGCCCTTGAAGCTGGCGGACAGGTAGCTCATGAACTTCATGGTGGCGGCTTCCGGGACGAAACGGGCCATCACCTCGGCCGCCATCGGACCCTGGAGCGCCATCAGCGCCAGATCGTCCAGCAGTTCCACCTCGGCCTTGCCGGCCAGCTTCTCGCGCAGATGGGCGACGTCCTGCTCCTTGCAGGCGGCATTCACCACCAGGAACAGATGGTCGCCGGCATTGGTCACCATCAGGTCGTCGAGGATGCCGCCCTGTTCGTTCAGGAACAGCGTGTAGCGCATGCGGCCCTGGGCCAGCCCCTTGATGTCGCCGGGAACCAGCGTTTCCAAGGCGGCGGCAGGATCGGCGCCGGTCAGGCGGACCTGCCCCATGTGGGACACGTCGAACAGCCCGGCCTTCTCGCGGGTGTGCTGGTGTTCCTTGAGAATGCCGAGGGGATACTGCACCGGCATGTCATAGCCGGCGAAGGGGACCATGCGGGCGCCAAGCTCGACATGGAGCGCGTGCAGCGGGGTGGTCTTGAGAGCGGTTGCGGCCTCGGTCACGCGGGTCCTCCGACAGGGTTCTAGCGCCCACGCCGGGATCGGCGCAGGAAGCTGCCCCCTCTGTCTTGGACCTGAGAGATTCACCGCCGCCCGGTCGAGCCGGGCACCCGGTTTACTCCTTCGGTGAGTCGCGGCGACTGGGCGCCGAGGCTGCTTTCCAGAGTTGCCTTATCCCCTTGCGGTCCTTTTGCCTGAGAGTTTCCGGGGGCGGTTGCTCCTTCGGCGCCGCCTGCGGACCTGTCGATTTACGACAAGCTCACAAGCGATCTCTCCCGCGAGGGATCATCGGCGTGATGGCGGCACAGTGTCGCGAATAGACAGGTTTGTCAATCGACGGATCGGGTCCGCTCTGTCCTCTCATCGGCCGTCATCCCCGCGAAGGCGGGGATCCAGACCATGCAGCCAAGCATTTGATGCGGCTGGATTCCCGCCTTCGCGGGATTGACGGTCGACAAAGCGCAGAAACGATCCGCCTTACTTCTTAACCTGCGTCCGGTTGAAGTTCAGCTGTTCCGGCGTCAACTGGAAGCCGAGATAGATCTTCCAGTCCTTGGCGTTGCCATCCTTGGGCAGTGGAATCTTCGGGGCCAGCTCTTCCCTGGTGCCGGCGCGCGGCTGGCCGGGAACGAAGGTCACGTCGGTGTCGAAATAGGCCTTCGACACCAGCGTTTCGTCCGGCTTGGCGATGGCAACGAAATACTGGTACTTGGCGGTGTTGCCCTGAAGAGCCGGGCCGCGCTCGGCGACCAGGAAGACGTTCACGTTCACCGTGACGCCGGCGCTGGTGTATTCGCAGTTGCCGGTGTAGTCGGTCAGGGCGGCGCGCGACTCCAGATCGGTCAGATCCTTCCCGCCGGGGCGGAAGACCGTCACCTCCTGCAGGTCGCGGACGATATTGACCTTCGGGCAGGCCAGCGCCGCGTCCGCCGGGTTGTTCGATCCCATGCCGGAACAGCCGGACAGCACCGCGACGGCCCCGGCGGCAAGCAGCGCAGGGCGGCTCTTACGCATCAGGGACGCCAGCGGGCTTTTCCGGGCGGGGGTTCCTAGTTTACGGTCGCGGCGGTCCATCGGTTCGGCCTGATCGGTTAACGGGCTGTTGGATCGCGACTTTAGTGTCCCAGCTTGACCGGCACAAGACCGCGCGGCGGTTCTATCCCTTGCGACGGTTCGGCACAGGGCCACCTTAGGGCACGTCTTCCATGCAAGGGCGGAACAGCGCATATGACCACCACCCATTCCCCGGCCCTCCAGCCCTTGACGATCCTGCTGGCCGCACCGCGCGGTTTCTGCGCCGGTGTCGACCGGGCGATCCAGATCGTCGAGACGGCGCTCGACCGCTTCGGGGCGCCCGTCTATGTCCGGCACGAGATCGTCCACAACCGATTCGTGGTCGAGAACCTGGAAGCCAAGGGCGCCATCTTCGTCGATGAACTGACCGAGGTGCCGGATGGCCGCCCCGTGGTGTTTTCCGCCCATGGCGTGCCGAAATCGGTGCCGCAGGCGGCGGAGGCGCGCGGCCTGTTCTATCTCGACGCCACCTGCCCGCTGGTCAGCAAGGTCCACCGCGAGGCCGAACGCCATTTCGAGGAAGGCCGCCAGATCGTGCTGATCGGTCACGCCGGGCATCCGGAGGTGATCGGCACCATGGGGCAGTTGCCGGAGGGGGCGGTCGTGCTGGTGGAGACGGTGGCCGACGTCGCGACACTTGAGGTGAGCGATCCGGACAACCTCGCCTACGCCACCCAGACCACCCTGTCGGTCGACGAGACGACGGAGATTCTGGCAGCCCTGCAGGCCCGTTACCCCGCCATCGCCGGGCCGAAGAAGGAGGATATCTGCTACGCCACCACCAACCGTCAGGCGGCGGTGAAGGCCATCGCGCCGAAGGTGGAGGCGCTGCTGGTGCTGGGGGCGCCGAACTCGTCCAACTCCAAGCGGCTGGTTGAGGTGGCGAAGACCCATGGCTGCCCGACAGCCCATCTGGTCCAGCGCGCCGCCGATATCGACTGGAGCGCACTGGCCGGTGTCTCCCGGCTCGGCATCACCGCCGGCGCGTCGGCCCCGGAAGTCCTGGTGGAGGAAGTGATCGAGGCGGCACGCGCGCGGTTCGACGTGACGGTGGAGGAACTGCGCACCGCGACCGAGAACATCGTGTTCAAGCTGCCGCGCGCGTTATCGGTGGAGCGGGAAACGGTTTGAGAGAAGCTGACGGCAGCTTTTGCCCCCTCCCCATCCCTCCCCCGCCTACGGCGGTGGAGGGGGTAGGATGCTTGACAGGTGACGTTTACAAAAATGCGGCGGAGTTCCCTCTCCCGCCAAAGGCGGGGGAGGGTTAGGGAGGGGGCATCAGCACCGATACCTCACCCCTCCGCCACCGCCAGCAGCCCCTCCACATCCACCACGCACTCCAGGCGATCCGCGACCGCATCCAGCGCACGCTCCACGGCCACCCCATAGGCCAACTCCGACCCGCCGCCCATTCCACGCAGATAGGCGGCGCGGAAGCCGTCGGCGCCGAACAGCCCGTGCAGGTAGCAGCCTGCGATCCGTCCGTCCGCCGACTCCGCGCCATCCGTCACCCCATCCTGAAGCTCCAGCATCGGCCTTGCCCGGTCCGGTCCGTCGGTGCGCCCCATGTGCATCTCGTAGCCCGCCACCGCGGCGCCGGTGCGGCGCTCCCGGCCATGGGCTTCCTCCAGCACCTTGGGACCCTTCAGCACCGTCTCGACATCCAGCAGCCCAAGCCCTGCCGCCTCCCCCGCCGGTCCCTCGATGCCGTCGGGATCGGCGATGCGCCGCCCCAGCATCTGATAGCCGCCGCAGATCCCCAGCACCCGCCCGCCGCGCCGGCAATGGGCCAGCAGGTCGATGTCCCAGCCCTGCGCCCGCAGGAAGGCAAGGTCGGCAATCGTCGCCTTGGTGCCAGGCAGGATCACCAGATCGGCATCGCCCGGCAGCGGCTGGCCCGGACGCACCATGGTCAGCGCGACGCCGGGCTCCTGCGCCAACGGGTCGAAATCGTCGAAGTTGGCGATCCGCGACAGCATCGGCACGGCGATGCGCAGCGCCCCGTCGCCGGCCTCCCTCGGCCGGTCGAGCGCGACCGCATCCTCCGCCGGCAGGGTCGCCGCCTCCTTCAGCCAGGGCACCACGCCGAATCCACGCCAGCCGGTGTGGCTTTCGATGATCCGCAGCCCTTCATCGAACAGGCGAACATCACCGCGGAACTTATTGATGATAAAGCCCTTGATACGCTCCTGCTCAGATTTCGGTAGAAGGGCGTGGGTGCCGACCAGACTGGCGATCACGCCGCCGCGGTCGATGTCGCCGACCAGCAGGACCGGCACGTCGGCGGCGGTGGCGAAGCCCATGTTGGCGATGTCGCCGGCCCGCAGATTGACCTCCGCCGGGCTGCCGGCGCCTTCCACCACCACGATATCGGCCTCGGCGCGCAGCCGCTCGAAGCTGTCCAGGACGGTGCCCAGCAGTTCGCGCTTGCGCGCCTGATAGTCGGCGGCCCGCGCGGTGCCGACCACCACGCCCCGCACCACGATCTGGCTGCCGACATCCGACTGCGGCTTCAGCAGCACCGGGTTCATGTGGACGCTGGGCACCACGCCGCAGGCGCGCGCCTGCAGCGCCTGGGCGCGACCGATTTCGCCGCCGTCGGCCGTGACCGCGGCGTTGTTGGACATGTTCTGCGGCTTGAACGGCCGGACGGTCAGTCCGCGCCGCACCAGCGCCCGGCACAAACCCGCCACCAGCAGCGACTTGCCGACGTCGGAGCCGGTTCCCTGCAGCATGATCGCGCGCGATGGCATCGCTTTAGAACTCGATGCCGGCCTGGGCCTTCACCCCGGCCTCGAACGGATGCTTGACCAGCGTCATCTCGGTGACGAGGTCGGCGGCGGCGATCAGTTCCGGCTTGGCATTGCGGCCGGTGATGCAGACATGCAGGTCCGGCCGGCGGGCGGCCAGCGTCGCCAGCACCTCGTCCAGCGGCAGATACTCCATCCGCAGCACGATGTTCAGCTCGTCCAGCACGATCAGGCGATAGCGCGGGTCGGCCATCAGCTCCTTGGCCTTGGCCCAGGCGGCCTCGGCGGCGGCGATGTCGCGGGCGCGGTCCTGGGTGTCCCAGGTGAAGCCCTCGCCCATCGTGTGGAAATCGACCAGATCCTCGAAGCGCTCCAGCGCCACCGTCTCGCCGGTGGACCAGGCGCCCTTGACGAACTGCACCATGCCCACCCGCATGCCATGGCCGGCGGCGCGCATCATCAGGCCGAAGGCGGCGGTCGACTTGCCCTTGCCCTTGCCGGTGTGGACCATCAGCAGGCCCTTCTCCACCGTCTTGGAGGCGAGCGCCCGTTCCTGCAACGCCTTGCGCCGCTTCATCTTCTCGGCATGGCGGCGGTTCAGCTCGTCGGCATCGGCCGCGGTGTCGGTCATGCGGGGGTTCCCTTCACGAACATCGGCAGACCGGCGACGGTCAGCACGACGCGCGGCGCCACGGCCGCAATGGATTGGTGCAGGCGGCCGGCATGGTCACGGAAGCGGCGCGCCAGCGCATTGTCGGGGACGATGCCGAGCCCGACCTCGTTGGAGACCAGGACCACCCGGCCCGGCAGCGTCGGCAGAAGCTCCACCAGCGCCGCGGTCTCCGCCGCGATATCGGCCTCGGCCATCAACAGGTTGGTCAGCCACAGGGTCAGGCAATCGACCAGCACGCCGGTGCCGGCGGCGGCGTGGCTGCGGAGCGCGCCGGTCAGGTCGCGCGGCTCCTCCACCGTGGTCCAGTCGGGGCCGCGGTCGTCGCGATGCTTTGCCACCCGCTCCGCCATCTCCGCGTCCCACACTTGCGAGGTGGCGATGTAGACGCGCGGACCGCCCAATGCAGTCACCAGCCCCTCGGCATAGCGGCTCTTGCCGGAGCGGGCGCCACCGAGAACCAGGGTCAGGTCCGCACTCATTTCCCCGGCTGTCATTCCCAGGGCGTCCCGTCGCGGTGGCGATAGGCGCCGTCGCGCCACACCATGTCCTCGTCGGAATAGCTGGCCTCGTCGCCGTCGCTGCGGTCGCCGACCTCCAGGTAGCTGGCCGGCCGGCTGCTGCGGTTGATCAGGTGGTGGCCGTCGGCGACGCCATGGGGAAATCCGGCGCACATGCCGGCGGTCAGCAAGGTCTCGCCCGCATCGGTGACCAGGGTCAGTTCGCCGTCCACCACATAGACGAATTCGTCCTGGCGGCTGTGCCAGTGGCGCAGGGCGGAGGAGGCACCGGGAGCCAGCCGGGTCAAATTGACGCCGAAATTGGTCAGCCCCAGCGGATCGCCCAGTGCAACCCGGTGCCGCCCGGCCACCTGCGCCCGGAAGGGCTGCGGATAGTCGGTGGCGCCGGTTTGGGCGGTCAGGGCGGTTGGATCAATGACCGGCGGTTTCGGCACGGGCGGTCTCCGGATTGGCGTTGCGGGGTTGGACTGTCGCAAACCGAACCGGCGCCGTCAAACCGTGCAAGTCCCCTGACAACAGATGGGGGGTGCGGATCAGGGTTGAGGGGGCCGCGGCTGGACAGGCACCCTCCGGCCCGCCATGCTTGTTGCAACGCAAAATCAGGAACCGCGATCCGATGTCCAACCTGGAAATCATCAGCCGCCGTCCCGCCGGTACGCCGAAAGCGCCGCCGCTCCTGTTCGTCCATGGTGCCTTCAGCGGCGCCTGGATCTGGGATGCCAAGTTCCTGCCCTGGTTCGCCTCGCGCGGGTGGGAAGCGCATGCCGTCTCGCTCCGCGGCCATGGCAACAGCGAGGGGCGCGACCGGTTGCATGAGTTCGGCATCGCCGATTATGTGGATGACGTCCTGCAGGCGGCGGACGGCCTGTCGGCGCCGCCGGTGCTGATCGGTCATTCCATGGGCGGCATGGTGGTGCAGCGCGCGCTGTCCAAGCGCCGCTTTGCCGGCGGCGTGCTGATGGCGTCGGCCCCGCCCTACGGTCTGTGGTCCTCCACGATGGGGCTGGCCTGGAGGTCGCCTTATGTGTTCCAGCAGATGGCGATGCTGACGACCTTCGGCGAGAAGGCCATCGACCCGGACGCGATCCGTCGCGCCATGTTCTCCGACAAGATGCCGCGCGATGAGGCCGCGAGATACGAGGCGTTTCTGCAGGAGGAATCGCGCCGGGTGCTGCTGGACATCGGCGGCTGGATCCCCTTCCCCGTGCTGCCGCCGCGCGACATGCCTGTGATGGTGATGGGCGCGGAGGAGGATCTGCTTTTCCCGCGCGCGGAAGTGATCGCCACCGCGATGGCGCTGAACACCCAGCCGGTCTTCATGCCGGGGATGGGGCACGCGATGATGCTGGAACAGGACTGGCAGGCGGTCGCCGAGCGGGTCGAGCAGTGGGTCTCGGCGGAGGCGATGGCGCAGGTGGGGTGAGGGGAGCATGTGCCCCCCTCGCTCCCGTCACGCCGTCGTCGGATTCGGCATGCCCGGCATCGGCTCGTCGGCCGGCGGCGGGATTTCCGGCAGGACATCGGGATTGTCGGGCACCGGATAGGGGTCCGGCGTCGTCGGCCGGCCGGGCTGCGGCGGGTTCGGGTTGGAGGGCGGCGGACTCTCGCCGGGGGTGGACGGCTTCTGCGGATCGCTCATGCGGAACCTCCTGGGTCAGGGATCGCTGTGGGGCAACGCCTCAATCGACTGTCCGTTCAATCGCCCGGCCGCCGGCCTGCACGTCCTGCCCGGCGCCCTCCACCGTGTTGCAGCCGGTCAGCAGGGCCGTCAGCGCCATCAGGAAGGTCAGGATCACCAGTTCACGCGCAGGGAACGGGATGGCGCGGGCAGTGGCGCGCTGCCGGCGGTTCTTGGCGTGGTGCATGGCGTCTCTCCGGTGTGAGGGGGGCTGAGTGGCTGTCCGGGCGTCGTTCGTCTCTGTTTCTGACAACGGAGCGGCGGCGGCTTGGTTCCGCTGGCGCCCCTCCCGCCATGCAGGGAATGCAACGGTCCTTTCGATGCGTCCGAAAGCCTTGACGCGGTACGCCCACCGGGCAAGATGACCAGCTTTTGCGCAGCCTGCCCGCTTTCCAGCCAGCCAGTACGGTCCGGCGGCGCGGCCAAGGCCGCATCCCCCAAGTCCGATACAGGTCCCGTCATGAGCACCGCCACCCTGCCCACGCCCGAGCCGTTGCGCGCGCGCCTCGCCGCCCACATCGGCGAGCTGCTGCGGCTGGCGGCGCCGGTGATCGTCTCCCGCGCCGGGCTGATGGTGATGATGGCGGTCGACACGGCGATCGTCGGCCGCTACTCGGCGCAGGAACTGGCCTATTACGGGCTGGCCCATCTGCCGGGCAACATCATGGTCGGCACCGGCGTCGGCCTGTTGATGGGCACGGTCATGATCACCGCCCACGCCTTCGGCGCCGGCAACGATGCCGAGTGCGGGCGGGCGTGGCGTCGGTCCGTTCCCTATGCGCTGCTGCTGGGGGTGCTGTTCGCGCTGGTCTCGCTGCTGGGCGATCCGCTGTTCCAGGCGGGCGGCCAGACGCCGGACATGGCGGCGGGCGGCGCCCATGTGCTGGCGGTGCTTGGCCTCGGCGCACCCGGCATGATGCTGTACATCACCACCGGCTTCTTCCTGGAGGGCGTCAAGCGGCCGCTGCCAGGCATGGTCGCGATGGTGATCGGCAACATCGTGAACGCCGCACTCGCCTGGGCGCTCGTCTGGGGCCATGTCGGGCTGGAGCCGCTGGGCGCCGTCGGCTCGGCCTGGGCCACAACCATCGTGCGCTGGGGCATGGGACTGGGGCTGGTCGCCTATGTCTGGTGGATGCGCGACCATCACCGCTGGCAGGTCCGCCTGCCGGTGGCCGACTGGTGGAGCGGCGCCGCCCGCCAGCGCCATCTCGGCTATGCCGCCGGTCTCAGCATCGGGGTGGAGAGCGGCGCCTTCGGCGGTCTCGGCCTGTTCGCCGGGATGATCTCCCCGCTGGCGCTGGGCGCCTATACGGTGGGCCTGAACCTGACCGCCCTGCCCTTCATGGCGGCGGTCGGGCTGGCGTCGGCGACGGCGGTGCGGGTGGGCGTCGCCTACGGCCGCGGCGACCGCAGCGACATGGCGCTGGCCGGCTGGACCGGGCTTGGCGTCACCAGCGCCATCCTGGCCGGCGTCGGCATCCTCTACCGCAGCATGCCCGAGGCCCTGGGCGCCATCTACACCAACGACCCCGAGCTGCTGGAGGCGGTGGTGCCGCTGATCGCCTTCGCCGCCTGGATCCTGATTGCCGACGGTGGCCAGACGGTGATGGCGAACGCGCTGCGCGGCCGGCACGACGCCTGGGTCCCGACCGCGCTGCATTTCTTCTCCTACGCGGTGGTGATGATTCCGGTATCGGCCTTCCTCGTTTTCGGTCTCGGCCACGGCGCCCATGGGCTGTTCGAGGGAATCCTGATCGCCAGCCTGGTTTCGGTGACGATCCTGTCGGTGCGATTCGCGCTTCTCAGCCGGCGCTGAGCAGGCCATTCGGCCCCGAATCATTGTGTGCAATTGCGAGAGTTGCTATATTTCCTGGGCAAAACCTTCGGCCCGCAAGGCCAGTGACTGCCGCGGATTCCTAAAGCGGCGGCGCATTCGAAGAATGAGTGTCCTGCTTGAGCAATACGCCCCTTCCTCCCGCCTCCGACATCGCGCCGATCAACATCGAAGACGAGATGCGGAAATCGTATCTCGACTACGCGATGAGCGTGATCGTGAGCCGCGCCCTGCCCGACGTCCGCGACGGGCTGAAGCCGGTGCACCGGCGCATCCTCTACGCGATGAAGGAGGGCGGGTACGACTCGACCAAGCCCTACAAGAAGTCGGCGCGCATCGTCGGCGACGTGATGGGTAAATACCACCCGCACGGCGACAGCGCGATCTACGACGCCATGGTCCGCATGGCGCAGGACTTCTCGATGCGCCTGCCGCTGATCGACGGCCAGGGCAATTTCGGCTCGATGGACGGCGACCCACCGGCGGCGATGCGCTACACCGAGGCGCGGCTTGCCAAGGCGGCGGAAGCGCTGCTGGACGACATCGACAAGGACACCATCGATTTCCAGGCCAGCTACGACGATTCGGGCCGCGAGCCCACCGTCGTCCCGGCCCGCTTCCCGAACCTGCTGGTGAACGGCGCCGGCGGCATCGCCGTCGGCATGGCGACCAACATCCCGACCCACAATCTGGGCGAGGTGATCGACGCCTGCTGCGCCTACATCGACAATCCCGACATCACGCTCGAAGAGCTGATGGAGCATGTGCCCGGACCCGATTTCCCGACGGGCGGCCTGATCCTCGGCCGGTCGGGCAGCCGGGCGGCGCTGCAGACCGGGCGCGGTTCGATCATCCTGCGGGCCAAGACCCATTTCGAGGAGGTGCGCAAGGACCGCACCGCCATCGTCGCGACCGAGATCCCCTATCAGGTCAACAAGGCCAAGCTGATGGAACGCATCGGCGAGGTCGTGAACGACAAGATCATCGAGGGCATCTCGGACCTGCGCGACGAGTCCGACCGCGACGGCGTGCGCGTGGTGATCGAACTGAAGCGCGACGCGGTCCCCGACGTGGTGCTGGCCCAGCTGTTCCGCCACACCCAGCTCCAGACCTCCTTCGGCGTCAACATGCTGGCGTTGAACGGCGGCCGTCCGGAGCTGATGCATCTCCAGCAGATCATCGCCGCCTTCATCCGCTTCCGCGAGCAGGTCATCACCCGCCGGACCGAGTTCCTGCTGGGCAAGGCGCGCGAGCGGGCGCACACCTTGGTCGGCCTGGCGGTCGCCGTCGCCAACCTCGATGCGATGATCGAGCTGATCCGCAGCGCCCCCGATCCGGTCTGGGCGCGCGAGGAGATGATGAACCGCGAATGGCCGGTTCATGACGTCGGCCCGCTGATCGAACTGATCGACGAGCCCGGCCGCGGCGTCAGCGAACAGGGCACCTACCGCCTGTCGGAAGTCCAGGCCCGCGCGATCCTCGACCTGCGCCTGCACCGCCTGACCGGGCTGGAGCGCGACAAGATCGGCGCCGAGCTGACCGACGTCACCGACCAGATCGCCGATTTCCTGGCCACGCTCGCCAACCGGCCGAAGCTGATGGGCATCCTGCGCGACGAGCTGGTCGAGATGAAGGAGCGGTTCGGCACCCCGCGACGCACCGAAATCCAGGATCTGGAGTTCGAGGCCGACATCGAGGACCTGATCCAGCGCGAGGACATGGTCGTCACCGTCAGCCAGTCCGGTTATGTGAAGCGGGTGCCGCTGTCGACCTACCGGGCGCAGAAGCGCGGCGGCAAGGGCCGCGCCGGCATGTCGATGAAGGCGGAGGATGCGGTCAGCGACCTGTTCGTCGCCAACACCCACACGCCGCTGCTGCTCTTCTCCAACCGCGGCATGGTCTACAAGCTGAAGGTCTACCGCCTGCCGCTGGGCAACCCGCAGGCGCGCGGCAAGGCCTTCGTCAACCTGTTGCCGCTGATTGACGGGGAGACCATCACCACCGTCCTGCCACTGCCGGAGGACGAGGCCGCCTGGGCCGATCTGCACGTCGTCTTCGCCACGTCGAAGGGCAACGTGCGCCGCAACCGCATGTCGGACTTCGCCAACATCCGCTCCAACGGCCTGATCGCCATGAAGCTGGAAGAGGAGGGCGAGCGGCTGATCGGCGTCCACACCTGCTCGGAGACCGACGACGTCCTGCTGGCGACCCGCGGCGGCAAGTGCATCCGCTTCCCGGTCGACGATGTGCGCGTCTTCGCCGGCCGCACCTCCACCGGTGTCCGCGGCATCAAGCTGGCCGATGGGGACGAGGTGGTGTCGCTGTCGATCCTGGCCCATGTCGATGCCACGCCCGAGGAACGCGCCGCCTTCTTCAAGATGAAGCGCGACGAAGGGCTGGAGATGGAGGGCGAGGCCGCTCCGGAAGCCGATGATGTGCCGGCGGACAGCGTCACCCTGACGCAGGAACGCTACGAAGAACTGAAACAGAAGGAACAGTATATTCTGACCGTCTCCGACCGCGGCTATGGCAAGCGCAGCTCGTCCTACGAGTACCGCATCGCCGGTCGCGGGGGCCAGGGCATCTGGAACATGGAGATGGGTGAGCGCAACGGGTCCATCGTCGCGGCCTTCCCGGTCGAATCGAATCATCAGGTGATGATGGTGACCAACGGCGGCCAGGTGATCCGCATGCCCCTGCACGATGTGCGGGTGGCGGGCCGGAAGACGCTGGGCGTGACGCTGTTCCGCGTCGGTGCGGAAGAGCGTGTGGTCTCCGTCGCGACCATCGCCGAGGAAGACGGTGACAATGGCGTTGAGACCGGCGGCGAGGCCAACGGTTCGGACGGTTCCGTCGGCGATGCCGGCAGCGCCGCCACGCCGAACGAATAACGGACGGGCCTAAAGGGGAACCCATGGCGACCAGCCAGACCGAGACCAGCAAGGGTCGTCGAATCGGTGTCTATCCCGGCACCTTCGATCCGATCACCAACGGTCACATGGACATCATCCAGCGTGCCGCCCGTCAGGTTGACCACCTGATCATCGGCGTCGCCCGGAATGCCGGCAAAGGGCCGCTCTACTCCACGGACGAGCGGGTCGCCATGGTTCGCGAGGACGTGGCCGCGCTGAACGCCGGCGGGGCCAGCATCGAGGTGCGGGCGTTCGACAATCTGCTGATGCATTTCGCCATCGAGATGAACGCCAGCGTCATCATCCGCGGTCTGCGCGCCGTCTCGGACTTCGAATACGAGTTTCAGATGGCGGGCATGAATGCGCGGTTGAACCCGAAGGTCGAGACGATCTTCCTGATGTCCTCGGAAAAGCACCAGTTCATCTCCTCCCGTTTCGTGAAGGAGATCGGGCGCCTGGGCGGCGACATCCGCCACTTCGTCTCCGCCCGCGTCGCAGAACGCCTGTCCGAGCGTTTTGCGTTCGAAGCCGGCAACGGCACGACTCCGACGACCAACCAGACTTGACCTTTCCGGTTCATGGGTCTGGCATGGGCTTGAAGAGAAAATCCTGCATTTTCCATCAAGCCCATGGTTGACCTTTGGAGCGCGTCTTTCTATGGTGCGCCCACTTCCGGCGGGGGCGCTGTTAGCAGCCTTCGCACTGGATGATCCGGTAGCTCAGTCGGTAGAGCACGTGACTTTTAATCATGTGGCCGTGGGTTCGAATCCCACCCGGATCACCAACCGTTTCAAGGCTCTTGCCTTCCTTGAGGGGTCGCTTCGGCGGCCCCTTTTGCATTCCAGGGAACATTCCGGGGCACAATGCGCAGCTGCCTGTGGGACGCCGCGCCGCAGCCATCGGCGAAGGACCAGGGAGCCCTGTCGATGGGGTTCCTTGTGGCGGTGACACCGGACCGCTCCAAGCAGCTCCATGCGGGGCATGAGCGGCCGCACCTGGCGGCTCGGGTGAACGCCAGTCTCAACCCGCCAGACATGGACCAGGAATCGGGACTATGATCGCGTGAACGCAAAAAGCCCCGCCGAAGCGGGGCTTTTCCATGTTCTGCACTCGCCTGCCGAGATGGCGACCCCAGCTGGATTCGAACCAGCGACCTGCCGCTTAGAAGGCGGCTGCTCTATCCAACTGAGCTATGGGGCCTTATCCCGGATCCCGGCTCTGGCGGCCGCCGTCAGAAGCGCGGGCGGTCGGTGCGGAAATTGTCGGCGTAGTTGCGCGGACGGACGCGGCGAACCGCCGCTTCCTGAACGGTGTAGTTCCAGCCCTCGCGCTCCGCGAACGCAATGGCCTCCTCCTTCGTTTCGAAGGACAGGCGCACCTGGTTCAGCGTGTCGCCGGAGCTGGTCCAGCCCATCAGCGGCTCCGGACGGCGCGGAGTCTCGATCTCGTAATCCAGCATCCAACGGTGAGTCTTCGCCCGGCCGGACTGCATGGCCGTCTTGCTCGGCTGATAGATCCGGACGTTCATGGCTCGCTCGTCTCCCCCAATGCTGTTGCGTCCTGGCGCTTACGGCTTGGACGCGGTTTTGTCCCTCGGCGATGGTCGGGGCGCCCGGATTCGAACCGGGGGCCTCCAGTACCCAAAACTGGCGCGCTGACCAGACTGCGCTACGCCCCGTCGCCGCGATGTGAGATACACGAACGCCACGCCCACGGCAAGCGAAGGGCGCACCGCTTTCGCGCTCTTTCTCCATTCCGCCTGCAACATCGGGCTTCCGGTGCGGCGTTCGGTCGCTGAACATCATCCCCTCAGCAGATTTCCCCCTTCAACAGATTCTTGGACCCGTTCGTTGCCGTCGCTCACCCCCGCTCCATTCGCCGTCGCCCTCTTCCTGCCCGACCTGGACGACCGGCCGGACCGGCAGGCGGCGGTCGAGCTCGCCCATCGCCTGCTGCGCACCGGTGCGGCGGTGGATGTCGTGGCGCCGATGGGCGGCGGTCCCTTGCGCGCGGCGCTCGATCCCGCCATCGGCCAGATCGACCTCGCCAAGCGGCACGCCGCAACCTCCGTCCTGGCGCTGGCGCGGGTGGTGGCGGAACGGCAGCACGGGCTGCTTGCCGCACCGCGGGAGGTTGCCTGGATCGCCCGAGCGGCGCTGTGGCTGGCGCGCAGCGATGCGCGGATGGTGGCCTTGGCCGGAGATGCGACGGCCGACTTCGCGGCTATTCGTGCCGCAGCGCCTCGATGGGATTGAGCAGGGCGGCCCGCCGGGCCGGATAGAGGCCGAAGAAGACGCCGATCAACCCGCTGACCACCACGGCCAGCACAACGGAGTCGATCCGGATCAGGGTCGGCCAGCCGGCAAGCGCGGCAACCCCCATGGCGGCCGCGATGCCCAGCGCCACCCCCACGGCGGCGCCGATCAACGAGAGGGTGGTCGATTCGATCAGGAACTGCACCAGGATGTCGCGCCGCCGCGCCCCGATGGCGAGCCGCAGCCCGATCTCCCGCGTGCGCTCGGTCACCGACACCAGCATGATGTTCATGATGCCGATGCCGCCGACCAGCAGCGACACCGCGGCGACCGCCGCCAGCAGGAAGGACAGCGCGCGGGAGGAGGCATCGCGGGTCGCCGACACCTCCGACAGGTCGCGCATCCAGAAATCGTCGTCCTGACCGGGGATCAGCCGGTGGCGCTGGCGCAGCAGGTCGCGGATCTGGGCCTGCGCCTCCGCCATGTCGGCACCGTCCCGCATCTTCACCACCATGGTGTGGATGAAGCGCGGGTTGCTCTTCGCCATGCCCGGAATGTTGCGTTTGGCGGTGGACAACGGCACGAAGATGACGTCGTCCTGATCCTGCCCCTGGGTGTTCTGCCCTTTTTCCGCCAGCACGCCGACAACGGTCATGGGCGTGGAAAAGACGCGGACCGTCTCGCCGATGGGATCACCGCCGCCGAACAGGTTACGCACCACCGTCTGGCCCAGCACCACCACCTTGTTGGCCTGGGCCACATCCTCGTCCGACAGCCCCCGCCCCGTCGCCACGGTCCAGTCGCGGGCATCCATATAGTCGGGCGTGACGCCGAACAGCACCGTGCCCCAATTCTGGTTGCCGGCGACGATCTGCAACCCCCAGCGCACCGATGGCGCCGTCACCACCACGCCGGGGATCTCGGCCAGCACCGCCAGCGCATCGTCCTCCGTCAGGGTCGATGCGGTGCCGGCGCCCAGCTTCACCCCGCTGCGGACGACGCTGCCCTGCCCCACCATGATCAGGTTGGTGCCCAGGCTGGCGATCTGGCGCAGCACCTGATCCCGCGCACCGGCTCCGACCGCGACCATGGCGATCACCGCGGCGACGCCGATGACGATGCCCAGCATGGTCAGCGCGCTGCGCAGCGGGTTGGCCTTGAGCGAATCGAGTGCCGCCCGCAGGGCGTCCCATGCGGTCATGCCGCCATCTCCGGCTCCTGGCGCAGGTCGTCGATCAACCGGCCGTCACGAAAATGGAGGAGGCGCGCGGCGAAGCGCGCCACCTCCGGTTCGTGGGTGACAAGCACCACCGTGATGCCGCGGCGGTTCAGCCGCTGGAACAGGGCGATGATTTCCAGGCTGGTGGCGCTGTCGAGCGCTCCCGTCGGCTCGTCTGCCAGAAGCAGAAGCGGATCGTTGACCAGGGCGCGGGCGATGGCGACGCGCTGCTGCTGCCCGCCGGAGAGCTGGGTCGGCCGATGTCCGGCGCGCTCCCGCAGGCCCACCGCGTCGAGCGCCGTGAGCGCCCGGTCCATACGCTCGGCATGGCCGACTCCGGCATAGACCATCGGCAGCATGACGTTGGCGAGCGCCGTCTGCCGCGGCAGCAGGTTGAAGGACTGAAAGACGAATCCGATGCTGCGGTTCCGCACCGCCGCCAGCGCGTCCGAGGACAGGCCGGCGACTTCCTGCCCGTCCAGCCGGTATCGCCCGGAATCGGGACGGTCCAGGCAACCCAGCAGATTCATGAAGGTGGATTTGCCCGATCCCGACGGCCCCATGACCGCCACGAACTCGCCGCGGGCGATGGTGACGGTGACGTCGTCCAGCGCATGGACGGTCTGCGGCCCCATGCGGTAGTGGCGGCAGAGGGTCTCGACGGCGATCAGGGGCGGGGGAGGATCAGAAGCCAAGGCGCGGTCCCCGGCGGGTGTCGCGGTCGGGGGGCAGGATGCCGGTGATGACCTCCTGCCCGGCGCGCAGATCGCCGGACACCACCTCCGTAAAACTGCCGTCACCGATGCCGAGCCGGACCGGCACGCCGACAGGGCTGCCGTTGCCGGGTCCGGGAACCCAGACGGTGCGGGTGGCTTCCGCAGCCCGGCCCGGCTCCACCAGCGCATCGAAGCGGTCGCGCTGCGCCGGCTCCAGCAGTGCGGCCATCCTTTCCAAGGCCACGGTGCGGATGGCATTCGCCTCCGCCCGGCGGCGCTCAGGATCGCCGCCTTCGGCGTCCAGTGCGGTGAAGCGCTCGCGCGCTTCGGCGACCAGAGCGGCGAAGTCGCGGCGCTTGCCCTCGTCCAGCTTGAGGCCGTCAACCGCCCGCTTGGCTGCGGCCTCCAGCGCCGCGGCTCCGCGGCCCCCGTTCGGACCGCCGGTGGTGGGGGCCGGCGCATCGCCCGCCATCTCGACGCCCGGCGGGCGGAAGCGCAGGGCGGCATTGGGCAGCTTAACCGCCGTCGCGCGCTCGTCCACCGTGATGCGCAGATTGGCGGTCATGCCCGGCAGAAGCCGCAACTCCGGATTCTCGACCGTGATGACGACGATGTAGGTGACGACGGTCAGATCCTCCTTCGGCGCCAGCCGCACCTGGGCGACGCGGCCGGTGAAGCTGTCGCCGGGGAAGGCGTTCACGGTGAAACGCACCGGCATGCCTTCCCGCACCCGGCCGATGTCGGCCTCGTCGATGTTGGCCAGCACCTCCATCTGCCGCAGATCCTGGGCGATGGTGAACAGGGTGGGCGCGGACAGGCTGGCCGCCACCGTCTGGCCGGTGCTGACTGCGCGGTTCACCACCACCCCGTCGATGGGAGAGCGGATGACCGAACGATTCAGGTCGACGCGGACAAGCTGCAGGGCGGCCTCGCGCTGCGCCACCTGGGCACGGGCGACCTCCACCTGCGCGGCGGCGACGGCGAGCGAGGCTTGCGCCGAGGATTCCGCCGCTTCGGCCTGACGCTTCTGGGCGCGGGCGGCGACCAGCTGGGCCTGGGCGCTGTGGGCGGCCGTTTCGGCCTTTTCGAGGTCGGCGGCGGCGACCACACCCCGGCCCTGCAGGTCGCGCCGCCGCCGCAGATCACGCTCCGCATCGCGTTGGGCAAGCTCGGCGCGCAGGATCTGGGCGTCGGCATTGGCGACGCTGGCCTGTGCGCTGGCGAGATCGGCCCGCGCCTTGTCGAGCAGGGCCTGCTGCTGGATCAGCGCCGCCTTGGCGGAGTCGACGTCGGCACCGGCTTGGGCCAGCCGGGCGGCAAGCTGGTCGCCGTTCAGGCGGGCGAGGATCTGGCCGCTGGTGACGCGGCTGTTGAAATCGGCATAGAGTTCCGCGATCTGCCCGGAGAGCTGGGAGCTGACCTCGACCGTCACCAGGGCGCTCATGGTGCCGGTGGCGGTGATGGCGCTGACCAGGGGGCCCTGCTCGACACGGGCCAGCCGGTAGGCCGGTCCCGGCTCGGCGCGCGCCAGCACGACATAGGCGGACAGGCCGGCCGCGGCGCAGAGCGCCACACCGGCGATGACCGCCATCCGCCTGCCTGCTCTTCCCGCCATATCCGCCCTCCGCGCCGCCGTACCCCGCGCGATCAATCTGGGGGAGTTTAAGCGAAAGTCATGGGCGGAGGATCGTCTTTCCGCTTATGGCTTGGCAATGTCGGGCGATACCACCCGGTCGCCGGGGCGGATGCCCAACCGCGCCGCCATGCCGCCGTTCAGCTCCAGGATCGCCTTCACCGGACCGTCGGAGTTGACGGAGTCGAGCGATTCCGGCACCGCGCGCTCGTGGATGTTCACGATGCGGCCGTCGGCGGCGATGAACAGCATGTCCAGCGGAATCAGGGTGTTCTTCATCCAGAAGCTGGCCGGCTGTACCCGATCGTAGACGAACAGCATTCCGGCATCGGCCGGCATCGACTGGCGGTACATCAGGCCCTGCGCCTGCTGGCCGGGGGTCAAGGCCAGCTCGACGGTGAAGCGGAACTTGCCGCCGCCCGCCGTCTCAACGGTCAGCTTGGACTTCTGGAAGGTCTCCAGCGCCGCCGCCGGAAAGGCGACCGCCAGCAGCAGGAGCGCCATGACGGCACCCCGAAAACCCCGACCGAACATCATGCACGCCCCCGAACGGCTGAAACGGAAGAGGTGCCAGTCAAGCACGGCGCCGCCTTCCTGCCAAATTAAGCGTCTTCAGGCCTTCGCCAGACGGTCGAAGGCCTGCAGCTTCGCCAGCAGGGCCGGCATGTCCGTCAGAGGGACCATGTTGGGGCCGTCGCTGGGGGCGCAGTCCGGGTTCTCGTGCGTCTCCATGAAGACGGCGGCGACGCCGACCGCGATGGCCGCGCGGGCCAGAACCGGAACGAATTCGCGCTGCCCGCCCGAGGTCGTGCCCTGCCCGCCCGGCTGCTGGACGGAGTGGGTGGCGTCGAACACCACCGGGAAACCGGTCTCGGCCATGATCGGCAGGGAGCGCATGTCCGACACCAGCGTGTTGTAGCCGAAGCTGGCGCCGCGCTCGCACAGCAGCACGCGCTCGTTGCCGGAGGCGACCAGCTTGGCGGCGACATTCTTCATGTCCCACGGCGCCAGGAACTGGCCCTTCTTGACGTTGACCGCCCGGCCGGTCTCCGCGGCGGCGATCAGCAGGTCGGTCTGCCGGCAGAGGAAGGCCGGGATCTGCAGCACGTCCACCGCCTCGGCGACCGGGGCGCACTGGCTGGACTCATGCACGTCGGTGATGACCGGGCAGCCGAAGCGCTCGCGGATTTCCGCGAAGATCGGCAGAGCCTTGTCCATGCCCAGACCGCGCGCGGTGGCGATGGATGTGCGGTTGGCCTTGTCGAAGCTCGACTTGTAGATCAGCCCCATGCCCAGCGCCCTGGTCATCTCCACCAGCGCGGACGCGGTCTCCAGCGCATGGTCGCGGCTTTCCATCTGGCAGGGGCCGGCGATCAGGACGAAGGGGCGGTCGTTGGCAATGGTCAGGTCGCCGACCTGGACGGCGCGCGGCGTGGTCATCGGAGTGCTCCAATACGAAAACGGGCGAAACGGCGCCCGTGGGCCTTTGCATCCCATTAAATGGGGGGACGGTCAATGGCGGGCGCCACCGCGGGCTGCAAGCCACTTAGGCGCCTGCCGAATGCCCCCTCCCCGACCCTCCCCCGCTTTGCGGGAGAGGGAGCTGAGCGCATTAGCGGCGGGGTTCCCTCTCCCGCAAAGCGGGGGAGGGTTAGGGAGGGGGCAAACGTCACCCCAGATGCGTCCGGAAGAACTCCACCGTCAGCCGGTTCGCCTCGTCGGCGGCATCCCGGTCGTAATGCTCGCCGCCCGGCCTTGCGAACGCATGGTCCATGCCCGGATAGACCTTTGCGGTCACCCATCTGTTGCCCTTCACTCCGTCGATCACGGCGTCACGCTTGTCGGGGCTGGAGAACTTGTCGTTCTCCGCGATGTGCAGAAGCAGCGGCTTGGCGATCCTGTCGGCCTCACCCAGCAGCCCTTCCAGCCCGACGCCGTAATAGCCGACATTGGCGTCGGCGTCCGACCGCGTCGCCATCAGGAAGGCCAGCCGGCCGCCCAGGCAGTAGCCGACGCTGCCCGCCTTGCCGGTGCAGCCATCCTGACCGCGGACCCAGGCGAGCGCCGCCTTCAGATCCTCCACCGCCTTGTCCTGGTCCATGCCGTTCATCAGGGCGAAGGCCTGGTTCCATTCCTCCTGCGTCTTGTCGGTCAGCTGTACGCCCGGCTGCTGGCGCCAGAACAGGTCGGGGCACACCGCCAGAAATCCCTGCGAGGCGTACCAGTCGCACAGCTCGCGCATCACCGCGTTGACGCCGAAGATCTCCTGGATCACCACCAGTCCGCCGGCCGGCGTCGCGGCGGGTTTGGCGACATAAGCCGAAAAACGCCCTCCGTCGGCGGCCTCAATCATCATTTCCGGCATCGTCTTGTCATCCTCCCGTTTGCAAATCCGCCCCTGATATGGAGCGGCCTCGGCGCCGGTCATCCCGCCTTCCGTCAGAATCCGACACTGAGGCCGACGACGCCGCCTTAATCGCGGCGATCCTGACGCGGTTCATGGTCCATCCCTGATCTGATTGTTTTAGAGAGCGATTTTCAGGAGTTCGTTCCATAAGGATGCCCGATGCACAATAAACATGACGTATAGGTAATATTACCGATACAAAAACGCCCCGCCTTGAGGGGCGGGGCGTTTTCGTGGAACGGGTGATCAGGGATGAAGGGGAAAGCCCCCGCCTGCCGCTCAGACCAGCCGGCTCTGATCGATGGCCGCCTTGATGAAGGCGGTGAACAGCGGGTGCGGTTCGAACGGCTTGGACTTCAGTTCCGGGTGGAACTGCACGCCGATGAACCAGGGATGATCGGGGATCTCGACGATCTCCGGCAGTTCCCCGTCGGGCGACAGGCCGCTGAACTTCATGCCGCAGCGCTCCAGACGCTCCTTGTAGTACACGTTCACCTCGTAGCGGTGACGGTGCCGTTCGGAGATGTCGGTGGTGCCGTAGACCTCGGCGACCTTGCTGCCTTCCAGCAGCTTGGCCGGATAGGCGCCCAGCCGCATGGTGCCGCCCAGGTCGCCGACTTCGGCGCGGCGCTCCAGCGTGTTGCCGCGCATCCACTCCGTCATCAGGCCGACGACCGGGTTGCCCGGCTTGCCCAGCTCGGTGGAGCCGGCATCCTCGATCTTCGCCATGTTGCGGGCGGCTTCGATCACCGCCATCTGCATGCCGAAGCAGATGCCGAAATAGGGCACCTTGCGCTCGCGGGCGAACTTGGCGGCGCGGATCTTGCCTTCCGTCCCGCGGGAGCCGAAACCGCCCGGCACCAGAATTCCGTGGACATTCTCCAGCCGCTTCACCGCCGCGTCGTCATCCTCGAAGATCTCCGAATCGATCCAGTCGAGGTTGACCTTGACGTTGTTGGCGATGCCGCCGTGGGTCAGCGCCTCGGCCAGCGACTTGTAGCTGTCCAGCAGGCTGATGTACTTGCCGACCACCGCGATGGTGACCTCGCCCTGCGGCTTGCGCACCCGATCCATGATGCGGGTCCAGCGCGACAGGTCCGGTTCCTTGTCGGTCGGCAGGCCGAAATAGCTCAGGACCTGGGTGTCGAAGCCTTCCTCGTGGTAGCTGATCGGCACCTGATAGATCGACTCGACGTCGAGCGCCGCGATCACCCGTTCCGGACGGATGTTGCAGAACAGTGCGATCTTCTTGCGCTCGTTCTCCGGAATCGGACGGTCGGCGCGGCACAGCAGGATGTTGGCCTGGATGCCGACGCTCAGAAGCTCCTTCACCGAATGCTGGGTCGGCTTGGTCTTCAGCTCGCCGGCGGTCGGGATGTAGGGCAGCAGGGTCAGGTGGATGTAGAGGACATTCTCCTGCCCGACCTCGTTGCCGAACTGGCGGATCGCCTCCAGGAAGGGCAGCGACTCGATATCGCCCACCGTGCCGCCGATCTCGATGAGGACGAAGTCCTCGTCGGTGGCGTCGGCGCGGATGAATTCCTTGATCTCGTCGGTGATGTGCGGAATGACCTGGACGGTGCCGCCCAAGTAATCGCCGCGACGCTCCTTGGCGATCACGGTGGAATAGATGCGGCCGGTGGTGATGTTGTCGCCCTTGCGGGCCGACACGCCGGTGAACCGCTCGTAATGGCCGAGGTCGAGATCCGTCTCAGCCCCGTCGTCGGTCACGAAGACCTCGCCGTGCTGGTAGGGGCTCATCGTTCCGGGGTCGACGTTCAGGTACGGATCCAGCTTGCGCAGGCGCACCTTGTAGCCGCGCGCCTGGAGAAGCGCCCCAAGCGCCGCCGACGCCAGACCTTTGCCCAGCGAAGAAACGACGCCACCGGTGATGAAGATGTAGCGAGTCATGTCCGTCCGAAGAGCTTGAGAGCTGTTCCATGTCCCCGTGGGGGACGGATTGCCGATGTCCCCAGAGGGGACGGAATTGTCCTTCCCCAGAGGGGACGGAATTGTCCTTCCCCAGAGGGGACGGAATTGTCCTTCTCCCCGATGGGGAGAGATGTTCAACGTCCCCCGGAGGGTCGCCGCCGTGATGCCGCCGTGACGGTGGCGTCGCGAACGTCGGCCCTCAAAAGAAAGAGGCGGCTTCGGGGAGGCCGCCTCGCTGTTCGCTCGTACCCGTGCGCTGCTGGGATGAACCCTTTACTGGGCCACCGGCGGCGCTGGCTGGGCCGGAGCGGCAGGCTGCGCCGGGACCGCCGGAGCGGTCGACTGCGCGGGCGCCGCCGGCAGGCTGTCGATGATCGACGCCGGACGGGAATGCCCGCCGGCCAGGATCGCCAGCACGATGCTGGTGGCGAAGAAGCAGGCGGCCAGGATGCCGGTGGTCCGCGTCAGCAGATTGGCCGTTCCGCGGGTGCTCATCATGCCGCCCATGGTGCCGCCGCCGATGCCGAGCCCGCCGCCTTCCGACCGCTGGATCAGGATCACGCCGACCAGCCCGATGGCGATCAGCAGGTGAATAACCAGAATCACCGATTCCATGCGATGCTCACCCCACACCCATCCCAAAAATCGAATAGCGCGCCACAGGCCGTCTTAAGGGCCCGTGGCGCGCGCCCACTGTTTGTACCGCGGAGCCGCGCGATATGCCAGCGCCAAAATACCTATGCCGTATCCATTGGCGGCATGGCTGGCACCTGACTTCCGTATCAGCGGCAGGCGGTGGCGATGCCCCAGAAATCCTCGGCCTTCAACGACGCACCGCCGACCAGCGCGCCGTCGACATTGTCCACCGCCATCAGTTCCGCCGCGTTGCCCGGCTTGACCGAGCCGCCGTAGAGAATGCGGACCTTGTCCGGGTCGGCGATCTTTCCGGCCAGTTCGGCCCGGATGTGGGCATGCATCGCCTTCACGTCGTCCGGAGTCGCGGTCTTGCCGGTGCCGATGGCCCAGACCGGCTCATAGGCGATGACGGTGTTCTCCGCCGTGGCGCCGGCGGGGATGGAGCCGGCGAGCTGACCCGATACCACCGCGTTGGCATCGCCGGCGTCACGCTGCGCCTCCGTCTCGCCGACGCAGACGATGGCGACCAGCCCTTCCTTGTGGGCGGCGACCGCCTTGGCGTTGACCACGGCATCGCTCTCGCCATGGTCGGCGCGGCGCTCCGAATGGCCGAGGATGACGAAGCGGCAGCCTGCGTCCTTCAGCATGGTCGGGGCCACGTCGCCGGTGTGGGCGCCGGAGGTCTTCGGGGCGCAGTCCTGGCCGCCCAGCGCCAGCGGGCTGTCGGCGATCGCCTCCCCCACCGGGAACAGCAGCGGGAAGGGCGGGCAGACCAGCATGTCGAAGGCGACCGGGCCGGCGCCCTTCAGCCGCCCGGCAAGGTCGGAGGCGAGATCCAGCCCGTCGGCCTTCAACCCGTTCATCTTCCAGTTTCCGGCGATCAGCTTCCGGCGTGCGGTCATGGTCGTTTCCTTCTTGTCTCGGCTTTGTATGGGAACTTGTGGAACGTTCTTTGCCTCTCGTGACCACAGCCCATACCAAGCCCGCCGCGGAATTTCCACCCACCCGACCGGTGCACCCACCCATGGCGACCGTCAGGGACATCGTGTAGCACCCGGCCGATGCCAAGGCGCCCAAGCGGCGGAGGAAAAGCCGCTCTGGTGAATGAGCTTGTTCTTGTAACCGGACGCACGATTGTTTATGTCTGAGTCGCTGTCCTAATTAGAACAAAACGAACCAACCGCGTCGCCATGGCTGACCTGAAAGCAGGCGTGAACCAGCTCTTCCTCCGCGAGGAGGAACTCCGTACCGGGATGGAGCTGCTTTTCTACGCTTATCGCGAATTCACCGCCGAACCGGACGAAATTCTGGCGGAGATCGGCTTCGGCCGGGCGCATCACCGCGTGATATATTTCGTCGGCCGCTATCCCAGGATCACCGTGTCGGAACTGCTGGCGATCCTGAAGATCACCAAGCAGAGCCTGTCGCGCGTGCTGGGCGAACTGGTGCGCCAGGGTTTCATCGACCAGCAGACGGGCGCCCGCGACCGGCGGCAGCGTCTGCTGGAGCTGACGGAAAAGGGCGTGGAGCTGGAGCGCCAGCTGTCCGAGACCCAGCGCCAGCGCATCGCCCGCGCCTACCGCATGGCCGGTGCGGAGGCGGTGGAGGGTTTCCGCAAGGTGATGATGGGCATGCTGGACGAGGGGGACCGCGCGAAATTCGCACCGCCCGTTCCCCCTGCCCGTCTTGCCGCGAAACGCTGAAAACGAGACGCTGAAATCGCCTCAGCCGGCGCCCGACCCGGTCTTCGCCTCCGGCGCGGCCGGGCCGGCATCCTTGGCCCCGGCCTCTGTGCTGTTGGTGTCCGCCGACTTGTCGGCTGCGGCCTTGGTGTCGTTGGGGGTGCGGCGGCGGAAGCCGCCCTTGCGGTACACGACGTTTTCCGAAGCGCCGGGCGGACATTGAACGATGCTGCCGCCCTTCGCCAGGAAGTTGCGGGTCATTTCGGCGAGGTCTTGGGCGTCCAGGTCCCGGGGGTCGTTGGACCTGTGGTCGTAGGCCATCGTGATCGCTCCTGTGTCTCTCGGCCCTCTGAGGAGGACATATGGAGGGTAACACGGAACGAGGGCAAAACGGCCAACCGCTTACACGACTGCCCGCCATGCACACCCACGATGCGTCCCGCATGGTGTTGCTATGTCGATTGCGGGGACAGGCGTTATAGTCGCGCCATGACCGAAGACCTGCCTCATATCCTGGTCGTCGACGACGACACCCGCCTGCGCGAACTTCTGCGCAAGTACCTTGCGAGCAACGGCTTTCTGGTCAGCACGGCCCGTGACGCCGCGGATGCCCGCGCGCAGTTGGGCGGGCTGGCCTTCGACCTGCTGGTGCTCGACATCATGATGCCGGGCGAATCCGGGCTGTCGCTGACCGAGTCGCTGCGGCGCGAGCGCGACCTGCCGATCCTGCTGCTGACCGCCCGCGACGAGCCGGACGACCGCATCGCCGGGCTGGAGGCCGGGGCCGACGACTATCTCGCCAAGCCCTTCAACCCGCGCGAGCTTCTGCTGCGCATCAACTCCATCCTGCGCCGTCAGGCGGCCCGTCCGCCCGAACCGGCGGCGCCGCCCGCCGTGCCGGTACGGCTCGGCCCCCTGACCTATCTGCCCGACCGGGACGAGCTTCGCCAGGGCGACGAGGTGATCCGCCTGACGACGGCGGAGGCCAGCCTGCTGCGCATCCTCGCCGCCTCGCCCGGCGTGACCTTCACGCGCGAGGAATTGACCGAGCGCAGCAAGGTCGCCGGCAACGCCCGCACCGTCGATGTGCAGGTCACACGCCTGCGCCGCAAGATCGAGGCGGACCCGCGCGAGCCGCGCTATCTGCACACCGTCCGCGGCGAGGGGTATGTGCTGAGGCCCGATCCGTGACGGCGGCATCGAACCCGACGGTCGCGGCACGGCGGGCGGAACGGCGGCGGCGCACGCCGTTCCTGAAGCGGTTCCTGCCGCGCACCCTGTTCGGCCGGACTTTGCTGATCATCGTCACGCCGGTGATCCTGGCCCAGGCGGTGGCGACCTGGATCTTCTATGACCGCCATTGGGACACGGTGACCAACCGGCTGGCCTATGCCGTGGCCGGCGATATCGCCACCGTGATCGCCATGATCGAGCACGACCCGTCGCAGGACGGGCGCGACTGGACGCTGGCCACCGTCGCCCGCACCACCGATCTGATCGTGACGCTGGAGCCTGGGCAGATCCTGCCGGATCAGCGGCGCCGGCTGAGCGGACTGCTGGAACGCACGCTCGGCAAGGCTTTGGACGAACGGATCGGCCGCCCCTTCGCCATCAACACCCGCGTTGCACGGGAATGGTACGAGATCCGGGTGCAGATGGCCGACGGCGTTCTGTCGGTGATGTCGCCGGAGCGGCGGCTGTTCACGCCGACCAGCTATATCTTCATCCTGTGGATGGTCGGGTCGGCGGTGGTGCTGTTCGCCGTGGCGATCCTGTTCATGCGCAACCAGATCCGCCCGATCAAGCGGCTGGCCATTGCCGCCGACGCGCTGGGCAAGGGCCGCGACGTCTCCAACTTCAAGATGGAAGGAGCGACGGAGGTGCGGCAGGCGGCCTCCGCCTTCCTGCTGATGCGCGAACGCATCCAGCGCCAGATGAACCAGCGGACGGAGATGCTGGCCGGCGTCAGCCACGACCTGCGCACTCCGCTGACCCGGATGAAGCTGGCGCTGGACATGATCGGGGATCCCGAGCTCGACCCCGAGGTGGAGGAACTGAAGGCCGACGTCGCCGAGATGGAGCAGATGATCGAGGGCTATCTCGCTTTCGCCCGCGGCGAAGGAACGGAGGCGGTGCAGCCGACCGATCTCACGCGCCTTCTGAACGAGGTCGCCTCCGGCGCCCGGCGCGACGGGACGGAGGTGACGCTGTCGGTACCGGACGGGCTGGTCCTGCCACTGCGTCCCAACGCGGTCCGCCGCTGCATCGCCAACCTGCTGGTCAATGCGGGGCGCCATGCCGGCACCGCCTGGGTCAAGGCCGAGCGGAAGGAGGGGGTGATCGAGATCACCGTCGACGACGACGGCCCCGGCATTCCGCCCTATCTGCGCGAAGACGTGTTCAAGCCCTTCTTCCGCGTCGACAGCAGCCGCAATCTGGACACCGGTGGCTCGGGCCTGGGGCTGACCATCGCCCGCGACGTGGCCCGCAGCCATGGCGGCGACATCACGCTGGACGACAGCCCCTATGGCGGCCTGCGCGCGGTGATCCGGCTGCCGGTATGACGGCATCGCGCCGCGGGGGAGCAGGCGGCGCCAGGCTCCCCCGCGGCGGTCATCGGTTTCAGGCAGCCTGCTCCCGGTCCGGCAGCGTGCCGGTACGCCGGGCCAGCGTCGCCATCACCCTGTCGATCAGTGCCAGCCCATGGCCGCCGTCCAGCGTCAGGATCGATTCGGGATGGAACTGGACGGCGGCCAGCGGCAGCGTCCGGTGCTCGATCGCCATCACCGTTCCGTCCTCCGTCTCGGCCGTGACGCGCAGTTCAGGCGGCAGGCTGTCGCGCCTTGCGACCAGCGAATGATAGCGGCCGACCCGCATTCCCTGCGGCAGCCCCTCGAACAGGCCGCGACCCTCGTGGATCAGGGAAGAGGCCTTGCCGTGCATCGGCTCCGGCAAGCGGTCGAGCGTCGCGCCGAAGCTCTCCGCCATTCCCTGCAGCCCCAGGCAGACCCCGAACACCGGAACGCCGAGCTCCAGCGCCGTTCGCACGCTGCCGCCGATGTCGAAGTCCTCAGGACGCCCCGGCCCAGGCGACAGCACCAGCAGGTCGGGCGGGTCGTCCCGCAGTACCGCCCGCGCATGGCTGTGGCGCAGAGTCGTCACCGTCGCGCCGGTCCGGCGGAAATAGTCGGCCAACGTGTGGACGAAGCTGTCGTCATGGTCGACCAGCAACACCCGCCGCCCCTCTCCGCTCCGCCGGGCGGCGGAGGATGCCGCTGCGGCAACCAGCGCCAGTCGCGGTGACGCTCCTTCCCCCCGCACGGCGTCGAGGAAGGCGGAGGCCTTCAGGCGGCATTCGGCGTCTTCCGCCTCCGGGTCGCTGTCGGACAGCAGCGTCGCGCCGGCACGAACGAAGGCGACCCCGTCCTTCATGCGGATGGTGCGCAGCGTCAGGCCGGTGTCCATCCCGCCGTCGAAGCCGATGCGGCCGAAGGCTCCACCGTACCAGCGGCGCGGCGACCGTTCGGTGTCCTCCAGGAACTGCATGGCCCAACGCTTGGGCGCGCCGGTCACCGTGACCGCCCAGCTGTGGGTGAGGAAGGCGTCCAGCGCGTCGAAGCCGTCGCGCAACCGCCCTTCCACATGGTCGACCGTGTGGATCAGGCGGGAGTACAGCTCGATCATCCGCCGGCCGACCACACGGACCGAGCCGGGTTCACACACCCGTGCCTTGTCGTTGCGGTCGACGTCGGTGCACATGGTCAGTTCGGCCGCGTCCTTGGCGGAGTTCAACAGCGTCAGGATCTGTGCGGCATCGCCCAGCGCATCGGCACCGCGCGCCACCGTGCCGGAGATCGGGCAGGTCTCCACCCGCCCGGCGGTGGGGCCGGTGCCGACGCGGACATACATCTCCGGGCTGGCGGCGACCAGGAACTCGCCATCCCCCAGATTGACCAGCGCCTCGTAAGGAGCGGGATTTGCGGCGCGCAGGCGGCGGAAGACGGTGGAGGGGCTGTCGGTGCAGGGCTCGGCGAAGGTCTGGCCGGGCACCACCTCGAACAGGTCGCCGCGGCGGAAGGCCTCCTTCGCCGCCAGCACCGCCTGCTGGTACTCGCCGGGCGCATGGTCGCACCCCGCGGCGGCGTTGGTGTCGGGGCGATAGGCATGGACCCGCCCGCCGCCGGCAACCCCTTCGCTGGAAACGCCGTTCACAACGAACTCATAAGCGAAGCGGCGGGCCACCCCGGCAGCGTGGTCGATAACCAGAAGCCGGTCGGGCAGATACAGCACGAGATCGCGCTGGTCGTCCGGCCGCTCCAGCCGGCGTCGGATCGGCTCGAACTGGAAGGCGAGGTCGTAGCCGAAGGCGCCGTAGAGTCCAAGGAACGGCTCGTCCGGGCAGGAGAACAGCGCCATCAGCATGCGCAGCACCGTGAAGACCGATGGCTGGCGGCTGCGTTCCTCCTCCGTGAAGACGCCTGCCGGCCGGCGGACCAGGGCGGTGATGCGGCCGGCCGTCACCTCCAGCCCGGCCAGCGCCTCATGCCCGTCCAGTGCGGCGGCAATCGGGGGCAGCAGAAGGCGGCCGCGCGGATTCAGCGCGTCGATGCGCACCGTCCGGCCGCGGGCGGTTACGGCCAGGGGCGGATCGACGAACCCCATGGCCTGGCGGCGGTAGCGGCCGGGTGCCTCCACGCCGCCGGACAGCAGCAGGCCGCGCCGATCGTCCAGCCCGGCGGCGAGCGTGTCGAGTGCGCCGGCAATCTCCACCGGCTCGGCGGTACGACCCACCCCCAGCCCGCCGCCGGTGGTGGTGGCGAACGGGTCGAGGAAGGCGGGATCTGCCAGGAAGATGTGGGACGGATACAGGTGTGACGGCGTCATGGCGGCGGAACTCCGGTTCGGGCGTCTTGCTGGTGACGCCGCACGGTGCTTCCGCCTGCCTGTCCGTCTTTCCGTCGGATGACCCACTGCCGGGTCAGGAAAAAGGCCGCTCCGGATGCACCGGGCGGCCTTTTGTCGTCAATCCACGTTCACACGCGTCGCCAGGCCGGCCCGTTGGAGACGGGCCACCACCAATGTTGCGACAGGAGGGGCGAGGACATGCTCATGCCGACAAGCGCACCACAAGCCCCGGTTGCCTGTCAAGCCCCGTGTTCACACCCCGTCCGGCGGGGGAGCGACTGCGTAGCTGCTGTGGTCCTCCTTGCGGCGCTCGTCCGACGGCAGGCGGCCCTTGACCAGGAAGCTGATATTCTCCGCCACGTTGGTGGCATGGTCGCCGATTCGCTCGATCGACTTGGCGGCGAACAGCAGATGGGTGCAGCCCGTGATCTGGGCCGGCGTTTCCATCATGTAGGTCAGGAATTCGCGGAACAGCGCGGTATAGGCCGCATCGACCTCCCCGTCGCAATCGCGGACGGAGGCGGCGAGATCGGCATCCTGTTCGGTGTAGGCGCGGCGCATGTCGCCGATCATCGCCTGCACCATGCGGCCCATCCGGACCAGCGAGGCGACCGGCGGCGCCGCCGGCAGGGTGGCGAGCGTGACCGCCCGCTTGGCGACGGAGCCGGCGAAATCGCCCATCCGTTCCAGGTTGGAGGCGATCTTCAACGCCGCGACGATCTCGCGCAGGTCCTTGGCCATCGGCTGGCGCAGAGCCAGCAGGCGGACGGTCATTGCCTCCACCTCCATCTCCAGCCGGTCGATCTCGGCGTCGCCCTTCAGCACCTCGCCCGCGATATCGGCGTCCGGACCGGCCAGCGAATCGAGCGCGAGCCCGACCTGCCGCTCCACCAGCTCGCCCATGCGGTCGATGGCGGTGCGCAGCGCCGCCAGTTCAGTGTCGAACGCCGCAAGCGTGTGTCCACCCGACATGATCCCCCAACTCCTTGCTGTGACAGGCGGCCCGCTGCCCGACTCCCCGCAGATGGGGGGCGGACGCCGCCGCGCCAAGCCGCTCACACACCGGATGCGGCCTTAACCTTTGGCATAGATTATTTCTGGACACTGGTCTATCGATGGACCACGCAACCGAGCAGACCGGACAGGGCCGATGACACCGCACGAGTTGGTTGCCGTGCTGGAAAAGCACGAGCGCTGGCTGAAGAACAAGTCTGGCGGTTCGCGCGCCAACCTGACCATGGCGAACATGGAAGGCTCGAACCTGTCCGGCGTGAACCTGGCTCAAGGCAAGCTGTCCGGCGCCAACCTGTCCCATTGCGACCTGTCCAACGCCAATCTCAGCACCGCGGATCTGTTCGCCGCCCATCTGACCAAGGCCGACCTGTCCGGCTGCAACCTGTTCCGTGCCGACCTGCGCGGCGCCCACATGCGCGGCGCCAAGATGAAGCGCGCCATCCTGAAGGAGGCCGACCTGCGTGGCGGCGCCCTGCTCTATGGCGGGCCGGGCGGCGGCAAGGGTGGCAAGGGGCTGGATTTCGTCCGATCCGACCTGTCGGGCACCGATTTCGACGATGCATCGCTGAACAACGCCAACCTGTCCGGCGCGGACCTGACCGACGTGTCGATGAACGGCGCCGACTGCGAGGGCGCGCTGCTGACCGGCGCCACGCTGATGCGCGCCAGCATGAAGAGCTGCAATCTCGCCCGCGCCGATCTGCGCGGCAGCAACCTGTCGGGCGTGAACCTGCAGGGTGCCGTCCTGCGCGACGCCAACCTGACCGGAGCGATGCTGGCCGGCGCCAATCTGCGCAATGCCGATCTGCAGGGTGCCAAGCTGGAAGGGGCCGATCTGGCCGGTGCCGACACGACCGGTGCCAATCTGGCGCGGTCGGCCGACAATTTCTCCGTCCAGATCCAACAGGCCCTGCACAGCCATTACACCTGGATCAACACCAATGGCACGATGGGCGCGCGGGCCGACCTGTCCGGCGCCGACCTCGGCCACATCGATCTGTCCGGCGTGAATCTGTCCGGTGCCAATCTGAAACGCGCAAACCTCAGCGGCGCCAAACTGCGCGAGGCACTGCTGATCATGTGCGACATCTCCGAGTCGGTGCTGGCCGGCGCCGATCTCGGCGGCGCGATCCTGGACGGCGCCAATTTGCGGGGCGCCAACATGGATGGGGTGCGGCTGGACGGGGCCGGCATCGGCTGGGTCGACATCAAGGGGCCGGATGGCCAGCCGACCGGCCGGTTGTGGGCGGCGAACCTGACGGGAGCCCGGCTGACCAACGCGTCCTGCGTCCGCACCAATCTGCGCGGAGCCAACCTGTCGGGTTGCGATTTCGCCAACGCGAACCTGACCGGCGCGATCCTGAGCGACGCGAACATCCGCGATGCAAAATTCACCGGAGCGAACCTGACCGGCGCCAGCCTGCCGCCGCCGCCCGACCCGGACGACGATTGACGTTGCGCCGGGTCGATGGAAAAGAATGGAGGGAGGCCGCCCGGCTCACTCCTCGCCGTCGTCGCGGGCCGACGCCGCTGCCGCATTGAGGTTGGCACCGACGCGGCGGAGCACGTCCAGCGTCAGGTCCAGTTCGCCTGGCGTGATGCCCTGGATGGCGAGTTGGGCGATCTCCGACGCGCTGGGCATCATCGAATCGCGGAGCGCCCGGCCCTTGTCGGTCAGGAAGATGTTCATCTTGCGGCGGTCATGGCTGTTGCGCACCCGCTGAACCAGACCCTGCCCCTCCATCACGTTGACCGCGGTGACGGTTGTCGGCTCCATCATGCCGACGCGGTGGCTGAGTTCTCGCTGGGTCAGGCCATCCTCCTCCCACAGCGCGCGCAGGAAGAACCATTGCCCCATGCTGACGCCCGACCGCGCGATGCGCGTCTGCAGGGCGCGGGCGAATGCGCGGTTCACATCACGGACGACGAACGATAAAGCACCATCGGCCGAGCCGGCCGCATCCTCCGAACCGTCGGGGCGATCCGGCTCCCACCCCTTGACAGACGCCTCCATACCGACAATCTCTCTGCCGTCGTTACCAATCCATCAACCATTCCCGCCCGCCGGGTGCAAACGCCGGGCGGTTGCCCGTGAGGGTACCTGGCGGCATAGCGTCGGTCGGATCCATGCCTTCCAGGTGATACCACCTTGACACGAATGGTCCTGGCTGCGTCATCCAATCATAACGTGCTGTGTGCAAAGCGCAAATCAATTGCGCAGCCGTCGGTCGCAGGCATGCAATGATATGTCGGTCAATGGATCGCCAATTTCCATCCAACTTAAGCAGAACGGCAGCCCGGATACGGTGCATGGCCGCCTTGTGTGGAATCGTTCTTTTCAAATCGGGCGCAGGCCGCCATATCCCCATATGATGCTGGTTGCGAAGATTACCCTTTGGATCGGTTTTATTTGGCAGATCATATCTCTGAACCAGTGAAATGTGAATAATTTGCTAAAATTCAGCGGCGCCCCACGCCGCAGCTTGTATCCGCCGCGACCATTGGTCACACAGACATCAACCGCCACAGTCCCGTGCCGCAACAGGAGCCAGCGACCGCAATGACCGCTTCGCCGACCGTCCCCTCGTCCCGTACCGTCACCGTCGCCGCCACCCAGATGGCCTGCAGCTGGGACCGTGCCGCCAACGTCGACGGCGTCGAATCGCTGATCCGTGAGGCTGCCGCCAAGGGTGCGCAGATCATCCTGCCGCAGGAGCTGTTCGAGACCCCTTATTTCTGCAAGGACCAGAAGCAGTCTCTGTTCGAACTCGCAGCCCCGGCGGAAGGTCATCCGGTGATCCAGCGGATGCAGTCGCTGGCGCGCGAGCTGTCGGTGGTGATCCCCGTCAGCTTCTTCGAAAAGGCGCGGAACGCCTATTACAACTCCATGGCCATGGTCGATGCGGACGGCAGCCTGCTGGGCCTCTATCGCAAGTCCCATATCCCCGACGGACCGGGCTATCAGGAGAAGTTCTATTTCAGCCCCGGCGACACCGGCATCCCGGTGTTCAAGACCCGCTACGCCACCATCGGCTGCGCCATCTGCTGGGACCAGTGGTTTCCGGAAACCGCGCGGGTCATGGCGCTGAGGGGGGCGGAAATCCTGCTCTACCCGACCGCCATCGGATCGGAGCCGCAGGACTCCTCCATCGACAGCCAGGGCCATTGGACACGGGTGATGCAGGGCCATGCCGGCGCCAATCTGATGCCGCTCGTCGCCTCCAACCGCGTCGGCGTGGAACAGGGGGAAAGCTGCGCCCTGACCTTCTACGGCTCGTCCTTCATCGCCGGGCCGCAGGGCGAGATCGTCGCACAGGCCGACCGCGAAAGCCGCGCGGTGCTGACCGCGACCTTCGACCTCGACCGCATCGCCGCCCAGCGCGCCTCCTGGGGGATTTTCCGCGACCGCCGTCCGGAGCTTTATGGCGCCATTCTCACGCTGGACGGAGAGACCACGCCGCGACGCTGACCATACCACCGCGGAGCGGCATCAGACCGTCAGCCCTCTGTCCGACCGGGCATAGCCCAGGGACTGTGCCGCGCCATAGGCGGCGGCGGCCCGTGCGGCAGGGGGCTCGGCGCCCTGCCCTTCCCCGCCCTGTCCCTCTCCACCCTGGCGGCGCAGATCCGCCTGCGCCTTCAGCTTCGCCGCATCGGCTTGGGCGGCGACGCGCATGTCCTGCGGTGACGGATCGGCGGGAGCGAGGGCGGCGGCTTTCACCTGCTCCATCTTGGCGATGGTTGCGGCCGGCTCGGATTCGGCGCTGACGTCGATCGGCACCTCGCCCGCGGTCGCGTAGTTCTTGCCGTCCGGCCCGCGCGTGTAGGTGAAGGACGCGCCGCCGGCATGGCTGCCGCCCGCCGCCTGATGTGCCGCCTCGTGCTGGCGGACATTGGCATCGATCTGCTTGAGCTTCTGGACCTGCTGCTGGGCGGCGTCGGACAGGGTGACCGTGTCGGTCGCCCCGGCGGAACCGCCGCCGCCCTTCACGCCGGACGCGTTCCCGTCCTCCCCGCGCGCCGGCCGGCTGCGCGGAGTGCCATAGCTCCCGATGGGCAGGCTGGAGATGGAGAGGTCGGCGGCCACCGTCCACATCCTCAAGAAGGGTGCGGTTCTCCGTCCAAATTAGAACGAATCGACCCTATCGGCAACGGGAAGGCCGAGTCGTCCCAACCGCTTCCGCTCAAGCCTGCTCGAAGCCGGTCAGCACATTGACGACGTTCACGCCGAGATCGTCGACGGCATAGCCGCCTTCCATCACGAACAGCGTCGGGAGACCGATGCCGGAAATGGCAGCCCCCATGCGCAGGAAATCCTCCGACAGCAGCCGGAAGCGGGAGATGGGATCGCCGCCATAGGTGTCCGCCCCCAGCGACAGGACCAGCGCGTCGGCCCCGAACTCCCGGATCTTCGCCGCCGCCGCAGCCAGCGCCTCGGCATAGCCGGTCCAGTCGGTGCCCCAGGGCAGCGTCAGGTTCAGGTTCGCCCCCTCGCCCACCCCGGCGCCGGTCTCGTCGGCATGACCGCAGAAATAGGGGAACTCATCGATCGGATCGGCGTGGATCGACACGAACAGCACGTCGCCGCGTTCCCAGAAAATCTCCTGCGTGCCGTTGCCGTGGTGGTAATCGACGTCCAGCACCGCAACCCGAGCGGCTCCGCCGTCGCGCAGGGACTGCGCGGCAATGGCGGCATTGTTCAGGAAGCAGTAGCCGCCATAGAACGCATGTCCGGCATGGTGGCCGGGCGGGCGGCAGAGCGAGAAGGCGCTGCGGTCGCCGCCCCGCAGCCGGTCGGCGCCGGTCAGTGCGCTGTCCGCCGCCGCCGTCGCCGCCCGCCAGGTGCCGGCGGTGATCGGTGTGCCGGCATCGAAGGAATAGAAGCCGAGTCGACCGTCGATGGACCGCGGCACCCGCCGCCGCGACATGCCCGGCGCCACCCAATTCAGCGGCAGAGCGTCGATATCGGCGCCATGTTCCTTCACCCACTCGTCCCAGGCGGTCTGGAGGAAGCCGAGATAGCCGGCATCATGCACCCGCTCCAGCGGGGCCAGGCCGTGACGGGTGGGTTCGACGATGGGCCCGAACCCCACCGCCTCGATCCGTGCCCGCACGATGTCGGCACGCGCCGGCTTCTCGTAGCAGGGGACGAGTTGGCCGTCGTTGAGTTCGGACCGGCCAGCCTGCAGCCGGTGCTCTTCGCTGTGGATGACGATCACGCCACTGGTATCCTTGTGTTTTCCGGCGATCAGCCGGTGCCTTGCCGCTTCACGGCTCCGCCGCGGCAGCGAGTCGGGTGGACGGCGCATGATAGCCTCACCCGCGTGCGCACGGATGCCGCCCTTTTGCATGGCGCCCCGGATGCTGGCCATTGCCTTCCGGTCGAATGCATTCGATAGTGTTCACCGATTTTTGCTCGCCGTAAGCGGGTGAATGGCCGGATAATGGACATTAATGCTGTCTGCTGAGTGCAGGATACTCGCCCGATTGGCGCCAGGGGTGGCGTTTTTGCTGTGGGTGTGCACCGTGTTGGCCGCCGGGCCGACGCGAAGCGATCCTTTGATGCCGCCTTCCGTCTCACCTCTTGAAGCCGCCTTTTCCGCCCGCGCCGGCGAGCCGCTGCGTCAGTTCGGCTATGACCTGTTCGCCCCGGCGCGCGATTCGGCAGCCGCTGACGCGAGCGCACCCGGCGCGGTTCAGGGCGACTATGTGCTGAACACCGGCGATGCCGTGACGGTGACGCTGCGCGGCCAGAAGTCGTTCAGCAAACGGTTCGTGGTCGACCGCAACGGCCAGCTGGTGGTGGACGACCTGCGCCCGGTCACCGCGGCAGGCCTGCCGTTGGACAGCCTTCGTCGGGAGCTGGCCGCTGCGGTCGCCGCAACCTGGCCAAACACCGAATCTTTCGCCACGCTGGCGGAAGTTCGTCGGATCGGTGTGGTGGTCACCGGTGCCGTGCGACGCCCAGGCCGGCAGGAGGTCAGCGCATTCGCCACCGCGCTCGACGCCCTGTCGGCGGCGGGCGGTGTCGAGCGGAACGGCAGCTTGCGGGCCATCCGCCTGATGCGTGCAGGCGGAAGCATCGCGGTGGATCTGTATGCCCTGCAGGTGGGAGGGGATGCCGGCAATGCCGATCGGCCGTTGCGCGACGGCGACCGCCTGTTCGTTCCGCCGCTGGGCGCCACGGTCGGGATCGCTGGGCCGGTCAAGAGGCCGGGCATCTATGAGCTGCCGCCCGGCGGCGGTCAGCTGTCGGCTGCCGAATTGCGCGATCTGGCCGGCGGCGCATTGCGGCCCGGCCGTGCCCGGCTGCTGCGCCTCGGCATCGGCCCGTCAGGCGAGGAAGCGGCGGAGGAGATCGCAGACGCCGATGCCCGCCGGTTCGGCGACGGCGACCTGCTGCTGATCGCCCCGTTGCGCGAAGACCGCCGCGACGAGGTGCGGCTGGAGGGACATGTCCTGCGCCCCGGCCCGCGCGCCCTTCCTCAGGCCGCGACCCTTGCCGGACTGCTTTCCCGCAGCGATCTGCGTCCCGCTCCCTATCTGCCTTTCGCGGCACTGGAGACGGACGAAGCCGCCACGGGATCGCGTGTCCTCCACCCGGTCGATCTCGCCTCCGTGCTGAAAGGGCGCGACCGACGCCGGTTGGCCGGGGGCGACATTCTCTATGTTCTGGGAGCGAACGACATCGATTTCCTGACGGCAGAGCCGGTGCTGGCACTGCTTCGCGGGGAGAGGCAGCCGCCGCAGGACGCCTGCCCCGGTCTGGTCACGTTGGCCCGCAACCTGGCCGCGGACCCCGATGGGCCGCTTGCAACCGGACCGCAAGCACGGGCCGCTGCCGGGCTGACCGGCGCACGCACGCCTTGCCCACCTCTGTTTACCACCGTGCCCGATCTGCTTCCCTTGGCGCTCCGCCACTCGGTGCTTCGCCTGACCGGCGTGTCGCGCCCCGGCTTCTATCCGGTCGTCGATGCCGGCACCGCTGCGAACGGCGGCGCCCGCGAAGCAATCGTCGAACCGGAGGCGCCGCAGTACGAATTGATCGGTCATGTCCGCCGTCCGGGCACGCGCCGCCTGACTGCGGAAACGACCTTGCGCGCTGCGCTGGCCGACGGGAAGGCCCTGAAGCGGGACGTCTATCCGCTGCTGGGGATCGTCGAGCGTTATGACCGGCGCAGCCTGACCCGCGCCTATCTGCCCTTCTCCCCGCAGGAGGTGGCCGCAGGACGCGCCGACCGTAGACTTGCCGACGGCGACCGCATCCACCTGTTCGCCGCGGAGGATGTCCGCGGCCTGGTGAAACCCAGCGACGCCGGCAGCGCTGCAAGGTCCACCGAGCCGGCCGACGGAGAGGCGGCGGACGAGCCACCGATTCTCGCCGCGTTGCTCGATCCCGCCATCGTCGCACTGATCGGAGAGCGGACGGTACAGGTGCGCGGCGCGGTACGCGATCCCGGCGGCTATCCGGTCGCCGACCGCACGCCGTTGTCCGCGCTGATCGCCGTTGCAGGCGGTCTGTCGGCCGATGCCGATCCGGCCGCGGCGGAACTCACGGAAGTGACTGGCAGCCGCAGAATCGTCGATCTCGGGCGCGACGGCACGCATATGGCCGGCCCCGGCGATGCGCTGCGGATCAATCCGCGGCCACAGGCGCTGGAATCGCGTGCTGTCGCCATTGACGGGGCGGTGCGCCGGCCCGGCCGCTACGATATCGGCCGCAGTGAAACGCTGTCCTCCTTGATCGCTCGGGCCGGGGGCCTACTGGAAGACGCCTATCCGGCCGGAGCCGTCCTGACCCGCGAGAGCGAGCGCCGTCGCGAGAAGGAGCAGTTCCAGCGTCAGGCACGGGAATTGGAACGCACGCTGGCGCTGGAGGTGGAAAAGGGCGAGCCGGTGAAGGCGGAGAATGTCGCGCTGGCGCGTCAGCTCGCCGCCCAGCTTCGCGGTGCGGAACCGCTCGGCCGCGTGGTGGTGGAGGCGGATCCAGCCGTCCTGCGCACGCGGCCGGAGCTGGATCCGCTTCTGGAACCGGACGACCGCATCGTGATCCCGAAACGGCCGCTGACCGTCGCGGTCGCCGGCGAGGTCCTGCATCCCACCGCCGCCCAGTTCGTCAGCGGCAAGAGCGCGGAAGATTACCTGAACGAGGCCGGAGGACCGACCCGCGATGCCGATACCGGACGCAGCTTCCTGGTTCTGCCCGACGGCAGGGCGCGTACACTGGCCTTGTCCTCCTGGAACCATCGGGTGGAGGCGATACCGCCCGGCTCCATCCTGGTGGTGCCGCGCGACCCGCGTCCCTTCGATGGCCTCGACGTCGCCAAGACCTTCGGCAACATCCTGAGCCAGCTTGCCATCACCGCCGCCTCCGTTTCGGTGATCGCGCGATGACCTTGGCTCTCCCGATCCGCCTGGCCATCCTGACGGTGGTTCTTAATCACCGCACCGGCCTGATCGACACCCATGATAGCCTGCGGGGGCAATTGGGACCGCAGGTCGCCTGGCTGGTCGCCGATGGCGGGTCCACCGACGGAACCGCCGATTGGCTCGCGGAGAATGGCAACCAACCGGTCTGGTGGCGGTCCGCCCCGGATCGGGGGCTCTATGCGGCGATGAACAATACGCTCGACGCCGCCCGGCACCTCGGATTCAGCCATGTGCTTTTTCTGAATGCCGGCGACCGGCTGGCCGCGGCGGACAGCGCCATGAGGGTGCTGCAGGCCATCGGCCGCGATCCCGACGCCGCCCTCCTTTACGGCGATGCGCTGGAGCGGCAGAGCGACGGACGTATCCTGTTGAAGCGCGCGCGGTCCCACCGCTGGGCGGCTTTCGGCATGTTCACACACCATCAGGCCATGATCTACAGCGTACCGGCCCTGGCAGGGCTTGGTTTCGACCCCGCCTTCAGGATCGCAGCCGACTATGCCTTCACGCTTGGCGCCCTGGGTCGCGGACCTGCTGTCCGGCTGCGGTGGCCCATCTGTCTGTTCGCCCCCGGCGGCCTGTCGCAACGCGATGCCGCCATCGGCCGGCGTGAACAGGAAGCGATTCGGCGTATGCAGTTGGGCCAGGGCCCGCTTTGTGCGGCAGCGATCACCGCAGTGCAACGAGTCGCACTGGCAGTGCGTCAACATCTTCCCACCGCTTACGCGAAATTACGTTTCCGATGCCCGGAAACTTAATGTCTTTCGCATATGGCTTCCCACTTCTACCCAAACGGACCGTTGATGCGCACAAATGGTTGCATAGAATTTACTTTCTGAACTAAGCATTCTCGCGGCGCCTTCCCTCCGGCTTTCCCTTCGAGGTACGACTTATGAGCGCGACCAAGACCAAACTCGCCCCCGCCCACACCCTGTCGCGCCGCGGCGAAGGTCCCAACCCAATCGACATCCATGTCGGTGCCCGCCTGCGGCTTCGCCGCACCCTGCTCGGCCTGAGCCAGGAGAAGCTGGGCGAAGCGGTCGGGATCACCTTCCAGCAGCTGCAGAAGTACGAGCGCGGGTCGAACCGCATCAGCGCCAGCCGCCTCTACAATCTCTCCCAGGTTCTGGGCGTTCCGGTCAGCTACTTCTTCGACGACATGCCGTCTCCCGATCAGATCTCCGCCGAGGCGCCAGCTGAGAGCCCGAGCGAGACCGACGAATTCGAATCGATGGCCCGCCGTGAAACGCTGGAGCTGGTCCGTGCCTACTACCGGATCGAGGATCCGGGTGTGCGCAAGCGCACCTTCGATCTGCTGAAGGCGCTGGGCGGCGACCGCATCGCACTGGTCGAGGAATAAGGGCTGGGCGAAGGGGAGCAGCCCGACGGAAGGCGCACGGCGGAAGCCTGAGCCTGGACGGCAGCCCGCATCTTGAGCCCGACCTGCCAGTAGTAGAACGCGCGACCCAACGCGTGATCCAGCCCCGCTGCGCCGTCGAGGACGCCCAGGCGCAGCACATAGGCATGCAGGAACGCCCAGAGCGGACGGCCGGGGAGACGCTGAAACAACCGCTTCAGCGTTTTCCGGCGCGGGAGCCCGCCATCGCCCGGTTCACCGTCGATCAACCGCTCCATCCGGCCATCGGCGCGCAAGGCCGCCTCCCAGTCGGAATAGCGGTTGTGCCGGTCGAACCAGGCGGACGGCGGCTTGGCGTCGCCATGATCCATCGGGTGCCGCAGCCGTCCCGTCGTGCCGGCAACCTCCGGCTGGTAATGCCCCTCCACCTCCCACATGGCGGCAACATCCAGGTCAGGCTGATCGGGAAAGCGCACATGGCGCCGGTCGAGCAGAGCCAGCTTGCGGTTCCAGCAGCCGAACCGCAGCGCGCGACCCCGCAGGACCGGGCGGCCATCGATCCAATAGGCGGAATGGCATGGGCCGCCGGCCATCAGCTTGGCGATCTCATCGGCCAGCGGCGCGGTCGGCCGCTCGTCGGCATCGACGAACAGCACCCAGTCATGGGCGAATGGCAGCGTGTCCAGGCACCATTGCTTCTTCTTCGGATAGCGGCCGTTCCAGCGGAAGGGGACCACCCTTGCGCCCAAGGAACGGGCCATCTCCGGCGTGCCGTCGTCGCTGCCGCTGTCGACCACGAAACACTCGGCAAAGCGGGTCAGCGCCGTCAGGCAGGGGACGAGGTTCGCGGCCTCGTTGCGCGTCATCACCACCACGGAAACGGGGATGGGGGTCATCATGCGTCCCTCCCCGCGCGCCCATCCCGCAGGGCATGACGGGCAGAGAGGCAGAAGCAGGCAGCCATCAGTCCCGCCATTCCCGCCAGCGGCACGACCACTGCCGGATTCGGCCAGTCCGGCAGGGACGCGGCGCCGGGCGGCTGGATCATGTCGGCGGCGAAGGGCAGCTCGACTCCAATCATCATCGCCACGCGCTCCTGATCCAGCAGCAGGTCGCTCAAGGCCTGGCGGTGTTCGGCCACGGTGATCGCGCCCAGCCGCTCCTTGATATGGGCGATCTGGGCAGCGCTGCGCCGTGCCGCCTCCGCCCGCAAATGGGCATCGGTGGCTGCGGCGACGCGGCCCAGCAGGTCGAGCGCCGTCGCACGGTCGGAATGGCGCAGGGTGATGCGCCGCATCGGCCCCGACCGCAGCATGTCGATCATCAGCCGGTCACGCAGGGCACGCGCCACCCGCTCCCCATCCGGCTCCACCCAATCCTGCCGGCCGACCAGCGCCAGCAGCGTGCGCTTCACCGCCGGAATCAAGCCGGCGGGCGGGTGCCAGCGCTGCGACTCCGCATCCCAGCGATCGGGGAACAGAGCGCGCAGCACGCCGGGATCCCGCGCGAGCTGGTCCGCCACCGGACCGGAGCCGAAAAGTTCGAGATAGCGGGCGAAATCCGACAGCGATTCGTCGCCGGCGCCCGGTTCCGCCATCGCGGCGGAGTCGCGTCCGCTCAGCGTGGGCACGCGCGCCCCCATGGCGGCGGAGCCGACCCGGGCGGTCGGACCGATCACCATCGTCGCCGTGTAAGCCGGCGCAACCAGCCACAGGGCGCAAACCGCAAGTGCAATGCCGCCGAAGCAGCCGGTAAGGAGCCAGCGCCACCCCTGCCGCAGCAGGCGAACGAGGCCGCGAAGATCGCCCTCCCCGCCCTTCGTGGGAAGACGCAGCGTCATGGCGTCGGGTTGGGTCAGCACGCCATCAGGCATATGGCAGCGGCCTGACCATCATCGGCCGGGAGATCCGCCGTGCCGACAAAAGGCGTTCGGCGATTGCGGCGAACGCGGCGGCAGCATCATCGGCCGTCCAGGCGGCGGAGCGACGGGCGGCATGAGCGCCCTCCGCTGCGCAACGCACCGGATCGGCGGCATAGGACCGGACCGCATCGGCGATGGCAACACCGTCGAACGGATCGATGACGAGTCCGCAGCCGGCAACCCGCGTCGCGGCCTCGCTCTCCCGTGGTCCCAGGAACAGGCAGGGGCGTCCGGCGGCCTGGACGCCGGCCAGCTTGCTCGGCACCAGCAGTCCTTCCGCCGCCGGGTGCATCGTCACGAGATGCAGGTCGGCGGCCGACAGACTCTCCGCCAACCGCTCCGCCGGCTGCCAGGGCATCCGCCGCAGATTGCGCAGGCCACGGCTTCGCGCCTTCCCCTCCACCGCCGCGAATCCCCTCCCCTCCCCGGTCAGCAGGAACAGGATGTTCGGGTCGCTGTCCTGCAGCCGCGCCGCGGCCTCCAGCACGCCGTCCATCGGGTGGGAAAGGCCGAGGGTTCCGGAATAGGAGACCACAAAACGGCTTTCGACTTCCCTCGCCCCCAAGGACCTGCGGAAAGCGCTGCCGGCCTTCGGCAACGGGCGGATGGCAGGATCGGGCCAGTTGGGCAGAAGGCACAGCCGCTCCTCCTTCACGCCCATGGCCGCGATCCGGTCGCGCATGCAGCGTCCGATCGCGATCACGCCGTCGTGACGGCGCAAGGCCCGCGACATTCCTTTTACGGCCAGCCGATGCACCATCCCCGGCATGCGCACACCCAGCACCGGCAGCAGATCGGGATAGAGGTCCTGGCACCAGTGCACCGTCGCCGCGCCATGGCGTGCAGCCAGAATCGGCCCGGCGAGCGCCAGCATCGGCGGATCGGTCATCGTCACCACCACGTCATGACGCGGCAGGCGCAGGGCCAGTCCGGTCAGACGGCACAGCGAGTCGAGATACGCACGGGCGTCCGGCCGATCCCCCTCCGGCACCTCGCCGCCGGTCCGATGGAGCGCGATGCCCGCTGGCGCGGCGACGCGAGACACCGCTCCATCCGCGACCACCGTGACCCGCCAGCCTGCAGCCACCATGCGGGTTGCCAGATCGTCAAGGCAACGCCCGGTCGCCCCGCGGTCGGGCGGGAACACCCGATTGACGAACAGTATGGAAGGTCTGCCGAGCGTCACAGCGCACCGAAGCCAGAATTGCACGCGAAAGTATGCTTTGTCTCTATGGCTTGGACAACCCCTTCCTGAACTCGGACGCCAAAAGCATCAGCGACAGGATGACGCCAGTATCGAGATACTTGAAACTGGTATGGAGACAGAGCGCCATGAGCAGCGGCGGCACCACCGCCATGGCCAAAGGCGGATCCTCCGCCAGCAGGCGACGCCAGGGACGGACCAGGGCGCACAGGTAGGCTGCGAATGCGAGCATGCCCAGGAGTCCCGTCTTCAGCAGGCTGTAGCTGACCAGGGTGTGGGTGTAGCCGACCCGCCATCCTCCTACGGCCGGATTGGCGATGCGCGCCCCCCATCCATCGCCGAACAGCAGGATCCAGGGCGATGAAACTGCATGGTCGATCACCGCCGCCGCTTCCTCCCAGCGCGTGTTGGCGCCGGTCAGCCGGGTCTTCTCCGCCACCTGCTGCCAGGCACCGACAAGCGCATCCCCGGCGGGAAGGATGACGACCCCCACCGCCAGCAGCAGCGGAGCCGCCAGCCAGGGGCGCCGCCGCACCCACCACAGGGCCACCATCGTCAGCGACAGCACAGCCAGCCCCAAGGCGGTGCGGTGGACGGCTCCTGCCAAAGCACCGAGGCAGAGCCCTCCCCCGGCAGCGCAGGCGAACGCCGCGATCCAGCGCCTGAACGCTCCTCCGACCGCCACGAGCGAGAGCGCCAGCGCCGGCAACGCCACCGCGGCGAACAACACCGATGGGGCATTCAGCAGATAGGCCCCCCCGTCCGCCATCGCCCGCGTACCGACGGCGCCGAACCCCCAATCCGCCTGCTTCCACCAGCGCAAGGTCAGGAGCAATCCGGCGAGGGCCAGCCCGCCGGTCAGAAGCCGCGCACCCCAGGCTCCGGCGCGCCGCAATGCGGGAACCAGCAGCACCGGCAGGAACAGATAGAACAGCGGCACCACGTCCCGCAGGATGTCCGCCGCCTCCCAGCCGAGCGCCGCCCCACGCAGCAGCGGCACCCACAGCAGCCAGCCCAGCGCCGCGACCGCGATGGCCATCCAGGCCCCCTCCCCCGAGTCGCGCAGCGCATGGCCGGTCGCCACCATCAGAGGCCGCCTCCAGCCGATGGACAGCAGGATCAGCAGGCCGATGGCGGCCTCGCCCCAGCGCAGGGACGGCGGCGCAGGGACGCTGACGCCGCCATATATCAGTAGCGCTCCCGCCATCGCCGCGGCCGAAGCAAGGCGCATTCCGGACGCAGCAGTCATCACCGCCGCACTGCCGGGGAGGTGGCGGTGGCGGTGGCGGTGGCGGTGGTGGTGGTGGTCAGGCCCAGCGCTGTTCGGCGCGATCCAACCGGTAGAAGAGCCCTTCCTGCGGACGCAGGCGCAGGGTGCCGGTCAGAGTCACCGGCTCCCTGGTGCTGGGCAATGCGATGGAAGAGTGGACATGCATCATACCGGCCGGTCCGGGGCTTTCGCAGGCGGGGCAGCCCATGGGATTGGCGGACAGGATGAAGCGGTTGTGGGTGGTGCCGCCGGTCAGCGGAACCATGAAGCCGCGGACGGTGACGGTACGGCCGTCCAGGGCGGAGACCTTGACCGGAAACTGCGGATCGCCGGCGAGGCCGCCGAGCCGGACCGTGCCAAGGTCGCGCCACAGAGCCGTCGTCTCGTCCAACGGCAAGTGGAACGGCCCTGCCGGATGGCTGGGCGCCTCGGGTGTACCGGCTGCCCAAACCGCCCAGCCGGCGACGGGCGCCAGCGCGAGCGGCAACAGGATCTGGCGCCTGCCGGGCATGGCAGCGCCGAGACGGGTGGCGGTGTTCATGGTCGCTTCTCCCCTGCTGCGTTGCTTCGTCACCGGGGCTGCGAAATCGGGGCGCCGTATGTTTTGGAAGTCTTCGGTCCGGTCGCCGGGGGACAGCTCGATCCGGTGCTGGGCGCCGCCTTCTGCCGGGCGGTCGCCGATGTCGCGGGAGTGTCCGGCAAGTCGAGCTTCCGGTCAACGGCCAACTCGGTGTGCCATGGTAGGGAATGCGGTGCGGAAGAACAGGATCGACTTGTGCGCCGTCACTGGAGGTTTCAAAAAAACGCAATGTGTTTGACGGACTACGGCAACGCGCCCCATAGTCCACCGGCTGTCCTTGCCGCACTGCACACAGCCCTGAGCCAGCCGTTCCCGTAACGAGACGAGCCATGGAAACCTTCCGCTTCCAGCCAGGTGAAACGCCGGTCCTGCTCAGCATTCCGCATGTCGGGACCATGATTCCGCCGGATATCGCCGCGACGATGACCGAACACGGGATTGCACAGCCCGATGTCGATCGGCACCTGGACCGGTTGTATCACTTCGCCCCGGCTCTCGGAATCGGTTTCCTGACGGCGCTCTGTTCGCGATATGTGGTCGACCTGAACCGCGACCCAGAGGGAATCGTCGCCCAGCCCGGCCTCGACCCGACGGAACTCTGCCCGCTGACGAGCTTCGACCATGCGCCGATCTATCGCGCCGGGCAGGAACCCGACCGGGCGGAGATCGAACGGCGGGTCGGCGCCTACTGGCGTCCCTATCATGAACAGCTGCACAGCGAACTGCGCGCCCTGCGCGACCGGTTCGGGGTCGCGGTGCTGTTCGACGCCCATTCCGTGCGCAGCCGGGTTCCACGCTTCTTCGACGGCACCCTGCCGGACTTCAACCTGGGCACCGGCGACGGCAGCAGCGCCGCCCAGCCGCTGGTCGCCCGACTGATGAACGTCCTTTCGGCATCGGAACGTTACTCCGCCGCATTGAACGGCCGCATGCGCGGCGGCTACATCATCCGCAATTACGGCAAGCCGGACGAGAATATCCACGCCATCCAGCTGGAGCTGACCCAGTCCACCTATATGGACGAGGACGCGCCCTACCGCTTCCGCCCCGACCTGGCGGCGGAGCTGAAGCCTGGGCTGGAGCGGCTGATGAGCGCAGTCGTCGAGTGGGCGTGGCAGAAGGCCAGCGGACAGCGCCGCGCAGCCTATCTGTAACCCAGCTCCCCTGAAAAAGAGTGGCCCTCCCCCGTCGCCGGGGAAGGGCCGAAGGACGGCCTGATCGGGGATGGATCAGATCTGGCCGCGCTCACTCGCCTGACGCATCAGAACATATTGGCGCATCATCTGATTACGGAAACGATAGCGTTCCAATCCCGGCTCCACCATCGGGGCCAGGACGCCGCCATGGTCGTCGCGGGTCAGGCGTTTCAGCAGGTCGAGCGTCGCGGCACTCGGCAACTCACCGCTGTCGCCCGCCAGATCGTTGGGATCGAACACGCCATAGGCGTCGGCCGGGCACAGGGCGGCGGCCAGCAGCGCATCCTCCAGTTCCGCGCGGCGGTCGGCCGCCAGTGCGCGGGCATAGCTCTCGACGATGCCGCGCTCGGCCTCCTGCAGGCAGCGGGCGACGGCATAGGCCAGATCCGGCCGCTCCACCAGCTTGCTGCCGCGGCTGACGGCGCTGCGCGCCGCATGCAGGCCCAGAAGCTGGGCGTAGTAGGGGAGCCCGCGCACGAACTCGGCGATCCGCCGCACCACGTCGGGCGCGAACTCGATCCCGGCATTCTGGGCACCGGCCTGGATCAGCCGGCCGATCTCCTGATCGGTCATCAGCGGCAGATGCACCGGCACCAGCGACCGCTGGATCGACGGATGCTTGCCCAGCAGCTGGTCCAGATTCTCGGCGACGCCGACCACCAGCAGGGTGACCGGGATCGAACTGTCGGTCAGGTTCTTGAACAGCTCCGCCAGCTTGTTGCGGAAATCCTCGTCAAGGACGCGGTCGTATTCGTCCAGGATCAGCAGCACATGGGTGGCGTGGATGCCCGCCAGCACCTCGTTCAGTTCGGTGACGCTGAAGGTGCCGTCCGGCAACAGCTCGTTCAGGCTGGCGAAGTTGCGCCGGGCCGCGAACGGGTTGTCGAGCGCTGAGCGGTAATAGGTGGAGGGGATCTTCTTCAGGAAGTGCCTGAAGATGTCCTCGAAGCTCAGTTCGCCGCTGCAGGTCAGCTTCAGCGACAGGTAGCCGGCCTGCCCGGCGATCTTCTCGATCGCATTGGCGACGGAAGTCTTGCCGCGGCCGCGGTCGCCATAAAGGATGACGTGCGCCCGCTCCTCCTCGATGGCCGAGATGATGCGGCGGAGCGTGTCGTTGCGGCCGATGAACAGGCCGTTCAGCTGCTGCTTCGGCCGGGTCGGGGTGAAGGCCTCGCGCAGCAGGCCGTTCAGCTCCGGCGTCAGGCCCTTCAGCATGGCCGGCGCGTTGGCGCCCATGCCGCCGCGATAGCCGCCGTTGACCGACATGGTGAAGCGCGGCAGCTCGTGCTCGCTTTCAGCCTCGCGCCCGCCGGGCTGCGGGAACATGTGGCCGCGGCGGTCGCCGGTGGCGTCGTTGTCGATGATGTCGGGCTGGCGCGGCGCGGCAGGACCGCGCATCGCCTCGAACCCGACGCGTCCCTGTCCGCCGCCCTGTCCGCCGTCCACCGGACGCAGGGGCGTCCCTCCGGGCCGGGAGAATCCGGGAGCATTGGGGAAGTTGCCTGTGGTGGATCCTGGACCGGACAGGCCCGGTCCCGACATGCCAGGTCCACTCATGCCCATTCCGTTGCCGGTCAGGCCGCCGCCGAGTCCGCCACCGCCTAGACCCGCACCGCCTAGACCCGCACCGCCAGCCGCCGGCATCCGTTCGTCCGCCACAGCGGCCGAGCGACGCTTCCGAAAGAAATTCCGCATCCGTCCCAATCCCCACGCGTTGTCGGCGTTCGCGGAACCGCTCCCCTTTCGGCTTCTCTGTCGGGCCAGGAACGGTTCCGCGTGTTCCCGATGTAAGCGCTGCGCCGGCCGGGGTGGGCTGGGATTTCGGATATAATACCGACGCGGCTTCCCTCGTTCGGGGACCTCTTCCGAAGGGGCAGGCGCCCCGACGTCATAGGCCCGCTCAGCCGATCAGGATCGGCCCGACCGTTGCCCAGCCATAGAGAACGGCGAGGAACAGGGCGAGGGTCATGCATTCACGCAGGAAAGCCAGAACCGACATGCCAACCTCCATTGTTCGCGTCTTGTTCTTGTATGGCTACCAGAACGGACGCTGAACAGCAACCGCATAGTTCTCTTTACGTTCCTGTTATGGGCGCAGGTGTTCCCTTCTGGACACAGATCGAACAGGTTGGTGAGTATAAGATTACGTGTCGGACGCGCGAAAATTTCCAGCCGAGAGTCAGGCGGGATCGGCATCGTCGTAGCGGATCAGGTCGGTCCAGGCGCGCTCCAGCCGCCGCAGCGTGCGGTAGGTGGTCTCGAAATCGGCACCGTCGCTGTCACTGCGCAGCAGGCTGTCGGCCCGCGCCGCTTCCAGCTTCTTCAGCGCCTCGCAGGTGGCCAGTCCCTGTTCCGACAGCTTGAGCCGCGCGGCCCGCCGGTCGCGCAGGGACGGGCTGCGGTCGACATAGCCGGCTTCCACCAGATGCTTCAGATTGTAGGAGGCGTTGGACCCCAGGTAATAGCCGCGCTCCAGCAGATCGCGGACAGACAGCTCCTCGGTGCCGATGTGCAGCAGCATCAGGGCCTGGGTCGGGCTGAGGTCGGTCACGCCGATCCGGGCCAGCTCCATCCGAAGCACGTCGAGGAAGCGGCGGGTGATGCTCTCCATGACGCGGCCAAGGTCGGTGTAGACCGCGGGGGCCGCCACGCTCTGCTGCATGCTCATCGTTCCTATGCCAGTGGCTTGTCAGCCGTTGTCCGGGCGCCGCGGCACTGCCGCGCTTGCGAACCGGCGGACCGGGGAAGCGGCGCCGAAGCCCCCTTCCCGCGGTCGTTTCTTAATGGCCTGTGACGATGGGCGGATTTTGATGCGAATTGGAGGGACAAACTTGAGACGCGGGGGCTTCGCCACCCCTCGATTGCTTAATCACATGGTGCCCGGATAGGCCCCACCGTCCAGAAGGATGTTCTGGCCGGTCATGAAGCCGGAGCGCGCGGCGCAGAGGAAGGCGCAGGCGGCCCCGAACTCCTCCGGATCCCCGAATCGGCCGGCGGGGTTTCCCTTGCGGCGCAGGTCCATCTCTTCGTCGATGCTGCGGCCGGCGGCCTTCGCTCCGCCTTCCATGGTCTTGCGCAGACGGTCGGTCTCGAACGGGCCGGGCAGCAGGTTGTTGATGGTGACGTTGTGCTTCACCGTCTGGCGCGACAGGCCGGCGACGAAGCCGGTCAAACCGCTGCGCGCACCGTTCGACAGGCCGAGGATGGGAATCGGCGCCCGCACCGCGGCCGAGGTGATGTTGACGATGCGGCCGAACCGGCGGTCGATCATCCCGTCCACCGTTGCCTTGATCAGGAAAATCGGCGCCAGCATGTTGGCATCCAGCGCGCGGATCCAGTCCTCCCGGTCCCAGTCGTGGAAATCGCCGGGCGGCGGCCCACCGGCATTGTTGACCAGGATGTCCGGCTCGGGACAGGCGGACAGCGCCGACGCCCGACCCTCCTCCGTCGTGATGTCGCCGGCAGCGGTCGTCACGGTGACGCCGGTCGCCTTGCGGATCTCCTCCGCCGTCGCTTCCAGCGCATCTGCATTGCGGGCGGTCAGGGTGACATGCACGCCCTCGCGGGCCAGCGCGAAGGCGCAGGCACGGCCCAGCCCCTTGCTGGCGGCGCAGACGATGGCGCGGCGGCCGGCGATACCCAAATCCATGCTCGTCCCTTCCCAAATATCTTAGCGGGTCGTTTTGGAACCGGATCGTTGCGGTTCCGTCCGTTGCAGTTCCGAAAGGACCTCGCGAGCCAGCGGCACGGTCACCCCGCGATGGGCGGCGAGCGAGGCGTGGTCCAGTGCCGCCACCAGCCGGCGGGCGAAGTCGAGCGAGCGTTCCATCCGCGCCAGCAGATAGGTGATGACCTCCAGCCCCGGCCGCAATTGCCGGTCGGCGAACAGCTTCACCAGCACGGCGGCAAGCAGGGCGTCGTCGGGAGGGCGAACCTCGACCGCCGGGGCGCCCTTGATGCGGGAGCGCAGGTCGGCCAGCCGCGTGCGCCAGCGCGACGGCGCCTTGCGCGACAGCAGCAGCAGATGGCCCTGCTGTTCGCGGGCCAGATTGTAGAGGTGGAACAGCGCCTCTTCCCGCTCGGGCTTGCCCGACACCGCGTCGGCATCCTCGACCACCACCGCGTTGGCGGGTGCCAGCAGCGCCGGCACCACGCCCGAGTCGAGCATCTCGCCCCTGGTGATGACGGCATGGCTGCGGGCGCGCCAGACCTGGGACAGATGGGTCTTGCCGCAGCCGGCCGGTCCGAACAGGGTCAGCGCCGGAGCCGGCCAGGATGGCCAGCGGTCGAGCCATGCCACCGCGTCGGCATTGCTGGATGCCACGAGGAAGTCCTCGCAGCCCATTGCCGTCCGGTGCCCGAGGTCGAGCGGTATCTGCGCCGGCAAGCTCATGCGGACACACCCATCAGCGTTCCGCGTCGGTGCCGCGGTAGTACGGGCTTGAGAGATACTGTCGCAATGCGAAGCGGGTCAACACGCCGATCACCGCGGCGACCGGCACCGCCAGCAGAACGCCGACGAATCCGAACAGGCTGCCGCCGGCCAGCAGGGCGAACATCACCCAGACCGCATGCAGCCCCACCTTGTCGCCGACCAGCTTCGGCGTCAGGACATTGCCCTCCACCGCCTGGCCGAACAGGAAGATGCCGACCACGACGGCGACCCGCCAAAGCTCGTCGAACTGCAGCAGGGCAAGGCCGGTGCTGGCGACGAAGCCGAACAGGCTGCCGACATAGGGAATGAAGGACAGAACCCCGGCCATCAGGCCGATCACCAGCCCGAAATCCAGCCCGGCCGCCGACAGCGCCAGCGCATAGAAGACGCCCAGCACCAGGCAGACCATCGCCTGTCCCCGCACGAAGCCGGACAGGGTGGCGTTCACCTCGCGCGCCTGTTCGCGCACGGTTTCGGCATGCTGGCGCGGCAGCCACGAATCGACCTTCCCCACCATCACGTCCCAGTCGCGCATCATGTAGAAGGCGACGATCGGGGTGATGAACATCAGGGTCACGATGTCGAACACCGCCAGCCCGCCCGACAGGATGTGCGAGACGATTCGTCCCACCATCCCCGCCACCTCGCCGGCATAGGTGCCGGCGGCGGCCCGCAGCCGCTCCACGTCATCGGCCGGAAGCCGGTGGATGAAGCGGTCGAGCGCCGGGATCAGCCGCTCCTTCACCAGGGTGGCGTAGGTCGGCAGCACCTCCAGCAGATGCGAGATCTGCCCCTGCACCAGCGGCACGAGGAGCAGCGCCATCAGCACCAGGACCAGCAGGAACCCCAGCAGCACCAGCGTGGTGCCGAGCCAGCGCGGCAGCCGGGCCCGCTCCAGCCGGTCGACCAGCGGATCGAGCAGATAGGCGATGGCCAGCCCGACCACGAAGGGAAGCAGCATGCCGGCCAGCAGCCACAGCGCAAGGACGAACAGCCCGAGTCCGATCAGCCAGAAGCGGAGTTGCTTGGCCGAGGTCACGGAACACCGCCGAGCCGGTTGAACAGCAGGGCGCCGCGCCGCGCATAGAGCAGGCCGGACAGGACCGTCGTCACCGTGCAGGCGTACACCAGCACATCGACAACTTCCCAGCCGTACAGATGAATCTCCGGCAGGCCCAACGCCGGCGGCGCCAGCACCGCGGCGGCCAGCGCGATCTGGACGACCGTGTTCACCTTGCTGATGTAGAGCGGCTGCATCGCCAGCGTCTCCTTCAGCGTGAACAGCAGGATGACGCCGCCGATGATCATGATGTCGCGGAAGATCACCATCATCGCCAGCCACAGCGGGATCGTACCCACCCAGGCCAGCGCCACATAGACGCCGACGATCAGGGCCTTGTCGGCCAGCGGATCGAGGTAGCCGCCCAGAACCGTACGCGCCCTGAACATGCGGGCGATGGCGCCGTCCAACGCATCGGACAGTCCGGCAGCGACGAAGAGTGCGAAGGCCCACTCCATCCTGCCGGTCAGGATCATGTACATCGCGGCCGGTACAGCCAGGATGCGCAGAAAGGTGATGATGTTCGGAACGCTCACGGTACGCTCTTGGCCGGCAGCGTTCCCAGGTTGCGCGGCGGAGCGCCCAGCATGCCGCCCGCCGATCCGCCGGAAACGCCGGCATCCAGCGGCGCCGACGGTGCCAGCGTGGTGGGAGACGCGACCGGAGACGTCGCGGACGGAACGGCTCCGGCCGATGCGGCACCCGACCCGCGCGGCAGCAGCGTCAGCTGCCAGTCCGCGGTGGGTGCCGGCAGCGGCGCACCGGGATAGGCTGCGGGAGCCGCCCCGGCCGTACGCGCAAGACCCAGATCCTGGCGGGCAAGCGCCTGGGCCAGCTGGTCGGGATCGCCGCGATGGGTCAGGGTGATCAGCGCTTCGCTGCGGCTGATGGACAAGAGGTTGCTGCGGGTCACGGCATTGACCGAGGAAAGCCGCTTGCGCGTCTCCACCAAGTCGTTCACCGCCGACAGCGGAATGCGGACCAGGGTGTCCTGCTCCGGCCCGGTGGCGGTGGTGTGTTCGCGACGCCAGGACTCATCCAGCTGGCTGCCGACCGCCGCGACCGCGCGGGTCAGCACGTCGTCGGCATTGCTGCCGCCCTTCACCTGCACGACCTGATTGTCGCGCGTGCCGTCAAGCCCATAGCGGGTGACGTCAATGGTCATGCCCCGCGCCGGATCGGGTCCGTTCGCCGGCAGATCGGTGCGGGCGACCACGACCCCGCCAGCCTTGTAGGCCTGGGCGATACGGCCCAGTGCCTCGGCATTGCCGGCGATTGCATCCTCGCCGCTGATCGCTTGGGCGTCGGTCAGCTCCCCATCCGGCAACACCAGCGGCACCAGCGACGCCGCGGGCTGCCGCGCCTCCCATGCCGCACGCCAGGGGGTGCGGTCCTGCCACAGGATCGTGCGCCCCTCGGTCAGGGTCACCGGCAGGATGACGAAGGGGCGCGCGGGCGGCTCCACATACTGGGTGGCGCCGCCGCTGTGGCCGAGCGCATCGCGCACCGCGTTGGGACGGAACCGCACGGTGATGGCGCCGACATAGCGGCTGGCCGACACCTTCTCCTCGTCGATCTCGAAGCCCTGGACCAGCTTGGCGATCTCGATGTCCGACAGGCGCGGCGGGGTGCCGCCGGGAACGAGGCGGCGGTAGAGCTCCGCCCATGCCTTGGCCTGCGCCTCGCGGATCGCCTGGTCGCGGACCGTGGTCGGGTTGCTGCCGTTGATGTCGACCCGGACGCCCGAGACCGCGAAGGGGTCGGCGGCGGACGGCATGGCAGCATTGGAGGCGGCAGGGGCGGCAGCATTGGCGGCGGCCGGCGGCGGGGAGCCGGTCTGCGCGCCCGCCGGCCCGGTCATGGTCAGGACCAGAGCGGTGGACATGGCAGCAAGACCGGCGAGGAGCGGCGCGCGGCGGCGGTGGAGCATTGCAAAGCCTTCCGATTCGAGTATGTTCGGCCCGAGCCCAAGGCCCGGTATATAGCTCAGCCCAAGCGAGGATACCATCAGCACCCAGTCCTATAACATGTCCGACGCCTACAAGCAGGCCGGTGTGGACATCGATGCGGGCAACGCGCTTGTCGAAGCGATCAAGCCCCTTGCCCGCTCCACGGCGCGTTCCGGCTCCGACGCGGGCCTGGGCGGCTTCGGCGCCCTGTTCGACCTGCGCGCCGCCGGCTACCAGGATCCGCTCCTGGTCGCGACGACCGACGGCGTCGGCACCAAGCTGAAGGTGGCGATTCTCGCCAACCGTCACGACACCGTCGGCATCGACCTCGTCGCCATGTGCGTCAACGATCTGGTGGTCCAGGGCGCCGAGCCGCTGCTGTTCCTGGATTACTACGCCACCGGCAAGCTCGACGTGGCTGCCGGCCGCGACATCGTCGCCGGCATCGCCGAAGGCTGCCGCCAGGCCGGCTGCGCCCTGGTCGGCGGCGAGACCGCCGAGATGCCGGGCATGTATTCGGAAGGCGATTACGACCTCGCCGGATTCTCCGTCGGTGCTGTGGAACGCCAGCACGCCCTGACCGGTTCCGCCGTCCAGGCGGGCGACGTGGTCCTCGGCCTTGCCTCCACCGGCGTGCATTCCAACGGCTATTCGCTGGTGCGCAAGCTGGTCGAGAAATCGGGGCTCGGCTATGACGCCGCCTGCCCGTGGGACGAGTCGAAGACGCTGGGCGAAGCCCTGCTGACGCCGACCCGCATCTATGTGAAGAGCACGCTGAAGGCGGTGCGCGCCGGCACGGTCCGTGCCATGGCCCACATCACCGGCGGCGGCCTGATCGAGAACATTCCGCGCGTCCTGCCGGACGGGCTTGGTGTCGTTCTCGATGCCTCGACCTGGACCCTGCCCCCCGTCTTCTCCTGGCTGATGAAGACCGGCGGCATCGCTCCCTACGAGATGGCGCGCACCTTCAACGTCGGTCTCGGCATGGTCGTCGTGGTTCCGGCCGACAAGACGGACGAGGCAATCGGCATCCTGCGCGAGGGCGGCGAGACGGTCTACACCGTCGGCACCGTCACCGCACTGAAGGACGGCGACGCCCGCGTGACCGTCAATGGCATGGACGCGGCCTGGACCGCGTAAGGGACGCACCCCAGGAAAAGTCCCAAGGATAGTTCGATGAGCAAGTTGAAGCTCGGCGTCCTGATCTCGGGGCGCGGCAGCAATCTGCAGGCGTTGATCGACGCCTGCGCCGCACCCGGTTTCCCCGCCGAGATCGCACTGGTGCTGTCCAACAAGGCCGATGCCTTCGGCCTGGAACGTGCCGCCGCGGCCGGGATCGCCATCGCGGTGGTCAGCCACCGCGACTATCCCGGCGACAAGCCGGCCTTCGAGGCGGCGATGGACGTCCGGCTGCGGGAGGCCGGCGTCGAGCTGGTCTGCCTCGCCGGCTTCATGCGGCTGCTGTCGCCCTGGTTCGTCGGGCGCTGGCAGGATGCGCTCATCAACATCCACCCGTCCCTGCTGCCCTCCTTCAAGGGCCTGGACACCCATGAGCGGGCGCTGGCCACCGGCGTCCGTTTCCATGGCTGCACCGTCCATCATGTCCGCCCGGCGATGGATGACGGTCCGATCATCGCCCAGGCCGCCGTTCCGGTCCTGCCCGGAGATGACGCCCACCGACTGGCCGACCGCGTGCTGGAGGCGGAGCACAAGCTCTATCCCCATGCCGTCCGCCTGATCGCGGAGGGACGCGCCCGCGTCGACGGCGATCTGGTGCGGATCGACGGTCCGGCCCCGGAACTGGCGACCATCCTCAACCCGCCCCTCTAGGCGGGTTTTTCCTTCCGGCCCCTATCCTTCCGGCATAGTTGACGGTTCCGCTCGGAATCTGTTGCGTTTCCGCGCGCCTGCGTCAGAATTGCTGGCAAAAGAAACTGTCGGAGGGTTGATCGATATGGCGGCCGTGAGTCCCAACCCGGTCAGTGAAGAGACCGTACGTACCCATCAGGCGACCTGGATCGCCTTCACCAAATTCATGAAGTACAGCATCGCCGGCGTCATCGCGGTGCTGGTTCTGCTGGCGATCTTCACACTTTAGACGGGGAATGTCCGAAGCCCTGCCCTTCCCCGCCCGGCGTCTGCCGGCCGCGGGGAAGGAGCGGGATGTGGCTGTTACGAGGAAATGTCGAAGCCGGTTACTGCGCCAGAATCAGTTCACCGTGCTTCGTGCAGCCAGCCTCGGCCAGCTCCACGAATCGATCGGCCACCTGATCCGGCTGGGTGATCCTGGTCGGATCCTCGCCGGGAAAAGCCTGGGTCCGCAGCTTGGTCGCGACCACGCCGGGATCGATCAGGTTGACCCGCACCGTGGAGCTTGACACCTCCATGGCATAGCTCTTCACGATCATCTCCAAGGCCGCCTTGCTGGCACCATAGGGCATCCAGTAATGCTGCGGGGCCTTGGCGGCGGCAGAGGTGACGAAGATCGCGCGGCCGGTGCCCGACGCGCGCAGCAGCGGATCCATCGAGCGGATCAGGCGATAGTTCGCCGTCACGTTCAGGTCCATCACCCGCGACCACAGCTTGGGATCATACTGCGCAACCGGGCCGAGCGCCTCCAGCGCGCCGGCATTGCCGACGACCACGTCCAGCTTGCCGAATCGCTCGTACAGCGCGTGACCGAGCTGGTCGATCTTGTCGTAGTCGCGCAGATCCATCGGCACCAGGGTCGCCGACTGGCCGGAGATCTTCTGGATGGCATCGTCGGTCTCCTCCAGCCCGCCGACGGTGCGGGCGACCAGGACCAGATGGGCGCCTTCGGCGGCAAAGCGCTTGGCGACTGCGGCGCCGATGCCGCGCGATGCGCCGGTGACGAGGGCGATGCGGCCGGAGAGACGGGACATGGGAGCGGCTCGTTTCCTGGGATTATTGTTCGTTCACACACAAAACCCCTCTCCCAGGAAGGGAGAGGGGTTTTGGGGTCACGCGCGGACGGCGACGTTCGCCTCGACGGGCGGGTTCTCCAACGCGTCGGTCAACGGGATCGGATAATCGCCGGTGAAGCAGGCATCGCAGTAGCCGAGGTTGGCCGGATCGCGCTTCTCCTCGCCCATCGCCCGATAGAGGCCATCGAGCGAGATGAAGGCGAGGCTGTCGGCCTGGATGAAGTCGCGCATCTGCTCCACCGTCATGCGGTGGGCCAGCAGCTTGCCCTGCTCCGGCGTGTCGATGCCGTAGAAGCAGGGGTGCGAGGTCGGCGGACTGGAGATGCGCATATGCACCTCCTTGGCTCCGGCGGCGCGCACCATCTCGACGATCTTCTTCGACGTGGTGCCGCGGACGATGCTGTCGTCCACCAACACAACGCGCTTGCCCTCGATCATCGCGCGGTTGGCATTGTGCTTCAGCTTCACGCCCAGATGGCGGATCTGGTCGGTCGGCTCGATGAAGGTGCGGCCGACATAATGGTTGCGGATGATGCCGAGGTCGAAGGGAACGCCGGCCTCCTGGGCATAGCCCAGCGCCGCGGGCACGCCGCTGTCGGGGACCGGCACGATCACGTCGGCGGGAACGCCGGCCTCGCGGGCCAGCTCGCGGCCGATGCGCTGGCGCGCCTCGTAGACCGAGGTGCCCTCCATCACGCTGTCGGGACGGGCGAAATAGATGTACTCGAAGATGCACAGACGGCGCTGCTGCGGCTGGAACGGCCGCAGGCTGTGCACGCCGTCGCCGTCGATGACGATCATCTCGCCCGGCTCGACGTCGCGGACATATTCGGCGCCGACGATGTCGAAGGCGCAGGTCTCGCTGGCCAGGATATGGGTGTCGCCCAGCCGGCCCAGCACCAGCGGACGGACGCCGAGTGCGTCGCGCACGCCGATCACTTCCTTGGAGGTCAGCGCGACCAGCGAGAAGGCGCCCTCGACCTGCCGGACCGCCTCGATCAGGCGATCCACCGGCGAGCCGCCGCGGGCGGTCGCCATCAGATGGACGATCACCTCGGTATCGGTGGAGGACTGGAACAGGCAGCCGCGGCGGACCAGCTGGCGGCGCAGGGTCTGCGCGTTCGTCAGGTTGCCGTTGTGGGCCAGCGCGAAGCCGCCGAATTCGAAGTCGGCATAGAGCGGCTGGACGTTGCGGATCGAGGTGTCGCCGGTGGTGGCATAGCGCACATGGCCGATGGCGCTGGCCCCCTTCAGCTTGGCGATGATCGCCTCGGAGCTGAAATGGTCGCCGACAAGGCCCAGCGTGTGCTGCAAATGGAAGCGGCCGCCATCGAAGCTGACGATACCCGCCGCCTCCTGCCCGCGGTGCTGCAGGGCGTGCAGGCCCAGCGCCGTGATGGCGCCCGCCTGCGGGTTGCCGTAGATGCCGAACACGCCGCACTCTTCGCGCAGCTTGTCGTCGTCGAACGGATGCGTCGTCAGCATCACAAGAAGTCCTTCGTCCAAGAGGCGCCGTCGGCGCGCGTCAGCACATGCAACGGAATAGAATCAGGGTCCACAAACGTCGATAGCGCCGAAACCGAGCGGTCAAGCTCAGCGGGCGTTGTTCTGAAACAGCCTGTCTGCTTCGGCGCGATCGCGCTCCTTATAACCGGTATCGGGTGCCTGCGCACCCCCGGTCTTCGCGGAGCTGGGCACCGGCGTCGACAGACGGTCGAGCGCCTGCTTGGCCTCCATCGCCTGACGGGCGCGGTCTCGCGCCATGTCCATCTGGCCCAGCCCTTCCCTGCGCAAATGCTCCGGCACGAAGCCGTAGAGCGTCTCCGCCCCCATCGCCAGGAAGGGACGGGTCTTCGCCTCCTTCAGCCAGACCGGCTGTTCCGCCGGGTTGGGCACCAGCCACAGGAAGAACAGGTAGGCGATGGACACCAGCACCCCGCCCTTCACCAGCCCGAAGGCGAAGCCCAGCGTACGGTCCAGCGCCGACAGAGTCGAGGCCTGCACCCCGCGTGACAGGCTGCGGCCCAGAAGCGACAGCACGATCAGCGCGATGATGAACACCCCGACCGCGGAAGCGGCGTAGGCCAGCATCTCGAACCGGATATAGATCTGCGCGTAGGGAAGGACATGGGGCAGCGCGTAGAGCGTGATCACCGCGGCGCCGGCCCAGGCGGCGACCGACACCACCTCGGCCACCATGCCGCGGCTGAAGGCGAGCAGCGCCGCCAGAAGCAGGACGGCGATGACGACGATGTCCACCGGATTGACGGGAAGGTTGTCCATGGCCCTGTGCCGATTATTGGAATGGCTATTGTCGAGTGGCGTCAGATGAATTCGTCATCGCGCCAGCGGCGCGTGTCGTTGTCGTCATGCGGTCGGCGGGAGGGCGGCCTGCCGGAGGAGCCCTGCGACTGGAACAGCGGCATCAACTCGCCGAGTTGCTGGAGTTCCACCGTCTTCAGGCCGTTGTCGCCGCGGCTGCCCTTCTTGCCGGTCCGTCGCGCCGGGAAGATGGCGGAGGAGAAGCCGAGCTTCGCCGCCTCCTTCAACCTCGTGTCGCTCTGGCCGACGGCGCGGACCTCGCCGGACAGGCCGATCTCCCCGAACACCACCGCGTCGGCCGGAACCGGCTCCCCGGTCAGCGACGACACGAGGGCCGCGGCCACCGCGAGATCGGCGGCCGGTTCGGTGATGCGCAGCCCGCCGGCCACATTCAGATAGACGTCGTTGGCGCCGATCTGAACGCCGCAGCGCGCCTCCAGCACCGCCAGCACCATGGCGAGGCGGGCAGAATCCCAGCCGACCACGGCGCGGCGCGGCGTGCCGAGCGGCGATGGGGCGACCAGCGCCTGCACCTCGACCAGAACGGGGCGGGTGCCCTCCATCCCGGCGAAGACGGCGGCGCCCGACACGTCGCCGCGCCGCTCTGCAAGGAACAGGGCGGACGGGTTGGCGACCTCGCCGAGGCCACTGTCGCCCATCTCGAACACGCCGATCTCGTCGGTCGGGCCGAAGCGGTTCTTCACCGCGCGCAGGATGCGGAACTGGTGACCGCGCTCGCCTTCGAAATAGAGGACGGTGTCCACCATGTGCTCCAGCACGCGGGGGCCGGCGATCATCCCTTCCTTGGTCACATGGCCGACCAGAAGCAGGACGACGCCGCGCCGCTTGGCGACACGGATCAGCTCCTGCGCGCTGGCGCGGACCTGGGCGACGGTGCCGGGTGCGCTGTCCAGATTGTCCATATACATGGTCTGGATCGAATCGATGACGATCACCTCCGGCCCCTTGGCGTCGTCCAGCGACGCGACGATGTCGCGCACGCTGGTGGCCGAGGCCAGGTCCACCGGAGCCGAGGCGCAGCCCAGCCGCTGGGCGCGCAGCCGCACCTGATCGACCGCCTCCTCGCCCGAGACATAGGCGCAGCGGTGATCCTGCGACAGCCGCGCCATCGCCTGGAGCAGCAGGGTCGATTTGCCGATGCCGGGATCGCCGCCGATCAGGATGGCCGAGCCGGGAACCAGCCCGCCGCCGCACACGCGGTCGAACTCGGCGATGCCGGTCATGCGGCGCGGCGGCGCCTCGCTGGATCCATGCAGGCCGACGAAGTCGATGCGGCGGCCACGGGCCGACCCCAGCCCCTTTGGCGCGCTGTCGGGAGCCGCCTCTTCGACGAGGCTGTTCCATTCGCCGCAGGCGTCGCACTTGCCCGCCCATTTGGGGAAGGAGGCGCCGCAGGCCTGGCAGACATATCGGGTGGTGGGCTTCGCCAAAGGTCTGGTAGTCCGATGGGGATAAGGCCCGCCACATATAGCAAGCCGATCCGCCGAATCCTATGCTTGCAGGGGTGGATTGCAGGGGCTTTTTTCAGACCGGCGGCGTGATAGCTTGTTGCGCGGTTTGCGGATGGACGCAGCGGCTGAAAGAGACCAGAGGATTTACGTGACGGATGACGGTTTGATGGACAAGGAAGGCAAGCGGATCGTGCTGCACGGTCCGGAGGAATTCGCGGCATTGCGCAAGGCCTGCCGGCTGGCGGCGGAGACGCTGGATTACATCACGCCCTTCGTGGTGCCGGGCGTCAGCACGGGCAGGCTCGACGCGCTGATCGAAGAGTTCCAGCGCGACCGCGGCGGCATTCCGGCGACTCTCGGCTATCATGGCTATCCCGCCTGCAGCTGCATCTCGCCCAACCATGTCGTCAACCACGGCATCCCCAGCGACGACAAGAAGCTGGTCGAGGGTGACATCGTCAACATCGACGTCACCGTGATTCTGGACGGCTGGTACGGCGACAGCAGCCGCATGTATTTCGTCGGCGAGAAGGTCGGCGTGAAGGCGCGCAAGCTGGTCGATCTGACCTATCGCTGCATGATGGCCGGCATCGCCCAGGCCAAGCCCGGCAACCATCTGGGCGATATCGGCCATGCCATCCAGACGATGGCGGAAGCCGCGCGCTGTTCGGTGGTGCGCGATTTCGGCGGGCACGGCATCGGGCGGGTTTTCCACGACGCGCCGCACGTCGACCATTTCGGCAAGCCCGGCACCGGCGTGGAGCTGCGCCCCGGCATGGTCTTCACGGTGGAGCCGATGATCAACGCCGGCCGGCACGAGGTGAAGATCCTGTCCGACGGCTGGACCACCGTCACCCGCGACCGTTCGCTGTCGGCGCAGTTCGAGCACCAGATCGGCATCACCGAGGACGGTTGCGAGATCTTCACACTCTCCCCCGCCGGCTTCACACAGCCGCCCTATGGAAGCGCCGCATGAGTGACGAGCAGAAGCCCTGGGAGGTGCTGGGCAGCCGCGACCTCCTGGACGCCAGCCCCTATCTGAAGGTTCGGGCGGAGACCGTCCAATTGCCGGACGGTCGGACGGTGGAAAATTTCTACCAGCTCGACCAGCCCGACTTCGCGCTGATGTATGTCGAGACCGAGGACGGCAAGGTCGTGATGCTGCGCACCTACAAGCATGGGGCGCGGCGAGTCAGCCTGACCTTCCCTGCCGGCGCCATCGAACCCGGCGAGGCCCCGCTGACCGCCGCCAAGCGCGAGCTGCTGGAAGAGACCGGCTATGCCGCCGACGACTGGACGGCGCTGGGCGGCTTCGTGGTCGGGGCGAATTCGAAGGGCAGCACCTGCCACATGTTCCACGCCAAGGGCGCCCGCAAGGTGGCGGAGCCCGATCATGGCGATCTCGAGGACATGCGGATCGAACTGCACAGCGCCCGCGATCTGGTCGACGCGGCGGCGCGCGGCGATTACGCGGTGCTGCCGGTGATCGCCATGCTGGGCGCGATGCTGATGCCGGAACTGCGCGAAGGACTCGGCATGGCGGCGCGGAGCGTCCGATGACGGGCAGCGCATTGACCGCCGAGCGGCTGATCGATCTTCTGGGGTTGCAGCCGCATCCGGAGGGAGGCTGCTACGTCGAGACCTACCGGGCGCCGGCGGAAGATGGGCGCGCGGCCGTCACTGCGATCTATTTCCTGCTGCGGGCGGGAGAGCGGTCGCACTGGCATACGGTGGATGCCGTTGAGGTCTGGCTCTGGCATGGCGGAGCGCCGCTGGAGCTTTCGATCTTCGAAGAGGGCGGGACGGTCGAGCGCCGCCGGCTGGGGATGGACATCGCGGGCGGCGAACGGCCGCAGGCGGTGGTGCCGGTCGGGGCGTGGCAGGCGGCGCGGAGCTTGGCGGACGGGCCGGACAGCTGGTCGCTGGTGAGCTGCACCGTGGCGCCGGCCTTCGAGTTCGCCGGGTTCAGGATGGCGCCGGACGGGTGGGAGCCGCCGGGCGCTTTACCCCCGCCCTAACCCTCCCCCCTCTTCGAGGGAGAGGGGACTACCGCCGCATCGCGCGAATCTACCCTCTCCCGCAAAGCGGGGGAGGGAGGGAGCACGACGCCCCTGCCCGCCTCAATCCTCCGCGTACGGATTCTTGCCCTTGCGCAGCAGCAGCCGCACCGGCACGCCGGGCATGTCGAAGCTCTCGCGCAGATGGCCGGTCAGATAGCGCTGGTAGCTTTCCGGCAGGTCGAGCGGCTTGTTCACGAACAGGGCGAAGGTCGGCGGCCGGGACTTCACCTGGGTGACATAGCGGATCTTCACCCGGCGGCCTTCCACCAGGGGAGGCGGGTGATGATCAAGAACGCCTTCGATCCACCGGTTCAGCTGCGCCGTCGGAATGCGGCGGTTCCAGACCGTGTAGGTCTCCAGCACCCCGTCCAGCAGCGTGTCGAGCTTGTGGCCCTTGAGCGCGGAGATGGTGACGACCTTTACGCCCTTGATGTAGCCGAGGGCGGCTTCCAGCTTGTCCTCGACCTGACGCAGGGCCATGGCCCGGTCGTCGACCGTGTCCCACTTGTTGACCGCGATCACCAGGGCGCGGCCCTCGGAGATCACCAGCCGGGCGATGGTCAAATCCTGCTTGTCCAGGATGGCGGCGGCATCGACGACCAGCACCACGACATTCGCCATGCGGATGACGCGCAGGCTGTCGGCGACGGCCAGCTTCTCGACCTTCTCGTCGACGCGGGCACGCCGCCGCATGCCGGCGGTGTCCACCAGCTTGAAGCGCCGGTCGCGCCATTCCCAGTCGACGGCAATGGCGTCTCGGGTCATTCCGGCCTCCGGGCCGGTCAGCACGCGCTCCTCGCCGAGCAGGCTGTTCAGCAGGGTCGACTTGCCGACGTTGGGACGGCCGACGATGGCGATCTGGATCGGCTTGCTGCGATCCTCTTCCGGCTCCGGCTGGTCGCCGATGGGGATGCTGGGATCGAAGCCGTCGTCAACCTCCTCGGCCTTCTCCTCGTCCTCGGACGGGGCATAGGGAAGCAGCGCCTCGACCAGATCGGCCATGCCCTCGCCATGCTCGGCGGACAGCGGGATGGGATCGCCCAGCCCGAGTTCATAGGACTCGAACATGCCGGGCTGGCTGGCCTTGCCCTCGGTCTTGTTCGCGACCAGCAGCACCGGGGTCTTGCCCCGGCGCAGCAGGTTGGCGAAATGGCGGTCCAACGGCGTGATGCCGGCACGGGCGTCGATGATGAACAGCGCGACGTCGGCGCGGGCGAGCGCCTGCTCGGTCTGGCGGCGCATGCGCGCCTCCAGGCTGTCGTCGGTCACGTCCTCCAGGCCGGCGGTATCGACCACCGTGAAGGACAGACCACCGACATGGGCCGGGGCCGAGCGCCAGTCACGGGTGACGCCCGGCGTATCGTCCACCAGGGCCAGCTTCTTGCCGGCCAGACGGTTGAAGAGAGTCGATTTGCCGACATTCGGCCGACCGACGAGGACCACGGTGAACGACATGGGGCCCAAGGCCTTTCACAACAGACGGAGGAAATCCGCGATCAGCGGAACGCGACGAGCGTTCCGTTGTCGCACAGCACATAGAGAGTGTTGTTGGCAACGACCGGAGACAAGTAGGAACCGGTGGGAAGCGACCGCGTCACCTCCACCTTGCCATCCGAGGGCGACAGGCCCAGCAGCTGGCCGTTGGACCCGGCGACCCACAGGCGGCTGCCGGCCATCACCGGGCCGGACCAGACGATCGGGCCGGACTTGTCTTCCGGATCCTTGAAGCGGGCGAGCGGAGCCACCCAGCGGACCTTGCCGTTCTGGCGGGCCACCGCGACCACTTCCTGGTCGTTGGTGACGGTGAACAGATAATCGCCTGCCAGCCACGGGGTATTGACGCCGCCGATCTCGGTTTCCCAGATGCGGGCGCCGATGCGCTCGTCGATGGCGACCATGCGGCCGGAATGGCCGATGGCGTAGACCGCGCCGCGGTCGACCACCGGCAGGCCGCGGATGTCGGCCAGATTGCTGAGCTGGCCGGTGCGGCGGATGGCGGCGAGGCTTTCCTGCCAGGCGACGCGGCCGTTTTCCGGACGCAAACCGAACAGTTCGCCCGACGAGTAGGGAGCGACCACCAGCGTGCCGGTGACAGCCGGGCTGGCGGCACCGAGCAGACCGGCGGTTTCCAGGATGCCCTGGTGCGACCATTGGATCGAACCGTCATCCGCCGACAGCGCGATGGTCTGGTTGTCGAGCGTGATGACCATCACGCGTCCGCCGGCGACGGTCGGTGCGCCGCGGACCGGGCCGGCGATGCGCTTGCGCCACAGAACCTTGCCGCTGCCGGCATCGAGCGACAGCACTTCGGCGAAGCCGGTGGCGGCATAGACGCGGCCGTCGGCATAGGCGACGCCGCCGCCGGTGGCGCCGCCGCGCTCGCTCTCCGGCCGGGTGTCGATACGCCACAGCGACTGGCCGCTGCGCTCGTTCAGGGCGGAGACGTGCGAATCGGCGTCCATCGCGAAGATGCGCCCATCGGCGATCACCGGTGTGCCGAGCAGCGCGCGCGAGCTGCTGGAACCGGAACCGATGTCGGCGCGCCATGCGTCGGACGGGCTGGCCGACAAGGCAAGATTGCCCAACAGATGGTCCGGCGTGCCGCCCGGCTGCGACCAGGCGGCATTGGCGACCGCCGGCGGCACGGTGACGGTCACGGCGGCCAGCTGCGCATCCGGCTCCACCTTGCGCTCGCGTTGCAGGACAGCGACGCGCTTGCCGGGCAGCGGTGGATCGGCCGTCTTGCCCATCCAGCTGTCGATCGTGTCGCATCCGCCGAGGAACACGGCGAGCAGCGACGCGGACAGCAGCGCGGTCCGGCGGATGTTGCGGGACTTGGTGTCCGTCGTCTTGCGGATAATCGCCTGTTGGGTCGTCATGGCCTTGGGTCAGCCCTTGCCGTAGAGGGAGGCGAGATCGGCGGCGCGGCTGCGCACGCCAGACGGCGCCTGTTGGTCGTCCGCCAGCTGCTTGAAAAGCGTGCGGGCCTTTTCCGTGTCGCCGGCGCGAACCGCCAGCACCGCCGTCAATTCGCGCGCCGTGAAGCGCCACGGGCTGCCGTCGGCGGTCAGCGGCTGCAGCTTCGCGGTCAGCTGCGTCGGGTCGCCGCCGTCGGTGCGCTGCATCACCGCCAGCAGGGTGGCGAGGTCGCGGTATTCGGCGGGGACGGCGCCGTTGCCGGCGATGCCGTCATAGACGGTCGCGGCCTCCGCCGGCTTGCCCTGGCGGATCATCAGGGCAGCGGCATTGAACTGGGCGATGGCGGCGAGGCTGGGATTGGCGGAGCCGGCGAAGGCGGCCAGCGCCTCCACTCCCTTTTCCGGACCCTGCGCGCTCTGCGCGATGGCAGTGACCAGGGCGGCGGTCTGCTCTTCCTTCTTCTGTGCCTGCCAGTGGCGCCAGAAGCTGTAGCCGCCGGTGCCAGCGACGATCAGAACGACGGCGGCGATCATGGCGCCGCCATACTTCTTGAAAAGGTGCTCCGCGCGGTCCCGGCGCAGATCCTCGTCGACTTCGCGGAAAATATCGCTCATGGCGCTGCGGTGGCGTCCTTGCGGTGGCGTCGTCGCGCACGGCCCGGATGGCGGCGCGGGTCGAACGGAGTGCATCCGGCCGGTTCCCCGGCCGGATGCACTCCGCAAGATCAAGAGGGGCGGATAGCATCGGGCAACCCGTCGGGTCAAGTGCCTCCCTCTCCCGCATGAGAGAGAGAAGACTTGAACGCCCAAAGAAATAGGGGCCGCGGAGGCGTTCCCCCGCAGCCCGGTTCCGCAAGCCGTATTGCCGGCCGGACCGGCCGAAGCCGTCGCCGACCTTTCCTAGGCCGACATCGCGGCGGCGGCGATGACCGCCTGGGTCCGGTTCTTGACGCCGAGCGACTTGAAAATCGCGGTGACGTGGATCTTCACGGTGCCTTCCGACAGGCCCAGTTCATAGGCGATCTGCTTGTTCGACTTGCCGAGACGCAGGCATTCCAGCACTTCGCGCTGGCGCTGGGTCAGGCCGTAGCCGGCGCTGCGGTCGGCGACCTCCATCGTGCGGCGGCGCGGCGCGGCATCCATGCTGGCGGTGAGCGCGCCCGGCGGAAGGTAGATGCCGCCCGAGAACACGAGGTTCAGGGCGCCCATCATGACCTTCACGCTGCTCGACTTCGGAATATAGCCGGTCGCGCCATGGTCGAGCGCGCCGCGGATATCGCCCAGAGCCTCCGATGCGGAGATCACCACCACCGGCACGCCCGGCTGCAGCGCCTGGATTTCGCGCAGCCCGTCGAAGCCCGGCCAGTTCGGCATATGCAGATCCATCAGGATGATGTCGAAGGTGCTGCCCGCGCGGCACTGATCCAGCACCTCGTCGAAGGTGCCGGCCTCGACGAAGCTGGCATCGCCTTGCAACTGCTCGAGCAACCGCCGGAGGCCTTCACGGAACAGCAGATGGTCATCCCCGATCAGAATCTTCATGGTCCCCGTCATCCTCGCTCGCCGGCTCCGGTCGGGGGCAGGCCGATGAAGGCCAAGCCCCGAACGGGCTGTTGTCGATGGTGTCCGATGCGCCCCCGCGGCACCCGGATCACCCCCCTGATCACCTTGTCCCAGGCGTGATGGTCGATCGTGCCTGCAGCCTCTTCCCGGTGTCGGCCGGAAGGCCGTCTGCCGTTGTTGGCTTGTTTTCGCTGTGTTGGGTACCTGATACCACGATCGGAAGATCCCCTGTATCCGGACAAGGGCCATAGGTCATTCGAAGCTGCCACCTCCATTCGAGGGGCCATAGGTCATGGCCGGACAAAGAAACGTTTCCGACAAACGTCATAGAAACTGCTACGACTGCGAATAGCGTTATCGCGCCGGCTGATCGGATTGACTTGCTCCCGATCGGGACTATTCGGAATGAGATCTGCCGCCTCCATTGGCGACGGGAATTTCTCTGGAACCTTGCCATCTTTGCCGCGTTCGTGTGCCAGGTGATCGGTTAACCCTGATTCGGCTGCGCGACAGAGGAAGGAAAACCGCCGCGAAACCGATCGGATAGTCCTGAAGGATGCCTGTACCAACGCGCATTCCCGTGTGACCCGGCCAGCACACATCATTCCATAGGTGTTACCGTTTCGAAACCTGAGGCGACCAACAAGGAGACGAAAAGCGATCTTGGCTGATCATCCATCGCCTGATTTACGCGGAGCGCCGTTCATTTCTAAATCACGCGGTGCGACCAGGACTTCCCTCATGGGGGATGACCGGCAGGTTGCGGACACCGTGGAAATACTTGGGCAGGAATATCTGGGCAGGAATATTTGGCAGGAAAATTACGCATAGCCGTTTTGATCTTGACCGAAGACGTGCCTGGGCCAACCGGCCGGACTCCGTTTCAACCCTTAGACGCAGGCGGCGACGCCCCGAGCCGGGCCGGCCGTGGATGCCTCCTCCAGACAGAGCTGACCCATGCACACACACCATGAGTACGCCCATGAGAAAGCATCTCACCAGACCCGCAACGCGGTGACTCCCATGCATGTCTGCCTGATCCTCGACAACAACGCGCTGACCGAGACTGTGGTGCAGCAACTCGACCGCGGCGGACGCCACCGCGTGACGGTTCTGCACGACATCGGCGAGCTGACCCAAAGCGCCCTGACGCCGGATGCGATCCTGATCGGTCTTCAGCAGTTCACCGCACTTCGCGAGAACGAACCGATGGTCTATCTCCGGCTGTCCCGCCGGTCACGGATCGTCGTGGTGCTGTCCTCGCGCGAGCTGCTGGACGCCGCCCATATCCTGGCCTTCGCCGATGCCTGGGTGTTCGAAGATCTGAACGTCGACCGCATCAACGAACTGCTTGATCTCGGGCTGGAGGGGCATTGCCTCATGCCCAAGCAATTCCTGTCGCGGCTGGGTGTGGACGAGATCCGTCTGACGCTGTTGCCGCGGCTGTCCGATCCGGAGTTCGAAACCCTGCGTCTGCTGGGCGAAGGGATGAACAACCGGACCATCGCCAACGCGCTGGACCTCTCCGAGGCGGTCATCAAGTCGATGGTGCGCAGCGTTCTGTCGAAGCTGCACTTCCGCAACCGGACGGAAGCCGGCGTGTTCGCCGCCCGCCAGCAGGGCGCCCTGGAGCAGGCACGCTCCGGCATGACCCCACCGCACATACATGCCGCTGCGACCCGGCGCGCCGGGGTCTGAGCCCCGGCTTTTCCCCGTCGGGCCGCCGGGACGGCGCCCCATGCTGTACCGCTCAGCCAGCCGGACGTCAGGCGGCAAGGCGCCGGCCGGCCATCGCCTCCTCAAAGCGGCCGAAGCGGGCGTCGAAGGACTGCCGGTCGATCTCCGCCAGCCGGAAGCGGATACGCACCACCCCCTCGTCGCGGCTGAAGACATCGAAGGGCAGGGCCACGCCCAGGCTGTCGAACAGCAGCGTGCCGCGGCTGCCGATGGCGTCGGCCTCGTCCAGCGCGGCGCCCAGGCGGGAGATGTCGAGCAGCCACACGGCCAGCCGACCCTCAGGCCCCTCGACCGTGCAGGGTGCCTCCACGCGATAACGCGGCAGGTTGCGGCGGTCGACATCCTCCGTCGCCGTACGCACCGCCCGGACCAGCACATGCATCAACTCGTCGATGCTGTGGGTGACATCCGATGCGCCGGCCCGCAGCAGGTCGGCACGCTCCTCCGTAACCTTGGCCTCACGCGACACCTCGTCGATCCGGATCGACACATCGGTGGCGGCGCCGGCCGTCTGCCCGACATTGCGCGAGATTTCCTGTGTTGCTGACGCCTGCTGTTCGACCGCGGCGGCCACCGTGCCGGAAATGGCGTCGATCTCGCCGATGGTCCGGCTGATGTTGCGCACCTCCTCCACGCTGCGGGCGGTGACCGACTGGATCTCGGCGATCAGGCGCGAGATCTCCTCGGTGGAGCGCGAGGTCTGGTTGGCCAGGCTCTTCACCTCGTTGGCGACGACGGCGAAGCCTTTTCCCGCCTCCCCCGCCCGCGCCGCCTCGATGGTGGCGTTCAGCGCCAGCAGGTTGGTCTGCGCCGCAATCCCCTGGATCAGTTCCGCCACGTCGCCGATGCGGCCGACGGCGGAGGACAGCGATTCGATGGTGTTTTCGGTCCGGCTGCTGGCGGCCACGGCGGCACGGGTGACACCGGCGGCATGGCCGACCTGGTTCCCGATCTCATCGATCGATGCCGTCAGCTGCTCGGCGGCCGAAGCGACGGCCTGGGCGTTGCTGAGCGCCTGCGCCGCTGCGGCGGCGACATTCTGGGCGTTGGCGCCGACGAGACCGGCCGAATTCGCCATAGCGCCGGCGTTGCGGTCCATCTCCTGGGTGCGGGCGGCAACCCGCTCCACCGCGCCGCGGCTTTCCCGCTCCACCGTATCGGCCATCCATTGCAGTGCCTTGCGCTTCTGCGCCTCCGCCTGGATACGCTGCTGCTCCTGCTCGGCACGCAGCCGCTCCGCCTCGGCCATGCCGTTGCGGAAGACCAGGACGGAGCGCGACATCGCGCCGATCTCGTCCAGACGTTTCGCACCGGCCACATCGGCGGACAGATCGCCGGAGGACAGAGCCGTCATCACCCGACTGAGCTGGCCCAGCGGGCGGAGCAGCCTGCGCGACGCCAGATAACCCGGAACCGCCAGCGCGATGGCGCACAGCACGACCAGCATCGTCGCGAAGCGCATGCTGTCGTTGAAGGTCTTGAACACCTCCGCCTTCTTGATGCCGACATAGAGGATGCCGATCGGCTTGCCGGCCTTATCCTTGATGGGGTCATAGGCGGCGTAATAGGGCTCGCCCAGGATGTCGACCATGCCGCGGAAGGGAACGCCCTGGCGCAGCACCGAATCGTAAGCGGGGCCCTGGGCCAGCGTGGTGCCGACGGCGCGGGTGCCGTCACCGTTCGTCACGTTGGTGGCGATCCGGCGGTCACCCAGAAACAGGGTGGCGGTCCCCCCGGTGATGCGCTTGATCCTGTCGACCATGATGTTGTTGCCGTTCATCACGTCGCCGTCGAGCAGCAGCTTGCCATCGGCAAGCGTGAAGGAACCGCCACGCTCGTTCAGCGACGACCAGGCGATGTCCATGCTGAGGCGCTGCATCTCGATCGCCTGCCGTTCCAGATCGCGGACGATCACCTGCCCGATCGCGAACAGGATCGCCGTGCTGAGGAACAGCATGCCGAAGAGATTCAACACAGTGACTTTCGTAGAAATCGAAAGCCGGCCGACAAAGGCGCGCAGAGCATCCATCAGTGCAATCCACCAGGAATCAGTGTGCAAGTGCAGGTTCACAGTCACGCGCACTATGCCATCCCGGTTTGGACTGAATTCATTTAAAGTACATACGAGCTCTGCGACCTCTTGTCGCGATATTCCCCATGAGAACTTGCAACTCCGAGGGGTTGCTTTCGGACTGGCGGGGTTTTCGAATCTGCCGCCGTCAGAACAGGCGGGCACCGTCCGGCACCGCGTGGTCGGGACCGACCAGCACCACCGCGCCATCGGCATCGGGCAGGCCGAGACACAGCACTTCGCTGGTGAAGGGACCAATGCGCTTGGGCGGGAAGTTGACCACCGCCAGCACTTGCCGGCCGACCAGAGCATCGGCAGCGTAATGGCTGGTGATCTGCGCGGAGCTGCGCTTGCTCCCGATGTCGCCGCCGAAATCGATGGTCAGCTTGTAGGCCGGCTTGCGCGCTTCCGGGAAGGGATCGACGGCAAGGATTGTGCCGACGCGGATATCGACCTTGGCAAAATCGTCGTAACTGATGGTCATGGCAATGCGATCCGGTTGCATGGGGCCGCCAGAGTAGCGCGCGCACGCCCATCGCGGAACCCGGAAGCAGGACCTTCACGGCCGGAAATGGAAAAGGGGCCGCCGATGGCGACCCCCCTCCTCACAGTACCCGGCGGACCGGAGACTGGATCAGCCCTTCGCCTTGGCGATGGCGACCTTGACCTCGTCCAGGCTGTCCGACACGCGCTTGGTCAGGATCTCGGCGGCTTCGGTGTTCGACTTGGCGATCATCTCGCTCAGCTCGCGGATGTTGGCCAGCGACTTCTCGAAAGCGGACTTGACCAGATCGGCCTGCTTGGCGGCCTTCTCTTCCGGCGTGCCGGCGGCGGTCAGTTCACCGACGGCGCGGTTCACGTCCTCGGTCACGGTGCGCAGAACCTCGGCCTGACGGCGGACGATGGCCTGGAAGCCTTCATAGGCCAACTGGTTGGCGGCAGTCACCGCCTCGATGTTCTTGCGCTGGCTGGCGATGATGGTCTCGATATCGACGCCCGGAACCTTGAGGTCGCCGATCAGCTTGGACGGATCGAATTCGAGGAAGGGGTTACCGCTCATCTTGGCCATGTTTCTCATCCCAGCATCAGTGTTAGCTGCCCGCATCGGGATCCGGGCATGTTGCGACGCAACATTGATGGGCTGACTATGCAGAGTGCCGAAATGTTAGTCAATCCGGATTTTGCGGCGCAACATAACCTTGGCGGGTAAAAGCACCGCGTCGCCCTACCGCTCGGATGGCCAATCCGGTCTAAACCGTTGATGCCATGGAGTCCGGCCCGGTTCCCCGGCCAGACGCACCCCGGCGGCCGGTCCAGCGGCAGAACGTCGCGCCCCAGCGCTCCGCCCCGCGCAGCGCGGTGTCGAGCGCCGCCATGGTGCGCGACAGGTCGGCGGTGTCGTCGTTCAGGAAGACCCGCATCACCCGTGCATGCACGGTGCCAAGTCCGGCAACGAGGGCCGCCCCGCCCCGCTGGTCGGGATCGATCCCGGCGGCGCGCAGCATCCAGGCCATCGAGCGGCCGAACGTGCAGGAAAAGGCCAGTGCGGCGGCCGGATCGACCGGCAGGTCGCGCACAACCGCGCCCAGGCCATCGCGGAAGGGACGCAGCGCATCGAACCGGCGCATCATCACGTCGAACAGCCGGTCGCGCGTAGACTCGGCCGGATCGGCGGCGACGTCCCCGGCCAACACCGTGGCGTCGGCGACGCGCGACACCGCAGCCAGCAGGTCGGCGCGCCCGCGGTAACGGTGATGGAACCGGGACAGCGGGATGCCGGCGGCGTGCGCAACCTCCAGAAGCCCGACGCCGCGCCATCCCTTCTCGGCCGCCAGTCTCATCGCTGCCGCGGCCACGGCGCGATCCAGAGAGTCCGGATCGGTGGAATCGGAGCGGAAGCTGTTGTCTTCAGGCTTGTCGGACGACATGTCGGACATGGCATCACCTCCAGGCGACAGGGATCGCGTCATAAGGTGGTGCGCGGACGGCCAAACGCCACCCGTCTCCCGAAATCGTCACACCTTGCGCACGGCCTCCACCCGGCCGCCGGTCATGCTGACCAGATCGGCAGGCGTCAGGCGGAAAACGGCATTGGGGGTGCCGGCGGCGGCCCAGATGGTCTCCAGACGCAACAGGTCGTCGTCGATCAGCACCAGTGGCGGCACGGCATGCCCGATGGGCGGAACGCCGCCGATGGCGAAGCCGGTCGATTCGCGGACGAATTCCGGATCGGCCCGTTCGATCTTCTCGCCGATCAGCCTGCCGACCGCCTTCTCGTCCACGCGGTTGGCACCGCTGGCGACCACCAGGACCGGGCGGCTGGTCTCCTTGGTGCGGAAGATCAGCGACTTGGCGATCTGCGCCACGTCGCAGCCGACGGCATTCGCAGCATCCTCCGAGGTGCGGGTGCTGCCTTCATGCTCGACCACAAGATGGCCGAGGCCGACTCTGTCCAGCAGCGCTTGGACACGGGCGGCGGAGGGGCTGAGCGTCGCAGTCATGGCCGTCCCGTCACCCTGCCAACTCGCGCGACCGCCGGGCAGCAGCGGCGATGGCGGCGGTCATCACCGGTTGCAGTCCCTCCGGCGCCATCAGCAGCTCAAGCGCGGCTTGGGTGGTGCCGTTCGGGCTGGTCACCGCCTTGCGCAGATCGGCGGCTTCCTGCTGCGGCGAGGCGTCGAGCAGGGCGCCGGCGCCCGACACGGTGGCGCGGGCCAGCCGCATCGCCAGATCGGCGGGCAGCCCGGCGGCCTCACCGGCCTTGGCCATCGCCTCGACCATGAAGAAGACATAGGCCGGGCCGCTGCCGGACAGCGCGGTGACCGGATCCAGCAGCCCTTCATCCTCGACCCAGGCGACATCGCCGACGGCGCGCAGCAGCCGGTCGGAAAGATCGCGCTGGGTGTCGCTGACATGGGCGTTGGGTACGGCAACGGTCATGCCCCGGCCGATGGCGGCCGGGGTGTTGGGCATCGAGCGGACGATGACAGCCCCCGCCCCCAGCAGCCGTTCGAAGTAGCCGATGGTCTTGCCGGCGGCGATCGACAGGAAGACGGTGCCGGGACGGACCAGCGCACGGTAGGCCGGCAGCGCCTCTTCCATCACCTGCGGCTTCACCGCCAGTACCACGACATCGGGAACGAAGCCGTCCGGCAAAGCTTCCGCTCCGGACGCCAGCGAGACGCGCGCATCGCCGGCAAGCCGCTCCGGCAGACCGGCGCGGTCGACCACCACGACTCGCGACACGGTTCCGGCTGCGAGCCAGCCGTCCAGCATCGCACCGCCCATCTTCCCGCAGCCGACCAGCAGCAGCGACGCACCCGTTTCCGCCGTCATGACCCCGTCATTCCCCCTGTGTTATGCCGAATGTCGGGCTCAGGCTTCGCCCATGGTGTCGAGAATGGCGGCGGACACCGCCTCCGGCGCCGACTTGCCGCCCCAGATCACGAACTGGAAGGCCGGGTAGAAGCGCTCGCATTCCGAAAGGGCGATCTCGACCAGATCCTCCAGCTGTTCCACCGCGGCACCGCGCGCACCGCGCAGCAGCATGGTCTGGCGGAACATCGGCGTATGCTCCTCCGAGCAGACGTCGAAATGGCCGAGCCACATGCGGCCGTTCACCTCCGCCAGCAATTCGGCGACAGCGGTGCGGCGGGCGGCCTGCACCTTCATGTCGAACTGGCAGGAGAACTGCATCGCGCTGACATCGGGCTGCCAGACGAAATAGAGCCGGTAATCGCACCAGCGCCCGCCGATCTCGACGACGAGTTCGTCCTCGGTGGCCCGGTCGAAGGGCCATTCGTTGGCGGTTACGATCTCCTCGACCACGTCGAGCGGGTTGTGGGCGGAAGCGGTGGTTTCGACGGCTACTGCCGACATGTCAGCGTCCTCCTGTGAAGGCGCAATGGGCGGTACCGTTCACCCGGACCAGAGGACACGCCTGGCAAACCGCGCGGGTCCGGGCCAATACCCCGAAGGTGATGAAAAGATGAGCATCGGTATGCGGCGTCTGCCCACATCGACGCTTGCTCACCGTTCTGACCGGCCGACGTTCGGGTCGCGGGCCGGTCACGATCCAGCCAGTCCGCCGATGGCGGGACGAGCCGGAACGATGACGGGAGGGCTGCCGGGTGATGCGGCCGCGCAATGCTCAGGATGCCGTGGGCCCCGTGCCGGTGGCATCCGCAGCGGGCTTTGGCGCCGGCGTCACCGGATCGCTGTCGATCACCGCCGGAATACCGGCCGGCTCGGCCACAACCGGCAGCGGGGCATGCCCGGCGGTCAGCGTCGCGATGGTGGCCTCCAGTGCTGCAAGCCGCTCGGCCATCACCTCCTGCTCCTCGCGGGCCTTGGCGGCCATGGCGCGGACGGCCTCGTATTCCTCGCGGCTGACGACGTCCATCCGCGACAGAATACGTTCGAGCTGAGCGCGCAACTGGCCTTCGGCCTCTTCGCGCAAGGACGAAAAGGCGCCGAGAGCGCCACCCGCCACACGGGCGAGATCGTCCAAAATCCTATTGTCCACCTGCATCGGCTCTGACTTCCGGTTACCGTTCGTTCATTATGGACGCCGCGGGCGGCGACTTCAACGCCCTTGGCCCGTCACGGGCATGCCATGGCGCGCAGCCGTGTCATGCGGCGGACATCACGGCTTGGCCGCGGCAGGGGGTGGGGACGCAGCATTGAAGCGGTCGCGCAGGGCCTTCAGGTCCAAAGTCTGGGTCGGCGCGTCCCAGGGTCCGGCGACGCGCAGAGTGAGCGGCGGCAGATCGCCGTCGGCCTTCACCGCAAGGGTCAAACCCAAATCCACCCGTTCGTCCGGGAGCGAGACCGTTCCGGTCAGCGTGCCGTCGGCGGGAGCGGTGGTCAGGCGGGCATCGTCGGCGCGAATCACCCCCTTCTCGATGGCGAAGCGGGCATCCAGCCGCTCCAGCCTGGTCTCCCCTCCCTGCAAGGCACCGGCGACGGCGCCCAGCACCTCCTGCGTCCGTTCGACCCCGGCCAGCCGGCTGCGCAGCGCGGCGAGATCGACCCCGCGCAGCACACCGCCCGACGCCACCGCCCGGCCGCGACCGGCCAGACTGCGCAGGAGCGCGTCGCCATGGCCACTGCCGGAAACGGTCATGTCCAAATCCACGGCACCGCCGCTGAGCCCCAGCCCGGCAAATCCGGACAGCGCAGTCCCGAGGTCGGCCTTGACCACGGTGATGTCGGCGTCGAACTTCGGCTGCTGCCCCGGAATCGCGGCGACACGGCCGCTGATGCCGATCTGACCGCCCTGCCATTCGCCGTCCAACTGCTCCAGGGTCGCGGTCCCGCTGGAGAGCGTCGCCCTCAGCGCCGGCTGTGCGACGCGCTGTCCGCCGAGAGTCAGCGAGGTGGACGTCAGCGCCAGCCGGCCGTCCGCAAACTGAATCCAATCGAGGTCCGCGAGAGGATCGACGGGAGGGACAGCCGCCGGATCGGCGGCGGAGGTCACCGCATCGCGCGTGGCGCCGTCACCCACCAGCGGCGCGTTGCGCAGCCGGTCGAGGTCGAGGTCGCCGGTCTGCAGGTCGGCCTGGAAGGCGGGGCGAGCCGCCTTTCGGTCGATCGCCAGCTTGCCGCGCACCGGTACGCCGGCGACCAGCCCCTGCAGATTGCTCAGCACCGGTGACGCCGCATTCCCACTCAGTTCGCCGTAAAGGTCCAGCGGACCGAGAGCACGGGCCAGCCCACGGTCGGCAAACAGCGCCGCGAGGCGCCCCATCTCCGGATGGATCATGCGCAATTTCAGGTCGGCGCTGGGCGTGCGGTCCAGCCCCAGGACGGCGCCGCCGGCTTCCAGCGTGCCGCCCAGCATTCCGGCGGAAGCCTCGACCGCCAGCCGCTCGCCATCGCCAGCCAGCCGCGCCTTGGCGCTGACGGCGCCCAGCCGTTCCGGCACCGGCCAACCGGCTGGCCAGGCAACGGCGCTGGGCAGCCCGCCGAGCGACTTGGCCTCTGCCGCCAGGGCGAGGTTCACACCGCGCAGCGGCATCAGGCTGGCGACCTGCCCGTCAACCCGCGCCGTCAGGCCGGCGATGTTGTCCACCTTGGCTTCGCGCACCGTCAGTGCGCCGGCAGCGACCGTAGCGTCGAGATGAAGCCCCTGGACCGGCAGGCCGCCCACGGTCAGCTGGCCGATCCGCAGATCGAGGTTCGCGTCGGCAAGTCCGAGAAGTCGCTGCGGCGCCGGCGCCGTGCCGGCGGAGCCAGCCCGCGGGCCGATCGCGCGCGGCGTTGCCGGCTGGGCCGGCGCCGGTTCGGCCGGCAGGTAACCGTCCAGGAAAAGGCGGTCGAGTTCGAGGCGCGCGCCGAAGGCGGGACGCCCACGGTCGACATAGGCGACAGCCCCGCTCAGGCGGCTGCTGTCGAAGCGGAAATCGATGCCCGACATCTCGAAGCGGTCGGCATGCCCCTGCAGCCGGGCCGCCAGAGAGGCGCGGCGCAAGCGGTCGGCGGGAACGGACCGCACATCCAGCTTCACCCATTCCAGCAGGGCGCGCAGGTTGTCGGCATTCGCCTCCATCCGCATGTCCAGCGTCGGCTGGCCACCCGGCGTGGTCACGTCTCCCGCCGCGACGAAATCCGACCCGCCGGGCAGCAGGGCGCTGACCCGGTCGATGTTCAGCCGGCCATCGGCCAGACTCGCTTCGACCCGGCCCTGACGCACCACGCCGCCATTGTAGCTCAGGGCGTCCACCGCCACATCCAGCTTGGCCTCGACGCCGATCGGCAGCGCGAAGGACACTCCCGGCTGCTTGGCCCCTCCGGTTGCGGGAGTCGTGTGAGCCGTGGCGGCTGAACCGGCCGCCGTGCCGCCCTGTGCGCCCCGCGCGAGCCATGAATCAAGGTCGAGCCGGTTGACGGCGAGCGTCACTTCGGTCCGCGGCACCTCGCGCCTGGCGGGATCGCCGGCCCTGAGGGTGGCGCTTCCGGTCGCGCGGGTGTCGCCCAGCTGAGCTTCCAGGCTGGAGAATGTGGCAAGGCTGGTTCCCGCCTCCACCGTCGCGCGCAGATTGAAGGGCTGGGCCAGCGCCGCAGGCCGGCGCGCGTCCACCAGCTTGGCGAAGTCGCTGCCCTCGGCACGGAGGTCGCCCTGCACCTTCGATCCGCCCCCGCCGGTCAGAATGCCGGCGAAGCGGAGGGTCGCATCGGTATGGGGCATGGACAGGGTGGCCCGCACCGGCACCGCCGCCCCTTCGGTGAAGCGGCCGGCGGTCGCCTCGCCATGCAGGGGCAGGCCGCGGAATCGGAAGTCGCCCTGGATTTGGAAGGGGCCGTTGAGGCTGCCGGCGGCGATGCGGGCGCTCACCCCCTCCACCGTCTCGGTGCGGCCGTTGCGGTCGTCGCGATAGATCACGGTGCCTTTGTCGATCAGCACCTGATCGAAGCTGACGGCGGACACCAGCCCTTCGGCGGCACCCAGCCCGTCGCCGGACCTGCCGCCGGTGGTGGACAGGTCCCAATTGATCCGTCCGTCCATCAGGACTTCCACCACGAAGGTCGGCTCGACCAGCGTGATGCTCTCGACCTGGATGCGGCCGCTCAGCAGGGGGACGAGCGAGACACGGGCGTCCAGCTTCTTCAGCCGCACCATGTCGGGTTCGGCGGCGCCGGCGGCATTGGCCAGCCGGGCGTCGCGCACCGTCAGCGCCGGAGACGGCAGCAGGGTGAAGCCGACATCGCCCCGCAACTCCACCTGCCGGCCGGTCGTCTGCGATATACGCTCGGCGATGGTGCCCTTGTAGGCGTTCCAATCGATGAGGCTCGGCGCTGCCAACAGGATGCCGGCCAGAACCACCAGTCCGGCCAGTGCAGCGATCAGGATCTTCTTCACCGGGTTTCCGCCTTCCCTGCGCCGGCCTTATCCTCGGCCGTGCCCCTTTGCCACGTCAATGTTACCACGTCGTCGCCATCGACCGGCACCCGCCCGTTCCCCCATAGGATACGGACAGATGCGCGCTTGCCTTCGCCGCCCCTCTTCCTCCGCGCCGGTCGGGAACCGATGGCGGCTTCCGACGAGGAGCGTCCTTCGGTAAGCTAGCGCCCGCAGAAGAAACAAGCAATTTGGGCAATCCCACGGCCAAGTTGGGGCCTGCCCGATTTTTTCCCCGGAATTCTCCGCTTGCGGCCGCTCGACCCGGCCGCACCGGAACCGAAACCGCAGATTCAGCTGACGGAGATCTGCCATGGGCGACGTGGTCAACCTCAACCGCTTCCGCAAGACCCGCGAACGGGCCGAACGCGCGAAGGAAGCCGAAGCGAATCGGGCCCGATTCGGACGCACCAAAGCCGAGAAGGAACGAGATCGCAAGGAGGCCGAGCGGAGCACTCAAACTTTGGATGGGCATAGGCTTGACGACAAAAATTGAGCCGTTCGTCCCAAAGCACGGCAAAGACCAAGTTTTTCACTCGGAATAACCTCAGCGTTTTTGTTACTATTGGATACACCGATAGTTCACTATTGCGACTATCACGGCGATCATGTGACAGTACCTGGCAGGGGCGCCGACGGGCGCACTCCCTGGCTGTCGGAAAGGGCCGTCATCATGGTCGACATGACGTCGTTTCGCGGATCCGTTCAAACGCCTCAAACGCACAACCCGGCACACGGTCCGTCTTGGCTGCCGCCGATCCGGGCGGTGGAGATCGACCGTCCCTGGGTCTGGCTGGCATCCGCCTGGCAGGACATGATGGCAGCCCCCGCCATCAGCTTCGCCTATGGCGTGCTGGCGGTCATCTCCAGCTTCGCGCTCGTGGTCGGGCTGGCCATGCTGGACATGGAATACCTGCTGCTGCCGATGGGCGCCGGCTTCATGCTGGTCGGCCCGCTCCTGGCGGTCGGGCTGTACGAGACCAGCCGGCTGCTGGAACTCGGCGAACGCCCGACCTTCGGCAAGGTTGCCGCAGCCTATCGCCGCAATGGCGTGCAGATCGCCGGGATCGGGCTGGTGCTGATGCTGGCCATGCTGGCCTGGATCCGCATTGCCTTCCTGATCTTCGCCCTGTTCTTCTCGGCCGAGCCGCCGGCGCTGGACCAGTTGGTCGACCGAATCTTCTTCTCGGCCGAGACCATTCCGTTCCTGCTGACCGGGACGCTGTTCGGCGGAGTCATCGCAACGGCGGTCTTCTCCATCGCCGTGGTGTCGATCCCGATGCTGCTCGACCGCGAGACCGACGTCTTCACCGCCATGGCGACCAGCATTGCCGTGGTGCGGGCCAACATCCGGCCGATGATCGCCTGGGGCTTCCTCATCGCCCTGTTCATGAGCGCCGGCATGGTCACCGCCTTCATCGGTCTGGCGATCGCCCTGCCGGTGATCGGGCACGCCTCCTGGCATTGCTACCGCGATCTGGTCGGCCCGGGCCGGTAACGCAGCCGCAACCTTGACGAAGCCCTCTCCCGTGCGCGGGGGAGGGCTTTTCCGTCGGACCTTCTTGAATCAGCCCTTCTTGAAGAAGGCCTCGGCGGCCGACTTCTGAGCCCGCTTGGCGGCGATGGCGGCGCGGGCGCGCTCCACCTCCGCCTGAAGCGTCGCGATGTAGGCCTCCAGTTCGGCCACACCCATCACGGTCAGGTCCTTCGGCGCCGGCTTGGCCTTTCGCGGCTCCAGATCCTCGAAACGGTCGTCGATGGCCATGGCTTGGTTCCCTCCCCTGCCGCGTGTCTCGCCTTCGCCTTGTCAGGCCGGTCGGTCAAATCTACCTTTCGAGCCGGACAATTCCAATGCACCGGTGCCGGCAAATGCCTGCCCGACCACGGAAATGAAGGGAAGTACGCCATGGGCCTCGCCTTGCCCGACAGCATGCGCTGCGTCGAGATCACCCAGCCCGGAGGGCCGGAGGTGCTGCACCCCACCCGCCGTCCCGCCCCGGTGCCCGGCCCCGGCGAGATCCTGGTGGAGGTCGCCGCCGCAGGTGTGAACCGTCCCGACACCCTGCAGCGCCAGGGCCGCTACGACCCGCCTCCGGGCGCGTCCGACCTGCCCGGGCTGGAACTGTCCGGCACGGTCATCGCTATTGGCGAGGGCGTCGAGTCGTGGGCCAGCGGAGATCGCGTCTGCGCGCTCGTGGCCGGCGGCGGCTATGCCGAATATTGCGCGGTGCCGGCGGTGCAGGCCCTGCCGGTGCCCGGCCCGCTGTCGATGGTCGAGGCGGCGGCGGTGCCGGAGACCTTCTTCACCGTCTGGACGAACGTGTTCGAACGCGGCGCCCTGAAGCGCGGCGAGACGCTGCTGGTCCATGGCGGGTCGAGCGGCATCGGCACCACGGCGATCCAGCTGGCGAAAGCCTTCGGCGCCACGGTCTTCACCACCGCCGGCAGCGACGACAAGTGCCGGGCCTGCGAACAGCTCGGCGCCGACCGGGCGATCAACTACAGGACCGAGGATTTCGCCGCGGTGATCCGCGAGGCGACCGGCGGTCGCGGCGTCGATGTGGTGCTGGACATGGTCGGCGGCGACTATATCGCCCGCGACATCGACATCATGGCGATCGACGGGCGTCACGTCTCCATCGCCTTCCTGCAGGGGGCCAAGGTGTCGCTGAACATGGCGCCGGTGATGACCAAGCGCCTGACGCTGACCGGATCGACCCTGCGCGCCCGCCCGGTGTCCGAGAAGGGCCGCATCGCCGCCGCCCTGCGCGAGCATGTCTGGCCGCTTTTGGAGTCCGGCGGGATCAAGCCGCAGATTCACTGCACCTTCCCGCTGGACGAGGCGGCGGAGGCCCATCGCCTGATGGAAAGCAGCGCCCATATCGGCAAGATCGTGCTCACCGTCGGGGCGGACCCGGTCTGAGCAGGCCGGCGGAACGGTCCGGGATGCAAAACCGGACCGCATTCTGCGCTTTCTTCGTCGATGCGGCGCCGTCGGGCTTGCCTTGGACAGCCAAGACGGGTTAGCAGAGGCGAGCGGGCGGCCGGGATTTCCCGGTGCGCCTGCGCAAGCATGCTTACGCGGACCGGTATTCGCCCTATATCGTGGTGACGAGGAAGGGGCGACTGCCCCGGGATCGCGGAACCGCTCTCGCGCCGCATAACGAGTTCGAACGACCGGCCGCACCACCCGCCAGCGGGTGCGGCCGGTGAAGAGTTGTCAGGAGGGATGATGGCACTGCCCTTGATGCCGAAAGCGACGGCCGTTTGGCTGGTCGAGAACACGTCCTTGTCCTTCGAGCAGATCGCCGCCTTCTGCGGCATGCATTCGCTGGAAGTCCAGGCCATCGCCGACGGCGAGGTCGCGGTCGGCATGGTGGGGCTGGACCCCATCGCCAACGGCCAGCTGACCAAGCAGGAGATCGAGCGCTGCGAGAAGAACCAGGATCTGCGCCTGAAGCTGCTGGTCGCCGACCTGCCGCAGGTCGCCTCCCGGTCCAAGGGCCCGCGCTACACCCCGATCACCAAGCGCGGTGACAAGCCCGACGCCATCGCCTGGCTGCTGAAGCATCATCCGGAACTGTCCGACGCGCAGGTCTGCCGCCTGATCGGCACCACCAAGCCGACCATCGCCGCCGTGCGCGACCGCACCCACTGGAACGTCGCCAACATCAAGCCGCGCAGCCCGGTCATGCTGGGTCTCTGCTCCGGCCGCGAGTTGGAAGAGGCGCTGGCTTTGGCCATCCGCCGCGGCGGCGTGCCCCGCGCGCCCGAGGATGCCGCCGAGGACTTCTATGGCGAGAGCCGCGACGACGACCGCTATTCCGAACAGGAAGACGCCCATTGATGCCATCCCTTTCCCCGTCGCGGGAGAGGGCATGAAAGCAAGCGATGACCGACCGCAACACACCTCCGCCCCGGCTCGTCGTCGGCATCAGCGGCGCGTCGGGGGTGATCTACGGTATCCGCATGCTGCAGACGCTGCGGCGGATCGGCGTCGAATCGCATCTGGTCGTCAGCCGGTCCGCCGAAGTGACGCTGGCGCATGAAACCGCAATGAAGGTGGCGGAGCTGCGGGCGCTGGCCGACGTCAGCTATTCCGCCGCCGATATCGGGGCGGCGATCTCCAGCGGCAGTTTCCGCACGCTGGGCATGGTGGTCGCCCCCTGTTCGGTCCGCACGATGAGCGAGATCGCCAGCGGCGTGACCTCCACCCTGCTGACCCGTGCCGCCGACGTGGCCTTGAAGGAGCGGCGGCGGCTGGTTCTGATGGTGCGGGAGACACCGCTGCATCTGGGCCATCTGCGCACCATGACCGCGCTGGCGGAAATGGGAGCGGTGATCGCGCCGCCGGTGCCGGCCTTCTATGCGCAGCCGGAGAGCATCGACGATCTGGTGAACCATTCGGTGGGGCGGGTGCTGGACCTGTTCGGGCTTGATTCCGGCACTCTGCGCCGGTGGGGTGAGCGTCCGGCGGAGGGCTGACCCGCGCTGCAATGCCGCAACGGGCGGCTTGGACCGCGGACGCAATGCCGTTATACCGCTGTCGATGCGAAATGATGCGGAGCCGGCGCCGCCGCCGGCAGACAGTAACGGGGACAAGCCGACCATGCCGTTCAGCAGTCAACCGAGCGAGCCCATCCGCCAGCTTCTGGCCGGCATCAAGGCGTTCCGCGCCCGCTATTACGAACGCCGGCCCGACAGCATGCGACAGCTGGCCACCGAAGGCCAGCATCCGGAGGTTCTGCTGATCGGCTGTTCCGACAGCCGCGTCGATCCTGCCCTGCTGACCATGGCGGAACCCGGCGAGCTGTTCGTCGTGCGCAACGTCGCAAATCTCGTCCCGCCCTATCAGCCCGACGGCGCCTATCACGGCACCTCGGCCGCCATCGAATATGCGGTCAAATCGCTGAAGGTGTCCGAGATCATCGTGCTGGGCCACGCCCAATGTGGCGGTATCCAGGGCTTGATCCGGCTGCGCGCCGGCCAGAAGTCGAACGATGATTTCGTGTCCCCCTGGGTGTCGATCGCCGGTTCGGCGCTCGACCCCTATGTAGGACCGGAAGGCTCCGAACAGGCACGGGCCGATGCGGAAAAGCTGCAAAGCACCCCGGCGGTGATCGAGCGGGCGGCAGTCAGGGCATCGGTCGAGAATCTGATGACCTTCCCCTTCGTGCGCCAGGGGGTGGAAGCCGGGACGCTGAACATCCATGGCTGGTGGTTCGACATTCAATCGGGCGAAATGTGGGCGATCAACCCGACCAGCCGCCTGTTCCAGCCGGTCGAGTGATACCGGCGGTCTTTCAACATGACCGCTGGTATCCGCGCCGACCGGCACGGCGGCGGTCCATGCCGCTGAAACTCTCGATCCTGACAGGTCAGGATCGAGAGCCGCTGGTATAAAAACACCACGCGAACGCCTTACCCAGGGGCGAGCGGGGGAATTTCCGCGCGCCCTACCCTGTTGAGACCGAAGGAAAGAGTTTTTCTTCACTCCGACAAGAGGTAGGGAACGCCATGAAGACTGCACTTCCCCTTGTGATCCTGATCGCTGCTCCCCTTGCCCTGGCAGCGTGCAACCAGACCGGCAACAGCGGCAACAGCAGCGGTGGACTGTTCGGCGGCAGTGGTGGCGGGCTGTTCGGGTCGGGCAGTTCCGACTCGTCCTATGCGCGGAACGGCCGCTGCGACGACCCGCGCTACAACACCTCCAACGGCGGGCAGGCGGAGGCCGGGACCGATGATTACGACTGCTCGCGCTATGGCGACGGCATGAAGCGCTGAACCAGCGCCGCCAATTCGGTGGCCATGCGCCCGGAAACCGACCGCCAGTCGCCGGGCGCCGGCTGCCGGAACAGGCGGGCGGTCGGATACCATGGGCTGTCGTCGCGGCCGGTCATCCAGCGCCAGTCCGCCGAGAATGGCAGCGCCATCCACAGCGGCAGGCCGAGCGCACCGGCCAGATGCGCCGGCCCGGTGCAGGACGACACCACCAGATCCAGATTTGCCATGATCGCCGCCGTGTCGGCGAAATCGCTGATCTCCGGTGCCAGATCCATGAAGCCGTCGGGCAGGGCCGCATCGGCGAGATCGGCATGCCCCGGTCCCATCTGCAGGCCGTAGAAGCGGCAGCCCGGCACGTCGAGGAGCCCGCGCAAGCCGGCCAGCCGCGGAGAGCGCTGGTCGTCGCCGGGAAATCGCGGGTTCCCGGCCCAGACGAGGCCGACCCGCAGCCCTTCCGCTGCCGCAAGGCGCTCGCGCCAGACGGCGACGCGCGGCGGATCAGCCCGCAGATAGGGAATATCCGCAGGCAGGTCATCCACCACCGTGCCAAAGGCGAGCGGCAGGCTCATCAACGGACATTCGAGGTCGAAGGCCGGCAGCGGATCGCCCCGCGCGATCACCTGTGCCGGTCCATCCAGCCCGGCCATCAGCGGCAGCAGGGACGGCTGCACCTCCAGGACCACACGGCCGCCGCGGGCTGCCACCAGCGGGACATAGCGCAGGAACTGGAGGGTGTCTCCCAAACCCTGTTCCGCATAGAGCAGGATGGTCCGGCCTTCAAGCGCCTCCCCCCGCCATGTCGGTTGTGAGAAGCGGCGCCAGGGCGGTTCGGCCCGGTCGTCGCTGCGACGCCACTCGAACTCGGGCCAGCCGCCGGCATAGTTCCCGGCCATCAGCCGGGAAAATCCAAGATTCCAGTGAAGCCCGGCATCCTGAGGCCGGTCGGACAGAGCGTGTTCGAAGTCGGTGGCTGCTTCCGCCGGCCGAGCCATGGCGACCAGCGCCGTGCCGCGGGCCGCCCACAGCGAGGGGCCGGGCCGCAGCCGCGCAGCATCCGCGAAGGCGTCCAGCGATTCGGGGAAGCGCCCGAGCTTCGCCAGCACCGCACCCAACACCTCCCATGCCTCGCCGAGGTTGCGGTCAGCCGCCAGCGCGTTGCGGGCCGCCGCCTCTGCATCGGTCCAACGGCGCTGCGCGGCGAGCGAGGCGGCGAGCGTCGCATGGGCAACGGCGGAGCGGCCATTCAGGTGCAACGACCGGCGGGCGCTGATTTCCGCCGCTTGCGGCTCGCCCTGCGACGCCAGCGCTGCCGCGCGGTTGGCCAGCGCATCGGCATGATCAGGAGCCAGACTCAACGCCTGACCGGCAGCCGCAATCGCGGCATCCTGCCGGCCAAGCCTGCGCAGGGCGGCGGATCTGCTGGCATGGGCATCGGCCAACTCCGGCATCAGGCGCAACGCCCGGCCATAGAGCCCCACCGCCCGCTCCACCGCACCCGCCGACTGCTCCGCCCCCGCGAGGTTGGACCAGCCGGCGGCGGAATCGGGGCGCAATGCCGCTGCAAGGCGAAGCCGCCTCACCGCCGCCTCCCCATGCCCCGTCTGTGCGGCCAGGACGCCGAGCAGTTGCATGGCATCGGCATATTCAGGATCGGCGGCCAGGATGCGGCGGTAGATGTCCTCCGCCTCCGCCACCCTGCCCGCCTGGTGGTGGTCGAGAGCGATCAGGAGGGCCTGCGACAAAGTAACCATAGGAACTCTTGTGGGTTGGCGGGGGCCGGCGGTGTTTCGGATCATGCGCCGCCGGCGCGGCGCCAGTCCAGCCGGGGACCGTCGCCAATCGTCGCAAACGGTCACAGAATCGGGATTTTCCCTGGATTGTCATGAGACTGACGCATCGCTATTGTCCGCGCCGATATCCAAGGAGCGGATCATGACCTCGCGCCCAGCCCGGGCCCATTCCAAATTCGGCACCTGCCGGATGCATGTTCTTGCAGCTGTGGCGCTTGTGCTCCCGCTGTGCATCGGAACCGCCCCTGCGATTGCCAGCGAAGGTGCCAAGCCGAACGGCTGCCCGTGGGCGCAGGATGTCACACTGGAGATCAACGGCAAGACCCTGACCCTGAAGCAGGAATCCTTCACCGCCGTGACCTCAGAGCCGATCGAGATCGAGCAGTTCAAGGTCTTCCCGCTGGTCGACCAGCTGAAGCTGCGCATCATCGGCCCCAAGGGCCGCGAGTGGGAGGCCGCGTTGACCCGTCTGGTCAGCGGCAAGCGCTGCAGCGCCTTCTACGCCGGCAAACCCGAACTGGTGTCGGACACGGTGCGCGATCCGAACGAGTTGATTCTGAACCGGTAGGGCAACGGGACAGCCGGCCTCAGCTGCCGGGCATCACCCCCGCCAGTTCGTCCAGTGCGGGATCGCCGCCAGGCACCAGCAGCGCCATGTTCAAGGCGGCCAGTTCCGCACTGCCGCCTGGCCGCGGCATGACCCCGGCGGCGGCGAACAGCCGATCCTGCTGGACGCGCTCGGCCTCCAGCTCCGCGGCCTTCATGCGGCGGTAGAAGGCGTCATCCTCATCCTTGGCGCGGCGGCGCAGGGCGCGCAACGGGCGAACGACCTCCTCCCGCCAGTCGGAGACGGCCGAATCGATGCGGACAAGCTCGGCATCGGACAGACGAATTCCGCACTCCAGCCCGGCCCAGGCGGCGAACAGCAGCAGATTGACGTCCACCCCGCGCCGGTCCTGCAACGACAGGCAAAGGGCCGGAACCCCCGGCCGCCGGTAGACGGCCAGGGAAAAGTCCCAGAACGGGTTCACCGTCCCGCTCAATCGCCGAAGCTGATGTTCAGGCCGCGGGCGGTCTTGACCAGCGCCCCGTCCAGCTCGACGCAGGAGTAATGCTCGATCGCCTCGGTGATCGGCACGTCGATGACGCCGCGGTTCGACCAGGCGACCATGCGGTTGAACTTGCCTTCCGCGATCAGGTCGACGGCGTGGACGCCGAAGGCCGACGCGATCAGCCGGTCGCGCGGGCTGGGCATGCTGCCGCGCTGGACATGGCCCAGAACGGTGACGCGGGTCTCGGCCCCGGTGGCATCGGCGATCTTCTCGCCGATATAGTCGCCGATGCCGCCATAGCGCTTCTCGCCACCCTGCAGCACCTTCTTGACGCCGGTGCCTTCGAGCGTCTTCACCGCCTCCGACACCACGACCAGCGCGAAGTTGCGGCCGGAATTGCGGACGTCCTGGATCTTGGCCGCGATGCTCTCGATCGAGTAGGCGATTTCAGGGATCAGGATCACGTCGGCCCCGCCGGCGATGCCGGCCGCCAGCGCGATGTGGCCGGCGTCGCGGCCCATCACCTCCAGCACCATCACCCGGTGGTGGCTGGCGGCGGTGGGCTGCAGGCGGTCGAGCGCCTCCACCGCGACGGCGACGGCGGTGTCGTAGCCGACCGACACCTCGGTCTTGCCCAGATCGTTGTCGATGGTCTTGGGCACGCCCACCATCGGAAAGCCGCCCTTCTGCGCCAGCTTGTGCAGGATGGCGAAGCTGCCGTCGCCGCCGATTCCGATCAGGGCATCCAGGCCGAGTTCGCGATAACCGCCGACGATCTCGTCCGACCTGTCCTTCAGCGTGCCGTCCGGCATCGGATAGGCAAAGGGATCGCCGCGGTTGGTCGTGCCCAGGATGGTGCCGCCCTGCCGCATCATGTGGCCATCGACCGAGCCGAGGTCGAGCGTCTGGTACTGCACCGGGCGCTGCAGCAGGCCCTGGGTGCCTTCCTTGATGCCCAGCACCTGCCAGCCATAGCCGGTGGCGCGGTGGACCACCGCACGGATGACGGCGTTCAGCCCGGCGCAATCGCCGCCGCTGGTCAGGATGCCGATGCGCTTGCCGGCTTTCTTTGGGGCAGTCATTGAGAGGTTCCCGTCCCGTTCGCCTGTTTGTTGAAATGAACCACCATGTTACCGGATCAGGCGTTTCCCGCAATCGTTGCCCGCATCCGCAAAGGTGGAATGCCGCCGACGGGGGGAGGCGCGGCGCTCCTCCTGCCCAGTGGACGACACCGGTTGTTTGACGGTGCCGTCCCGCCGCAAATCTGGTATAGTCCGGCCCGCCCAGCCAAAGGGCCACCCGCAAGAGCACCCCCGACCCATCCGGGGCAACGGCCACTTCCAACGGGCGCGATGAACGAGCAAGAGATTTTGAAGGAAAAGCTGGCGAGCTTGCGCAGCGAGCACCGCGACCTGGACGACGTCATCGCCCGGCTTGCCGAACGCGCGCCCTACGACCAGTTGCAGATGCAGCGGTTGAAGAAGCGCAAGCTGATGCTGAAGGACCAGATCATGGTCCTGGAAAGCCGGCTCCTGCCGGACATCATTGCGTAGGCATGCCCTCTCCCATTGGGAAAGAAGGCCATCGACGCCGTCGTCACCCCTTCTTCGGCACCGTGAAGAACTGAATGCCCATCTGGAAGCTGCGGGCGATGTTCTCCGCCTTGCCGATCAGGAAGGCGGCACCGTCGGGCGGGAAGAGTTCGTGGGCGGTCTCGCGGAACAGGCCCAGCCATCGTTCGAAATGCTGCGGCTCCAACCCCAGCGAGATGTGGACCGGCATCGGTCGACCATCGTAGCGCTGGGTCAGCAGGGCAATGGACGACCAGAAATCCATCATCTTGCGCAGGTGCGGCTCCCAATCGGCGATGGCCCGGCCGAAGATCGGACCCAGCACGTCATCCTTCATGATCTTGCCGTAGAAGGTCCTCACGAGCCTTTCGATCGACTCCTCATCGATGCCGACGGTGGCCATCCGCTCCTCCGCCATGGCGGTGCGGATGTCACGGCGCTCATTGCGCTGGTCGTCGCTGGGAACGCTGTCGGTCATGGGATGGGTCCGGTCCGGAATTGCATGGGGTCTAACCTGATCATATGGGACGGCACCATAGGTGGAAGCATGTTCCGCCGGAAGGGCCGGGATGTCGCAGCGGACTGGACGGATTTGCGATGCGGCGGGCAGCGGGTGGGCGGCGCCTCTGGACAGCGGCCCGACTCCACCTATAATGCGCCGCTTTCCTGACCTTGAGGGAAGCGCCACGCCGTGTCCGCCGAACACTCTCAGAACAGCGCCGTTCCGGCCAACGACATCGCGGCCGAAGGCGATCAGCCGCTGGTCGGCATCATCATGGGCAGCCAGTCGGACTGGACCACCATGAAGCATGCCGCCGACACCCTGGCGGCCCTGGGCATCCCCCACGAGGTCCGCATCGTCTCCGCGCACCGCACGCCGCATCGGCTGGTGGAGTACGCCACGACCGCAAAGGCGCGCGGGCTGAAGGTGGTGATCGCCGGTGCCGGCGGAGCCGCCCACCTGCCGGGCATGGCCGCGTCGATGACGCCGCTGCCGGTCTTCGGCGTTCCGGTCGAAAGCCACGCGCTGAAGGGGATGGACAGCCTGCTGTCGATCGTCCAGATGCCGGGCGGCGTCCCGGTCGGCACCTTGGCCATCGGCAAGGCCGGCGCCATCAACGCCGCGCTGCTTGCCGGTTCGGTCATCGCACTGATGGACCCGCAGGTGGCCGCGGCGCTGGATGGCTGGCGCACACGCCAGACAGCGGCTGTGGCCGAAGCGCCGATCGACGACCCGACCTGACAGCAACAAGGCCGCACCGCAATGACCGGCAATCAGAAGGGCGCCACCCTGCCCCGCCTCGCCCCCGGCTCCACCATCGGTATGCTGGGTGCCGGACAGCTCGGCCGGATGACGGCGCTGGCCGCCGCCAGACTGGGCTACAAGACCCATGTCTACGCTCCCGACGCGGCGGACAGCCCCGCGGCTCAGGTCAGTGCCGCGGCGACCGTCGCCGATTGGAACGACCTGGACGCGCTGGAACGCTTCGCCCGTTCCGTCGACGTGGTGACGCTGGAGTGGGAGAATGTCCCGGTGGCGACGGCGGAGCATCTGCGCCGCTTCACCAACCTGCATCCCGGCCCGAACGTGCTGTCGGTGGCACAGGACCGCATCGCCGAAAAGAGCTTCGTCAACCGGCTGGGCATCGCGACAGCGCCCTGGCGCGCCGCGAACGGTGCCGACGACATCGCCCGAGCGGTGGCGGAGATCGGGCCGCGCTGCGTCCTGAAATCCACCCGCCTCGGCTATGACGGCAAGGGGCAGGCGCGGCTCGAAGCCGGCAGCGATCCGGCAGCGGCCTGGAGCGCCATCGGCGGCGGCAAGCCCGGCGTCGAGGGCATCGTGGAGGGCTTCGTCACCTTTGCCTGCGAGGTGTCGGTGATCGTCGCCCGCGGCGCGGACGGCACGATGGTCGCCTATCCGGCGGTGGAGAACCGGCACAAGGACGGCATCCTCGACGTCACCATCGCCCCCGCTTCTTCGGACAAGGTGTCGGCGGCGACGGCGGCGGAAGCGGACCGCATCGCCCGGCGCATCGCCGAAGCTCTGGATCTGGTCGGTGTGCTGGCGGTGGAGATGTTCGTCACCGCGGACGGCGCCGTCCTGGTCAACGAGATGGCTCCACGCCCGCACAATTCCGGTCACTGGACCATGGACGCCTGCGCCTCCTGCCAGTTCGAGCAGCTGGTGCGCGCGGTCTGCGGCCTGCCGCTGGGATCGGTCGACCGGCTGGCCGATGCCGAGATGACCAACCTGATCGGCGACGACGTGCTGCGCTGGCCGGAGTTTCTGGCGGAGCCCGGTGCCCGCCTCCACCTCTACGGCAAGGCGGAAGCCCGTCCCGGCCGCAAGATGGGCCATGTCAACCGGCTGTTCCCGCGCCGCTGACTTTCTCCTCCGCAGGACCGATGCAGAGGCCCCGCGACCCCATGGTCGGCGGGGCCTTTTTATATTGTCCGCCACTCATTATCGAACCCGCGGATTCACCGGGTCGTCGAAATGCCTGTCCTGTGTTTTCCCAGGAGACAACTCCAATCCAGCAAAAACCGAAACGACCGATCCGACAGGTTCCTGTTCAGGGCAGAGACGTCACAAAATGCCGCGTTTCGCGTGTGATGACGGTTATCGGCTGCGGTCGGGCTTTTAACTGATGTCAACATTGGTTACTCTAAGTCATATTCCTATCGAAACTATCTAAACTTTGATGCAATTTGCATCCGGATGACGATGCCCCTGGCGCAGGACAATGCAGGACGCTCCAACACAGCGATCAGCCCGGTCGTGAACCCGGCGGCCGGTCCGCTCGGACCGCGTCGGCCTCAGTCCAGCCGGGATCGTGACCGCTTCGTCGGCTTCGCCTTCGCCGCCGCCGATCTGCTGATCGAGACGGATGGGCAGGGCGGCATCCTGTTTTCCGCCGGTGCCCGCTGCCGCCTGACGAAGGGCGAGGTCGGCGGGCTGGTGGGCACCAATCTCATGGATGTGGTGGCTCCCGGCGACCGCAAATACGTTCATGTCCTGTTCGAACGAATCCGGGAGAAGGCGCGGATCAAGCCATCGCGTGTATTGTTCCAGGCCTTCGATGGGCAGCAGTTTCCAGCGCTCCTGGGCGGCTGCCGTCTCGATTCCTGTCCGGGGTCGTTGTTCCTGACCATTCTGCTGACCGTTCCGCCGCGAACCGGCTCCGCCGGGTCCGCGGTGCAGGGCGAACTGCTCGACCAAACCGGTTTCGCCAACATCCTGGAAGAGCGGCTCCTCGCAGCCCGCGAAAGGGGGGTGGACCAGGGACTGACCCTGCTTCTGGTCGAAGGGTTGCAGGCCATGGTCGACGCCATGCCGGAGGGGGCCGCGGCCGAGGTGCGCGACGGCATCGACGCCTATCTGCGCGGCATCTCCGCCGATGGGGACAGCGCAGGCCAGTTGGGCGGCGACCGCTACGGCATCGTCCATGCCGCCGACATCGACGGGCAAGAGGTGCAGGGGCACATCGCGCAGATCGTCGAGGCGGCGGGCGGCGCCCTGCCCGGCGGCATCCGGTCCTGGACCCTGGACATGGCCGACGACCGGCTGGACCCCGCCGACGCCGCCCGCGCCCTGGTCTATACCGTGCAGGCCTTCGCCTCAGCCCAAGGCGGCGAATTCACCATCTCCAGCCTGGAGGACGGCGCCAACCGCCTGATGGCGGGAGCGGTGGAGCGGATCGGGCAATTGCGCGCCACCATCGACAATCGCGATTTCATCGTCGTCTACCAGCCCATCGTCGACATCGCCACCGGCGCCGTCCACCACCTGGAAGCACTAACCCGCGTGGAGGGATCGAGCTCGCCGGCCGACTTCATCACCTTCGCCGAGGATGTCGGACTGATCTATGATTTCGATCTGCTGCTGACCCAGACGGTGCTCGACACGCTGAGGGAGTTCCGCAAGGAGCCCAAGCTGCCGGACGTCGCGATCAACCTGTCGGCCAAGACGCTGATGAGCCCGATCTTCCTCAAGCAGTTCCAGTCGGTCGTCGCCCCCTATGGCGATCTGGCGGCGAAACTGCTGATCGAGGTGACGGAAACGGTGGTCGTCACCGACATCGCCAAGCTGAACGAGGTGCTGCAGAAGCTGCGCGAGGTCGGGTTCCGCATTTGCCTGGACGATGTCGGAGCAGGATCGACGAGCTTCCAGTCGCTCTACGGCATCCAGGCCGACTATGCCAAGATCGATGGCAAGTTCGTCCGCGGCGCGGTCAACAGCCCGCGCGACATGGCGATGCTGCGCTCGATGGTGGATGTCTGCCGCCAACTGGGGTTGGAGCTGATCGGCGAGCAGGTGGAAGAGGCGGTCCATGCGAACCTGCTGACCGGCCTCGGCGTGTCGCTGGCACAAGGATTTCTGTTCAGCCGGCCATCGCGCGATTTTTCCTACTTCGCCAAGGACTGGTCCAAGGTACGCAGCGGCGGCAAGATATTGCTCAAGGGATGAGGCCGGACCACGCCTGCACCCTGCCGCGCTTGGTTTCCCCCTTACCTGGCGATCTCGACGCAGCCGGGCGCCCGATGACCGCGGTGGCTCGCACGCACGAGCTCGCCTACCGCATCGAGGGGGGCGAGTCGGTCGGCTTTGCGAATTCCTGGGCGAGCTGCGCAGCGAATGGATAGCTGGCGGGACAGGCGGGCGCCGTGTTCGACATCGAACGGAAGACGGGCACGGTCTTCACCCTGCGCTGGGCGCTGTCCCCGGCCTAGAGGCGGCGCCCCGCTCTCACGCCGGGAGCGGAACGCGGAAGCAGGCGCTGCCCTCGAGGGCGTCCATTCCCGGAATGCTGTGAACCTGATCGAGACGGCGGCGGGCGGCGTCCAACAGTTCCCGGTTGCGAGCACGCACATCGCTGCCGGCATGGCCATCGCGCAGCCGCATGCGGCGCAGCAGATCCTCCGCCTGATCCAACGATTCCATGATGCTCAATGCGGTATTGGAGTCCATCGTCGCCCTCTTTTTCTCTGCACCCATTTTGACATTCGCGGTGCGGTCCATCACATGCCGGCAACATTAATCACCGCAACTCGCGGTCAGGTAGAGGATATTTGGTCGCACATCGTCAAAATCGTGTGGCTTTTTATTTGTTATTTTCATTTGGTTGAATCGCTTTTCTTCAGCCAATCCGTCTGAATGCGGATCACCTTCTCGGTGGCGGAAAATGCCTGACGGCGGGTAAGAACCAAAATGACGCCACTGCTGGCCGCGATCAGGGGAATCGGTCCGATGATCCAGGCGAGCGCCGCCAGCGCGAAATAGTAGGAGCGCATGCCGCCGTTCAGCGCGGTGATGGCGAGAGTCAACGCCTCGCCAATGGTCTCGGCAATGACCTTGCGGTCCTCGGGGCGTACCGGCGGCATGGGCGCCGAGCCGATCAAAGCACAGCAGTAGTTATACTGGCGCAGTGCCCAGGTGAACTTGAAGAAGCCGAAGGTGAAGATCACCACCATCAGCAGCATCTTGATCTCGAACAGCTGGTGCGAGGTCTTTACCGTGAAGGACAGGTTCGACACCAGTTCCTGCGCCCGCTCCGCCGCGCCGAAGGAACCGATCAGGCCGGCCAGCACCAGCATGTTGGTGGAGGCGAAGAAGGTGCAGCTGTGCATGGTGTGGCCGACCAGCTGCGAATCCATGATGCGGTTCTCGCGTTCCAGCATCCGGTCGATCCAGTATCGGCGTACGATCTTCAGATGCTGGTTGACCATATTGCGGCCGGACAGCAGATGGTCCTGGATGACGGTGAAGCCGACCCAGGAACCGACGAACCAGACGAAGGCGATGATGTCGAGGGTGGTGGCATCGGGCGGCATGATGGGTAATCGCGTCAGGTGGCGGCAAGCCCGCACCGTTTACGCCCGCCGCACGCGGGTGTCCATTGGCGGATGCCGGGACTGAGGCTGTCCGCATCATCCTTCCGCCGGTCCGCGGCCCTGTACCGCCTTCAGCACATGGACGCGGATGGCGCTGGACAGGTTGCCGGTGCGCGTCTGGTCGATCTCCTCGATCAGGGCGTTCACGGACAGGCCACGCCCTTGGGCCACCGTTTTCAGGGCATCCCAGAACTCTTCTTCAAGGGAAACGCTGGTGGGGTGGCCGGCAATCAGGACCGAACGCTTCTTCATGGTCACGCACGCATCGGTTTGCAGGATGGGGGTGGTCAGAGGAAGGCCGGATCGGCCGGGATGGACACCCCCACCCTAACCCCAAGCTTAGCCGGGACCAACCATCCGTTCGGGGCGAACCCATTGATCGAATTGCTCATCCGTCAGGAGTCCGAGTTCCCGCCCGGCCTCCTTTAGGCTTGTCCCTTCCTTGTGGGCCTTCTTGGCGATCTTCGCTGCATTGTCATAGCCGATATGCGGGTTCAGCGCCGTCACCAGCATCAGGCTGTCGGACACCAGCCGGGCGATGCGGTCGCGGTTGGCTTCGATGCCCACGACGCAATTGTCGGTGAAGCTCATCGCCGCGTCGGTCAGCAGGCGGATGGATTGCAGCACGTTGTAGGCGATGACCGGCTTGAACACGTTCAATTCGAAATGGCCGGTGGCGCCGGCCACGGTGACGGTGGTGTGGTTGCCCATCACCTGGGCACAGACCATGGTCATCGCCTCCGACTGTGTCGGGTTGACCTTGCCGGGCATGATGGAGGAGCCGGGCTCGTTCTCCGGCAGCGACAGCTCGCCGATGCCCGACCTTGGACCGGAGCCCAGAAGCCGGATGTCGTTGGCGATCTTCATCAGCGACACCGCCAGCGTGTTGAGATGGCCGTGGACATCGACCAGCGAGTCATGGGTCGCCAGCGCCTCGAACTTGTTTTCCGCCGTGACGAAGGGAAGGCCGGTGAAGGCCGCCACCTCCTCGGCGAAGGCTTCGGCGAAGCCCGGCTTTGCGTTCAGCCCGGTGCCGACCGCCGTGCCGCCCTGGGCCAGCCGGTAGAGCTGCGGCAGCGCTCCCTTCACCCGGCCGATGCCGTAGGACACCTGCGCCGCATAGCCGGAGAATTCCTGCCCCAGCGTCAGCGGCGTCGCGTCCTGCAGATGGGTGCGGCCGATCTTGACGATGTCCCGGAAGGCGTCGGCCTTGGCGTCCAGTGCGGTGCGCAGATGCTCCAGCGCCGGGATCAGGCTGCGGACGATCTCGTCGGCCGCCGCGATGTGCATGGCGGTGGGGAAGCTGTCGTTCGACGACTGTCCCATGTTGACATGGTCGTTGGGGTGGATCGGCGTCTTCGACCCCATGGTGCCGCCAAGCTGCTCGATGGCCCGGTTGGCGATCACCTCGTTGGCATTCATGTTGGTCTGGGTGCCGGAGCCGGTCTGCCAGACCACAAGCGGGAAGTGATCGGCCAGCCGGCCGTCGACCACCTCGTCCGCCGCGGCCATGATGGCCGCGCCGAGCTTCGGGTCGAGAACGCCCAGCTTCATGTTGGCCGCCGCCGCGGCGCGCTTCTGGATCCCCAGTGCACGAACCAGAGGGGCTGGCATGCGCTCCCCGCCGATGCGGAAATTCTGCAGGGAGCGCTGGGTCTGCGCGCCCCAGTAACGGTCGGCCGGAACTTCGATTGGGCCGAAGCTGTCGGTTTCGGTGCGGACGCCACTCATGGCTGAACCTTTCCTGATCGCCGCTTTTGGTCACGGGTGGGGCGGGTTGCAATCGCCGCCGCCCCGCCTGATCTTTGGGGTGACGGCCCCGGCGGCAAGGGACGCCAAGGGCATAGCAAGCATGAGCGGGAGCGACTCGGTGAAAATCCTCACTCTTTCGTCGAATTTGTTCTTGTTGTGTTCGATTTTCTTCCGTACGCTTTCCCGGTGAACCGATGGGCCGGCGTTAAGCGGGCCGCCAAAGCGAATGGGGGACGGAATGGACGATCATGCACCGGACCATGTCCGCGCGTTCATTGCCCGGACACGCGTTGCGGAAATGAAGAGCCGCGGCTGGCGCGTTCTCGGCCCGGTGGAGGAGGGCTCCATGCTGATGGAAGGCCCGATGCTCGCCAGCCGCCCGACGGTGTTCCAGGTGCCCATCGGCGGCTTGTTCGACGACCTTGTCGCCCGCGCGTTGGAGCGCGCCGACGCCCGCGACCGGATGGATGCCCGCCGCGCCGCCTGACGTCAGCGTCACAACCCAATCATGCCTCCACTGAAGACAGGAGCCTGCCTGCCCATCGATCGGGCTGCGAATTGCCTTTTTCCGCAGTCTTGATGATGGCGCAGCGAGTTCGGCCATACCGCAGGCATGACCTGCCTGTACCGGCTTGTACCACAGAAGCATAGGCATTCTCAGGGGGGCGCCTATCCAATGGGTTGCAGAGAATGCACCCTTTGATAGTCCATCCCCCTTATTCCCAGACCGCTCTGCGAAACCGGACATTGCGTTGCGTGTTGTTCATGGAACACCAGACGCGACGGGGGGCATCGGACAGGGATCGAAAGCGGCAGGAATTGGGTGTTCCATCCAGCCCAGTGAGGTACTCCTTTGGAGTGGTCATAGCACCCTTGCCAAAGATCGGAAGTACCACCGAAGATACGACCTGCTGCATAGTCCTGTTAGTAAGTCCTTAACCGGCTCGATGGCTTGATAAACCCATCGGGAACGCTCAGGCCAAGGGAGATTTACATGATCAGCGCCGTCAACTCGAAGAAGATCAACGCATCATCCGCGGTTCATATTGCGCTTCTCGACCAGTTCATTCGGTTGACCCAAGACACCATCGTGGAACAGGACGATACCTTCGTCCGCGACAGCCTGGTTGATCTTCTGTCCAGCCTGCGCAACGAACGCGCAGACTATGCCGAGATCATCGGCGTGTCCGCGTTGAACCGCGCCGTCTGATCCCGGTCATTTCGGACGCCCCTCCGGTTTGAACGGTCAGGCCCCGGTGTTCCCTTCCGCCGCCAACGCCGACAGCGCGTCGCCGGTCAGCCGGTAGGGAAGCCATTCCTCCATCTGACGGAAGCCCACCCGGTCGTAGAATGCGCGAGCCGGGTTCCAGTCCAGGACACTCAGATCCACACGGCGGCACCCCCGCTCAACCGCAAGCTGAGCCACCGCTGCCAACAGCTTGCGGCCGACGCCATAGCGGCGGGCATCCGGCGCGACGTAGAGATCCTCGACATACAGGCCGGGGCGCCCTTCCCAGGTGGAGAAATTGCGGAAGGTCAGGACGAATCCGACCGGCGAGCCGTCCAGTTCGGCGATCAGCGCCTCGAACACCGGATGCTCTCCCCAGCCGTCACGGCGGAAATCCTCCTCAGTGGCCTTGACCGCATCGGGCTCGTTCTCGAATTCGGCCAGTTCGCGGACGAAACGCAGGATGGTGGCGCAATCGGCCTCGACGGCGGGGCGGATGGTGACGGTCGGCATCGGCGGCGGGGTCTCCGGTTGGGACGATCGATGAAAACGAAAGGGAGCGGACCATAGCCCGCCCCCCGTTTTTCCGCATCCCCGTGACTGCAGTGCCGGTCTGTGCGTCCCGTCAGGTCAGTCGTCGCCACCGCCCTTCAGGTCCAGGATGCTGCGCAGTTCCTGCACACGCCGCTCGGCGCTGTGTTCGGACAGCACCCGCTTGCGCGCCCGCCGGCCCAGGTCGGTCAGGTGATTGCGCGGCAGCATCATCGCGGTGGTCACATCATCGGTTTGCGCCGCGACCAGGATCTCCCGGCCGGGCTCGAAGAAGCTGTCCAGCCCTTCCCAGTGGTCGGCGACGATGGCGGCACCGCAGGCGGCGGCCAGGAACAGCCGGTTGGACGGGCACCAACCGATCTTGCGTTCGTCGTCGCGCGCCAGCGTCAGCGCCAGACTGGCGGAGGCCAGAACATCGGCATGCTCCGCCGGGGCGAGATCCGGAAAGGTCAGGATGTTGGAAGCGCGCGGAACCCCGTCCGGCAGGTCGGTGCCGACCAGCACGAAGCGCCGCCGGGTCAGCCGCTGCGCCGGATCGATGAAGAAGCGGCCCACCCCCTCACGGATGCCTTCTGAGCCGGCAACGATGCAACAGAGGTCGCCCAGATACTCCCGCCTGAAGGCGCCGGGCTTGTCCGACTCCGGCACGATCCAGGGATAGAGCGGCGCCACCGCCTCCGCCCCTGCCTTGGCCCGGTAACGCTCCAGCGCCGGCCCGCCGCAGGAGGCGAGCACCATGTCGAAGCCGCCCAGCCCATCGGCCGGCAGATGGTCCACCGCCTCCCCCGCCTCCAACGCGGTGAGGCTTACCGGCGCCTCCGGATCGTAGAGCACGCGGCGCACGGCCTTCGAGTTGCGGGCAAGATTGGCGGCGGCGCGGGCATCCGGGCCGTGCGCCACAACCAGCGTCACGCCGGCATCGTCGGCCTGGGCCGCCGCATTCACCGCCACTGCATCCCAATCGGCGTAGGAAATCACCTCGCCTCCGGGAATGGTCCAGGGCGCAGCCGCGTCGGGACCGGCGCGTTCGACCGCAACCACGCGATGGCCGCGGATCGCCAGCGCCTGGATCAGCGCCCGCCAGCGCACCATGTTGCCGCCATCGTGGCGATACCCGTTGGTCAAGCCGAAGATCACGATTTTCATGGCGTCGGCACCTTTGGCGTTCCGTGGCAGAAGGCGGCCCCTTCATCGAAGCGGCAGCTGGTCAACGCGGTCGATCGAGGCGGGTTCCGGCCTGGGCTCCGGCTCCTGTTTCCCAGCGGGAAAGCGGCCCCGAAGGACGAAGACCCGCCGGACGATGGCCGCGAAGTTGTGAGTACGAAAGGAGATATGGACCGCGCCACTCCCCATGCAAGCGCACCTGGGGCCACCAGCAATGCAATGCGCGGCATCGGCACCGGTGACGGCGAATTGGCGGTTGAGCGGCGGGTCCGGGCGTCCTAGGGTCACGCTCCGCCTTTCCCTTCCGATCACGGTCGAGCGCATGCGACTTCCGTTCCGTCATCCCGCCCGCCTCCTTCTCGCCACCCTGCTGATGGCCGGCTGCCAAAGCACAGGCGTCACCGCCCCCGTGGCAGGCGGCGCGAGCGCCACCTCCGGCGCCGCGGCACCGTCCGCCGCCCAATCGCAGGCCGCCGTCCGGCAGTCCGTTCCCTTCCCCGAATGGCTGGCGGCACTGCGTGCCGAAGCACTGTCCCAGGGCATCCGTCCGCAGACCTTCGACCGCGCCTTCCAGCGTGTGAAGCTGTCCGACCGCGTCGTTGAACTCGATTCGTCCCAGCCCGAGTTCACCCGGCAAGTGTGGCAGTATTTGGACAGCGCCGTGAACGAAAAGCGCGTCCAGGACGGCCGGCGCAAGCTGCAGGAGCAAGCGGCGTTGCTGTCCCGCATCACCCGCCGCACCGGCGTTCCGGGAGAGATCCTGGTCGCCTTCTGGGGGGTGGAGTCCGACTTCGGCAAATCGACCGGCAACTTCCCGGTCATCGACGCGCTGACGACGCTGGCTTTCGAGGGCCGCCGCGCCGCCTATTTCCGCTCGGAACTGCTGGCGGCGCTGCGCATTCTCGATTCGGGCGACATCGCGCCGGAGCGCATGACCGGCTCCTGGGCCGGAGCCATGGGCCAGACCCAGTTCATGCCGACGGTCTTCCTGCGCAACGCGGTGGACGAGGACGGCGACGGCCACCGTGACATCTGGGGCAGCATGCCGGACGTGCTGGCCTCCACCGCCAAGTTCGTTCTCGCCAACGGTTGGAAGCAGGGCGAGCCCTGGGGCCAGGAGGTCCGGCTTCCGGATGGATTCCCCTACGACCAGGCGGAGTTGAGCATCACCAAGCCGCTGTCGGAATGGCGCCGGCTGGGTGTGCATCCGCTGGATGGCGGCGACCTTGCCGGCGACGCCCCGGCGGCGATCCTGGTGCTTGCCGGCCATCGCGGTCCGGCTTTCCTGGTGCGCGACAATTTCCGCGCGATCATGCGCTACAATCCGTCCACCAGCTACTCGCTGGCCGTCGCCCTGCTGGCGGACCGCATGACCGGCAAGCCGGGCGTCCAGGGCGGCTGGCCGCGCGAAGAACAGGCGTTGAGCCGCGACGAGCGCATCGACCTGCAGCAGCGTCTGGCGTCGTTGGGCATGGAGCCGGGGGCGGCAGACGGCATTGTCGGCGCGAACACGCGCAACGCGGTGCGCCGCTTCCAGGCGTCTATCGGGGAAATTCCCGACGGCTTCGCCACCAAGGCATTGTTGGAGCGGTTGCGGCAGCGGTCTTGAGCGGTCAATCCCCGCGCCTCTTCCCCGTCCCTCCCCCGCTTGTCCGGGGGCGGGAACGGGGAAGCCCTTACGGCTGTTTCATCCCCTCATCAGCCATCCCGCCGCGCATCAGCCCGAAAGCCGCCGGCAGCAGAATCGCCGCCACCCCTGCGCCGACCAACGCGTCGGGCGCGCCGTCCAGCAGCAGCCAGCTCGCGGCCAATCCCGCCAGACCGGCGCCCAGAGGCAACACATTCTTGCGGGAGCACAGCCAGATCGCCCGCGGAGTCAGCGTACCGCGCCGTCCGGCGAACAGCAGGGTCGAGGCCACCACCGTCACGCCGATTGCGAACAGCAACGCAAGGCTGGCGAGCGGAACGTCGGGAAACGCCATGCCGGCGATGCTGCGTCCAGCCGCCACCACCAGGACCACGGCCGCAACGGCCAGCGCCACCCCCTGCACGGCCGACAGACGCACACGCCATTCGGGTGCCTGTCCCATGCCCGCCAGCGCAACGCCATTGGACGCCGCATGGTTCAGCACCAGCAGCCCGGCCGCCCACAGGGAAACCGCCTGCGTCGCATCGGCGGCGGCGAGCAGAAGTGCGGCGAGCAGCCCATTCACCACCATCGATATCCGCATGGTGTGCTTCAGGTCGCCCGAGCCGCCCGCCGGCCGGCGGGATCCGCCGCCGCCACAGGAACCGCCACAGCATCCGCCGTCCATCTCATCGCCCTTTCACAAACGACCGGGACCAGGATCATAGAAGCCGTCCCGCGACCCGTCCACTCCCATCAGGATATTCTCATATAATGGGCGCAGCGTCCTCGATGTCATCGAAAGAGGTGCCTGCCATGCTCTCCAACCCTTTCGAACAGCGGCAGGGATAATCCCGCCTGCCGAAGGGTGCAAACGATGTCTCATTGGTCGGCTACCCATCCCCCTCCATGCAAAGCCGCGATACGAGGCGGATATGGGGAAGAGACAGCCGCATCATCGGAACCGCTCCATGACGAAGCGCCCCGCCTCTCCCGTCAAGATCCTGATCGTCGACGACAACCCGCTGCTGCAGCGGGCGTTGAAGGACATGCTGGGTCTTTGGGGAGTGGGCCAGATCTCAGCGGTCGCCAACGGCCAGGAAGCCAAGGACGCGCTGCGCCGCGAGGTCTTCGACCTGATGGTGACGGACTGGGTCATGGAACCCGTGGGCGGCGCCCAACTGATCCAGTGGGTTCGCCAATCCGCGAACAGCATGCGCCCCGCGATGCCGATCATCGTGCTGACCGCGAATGCCGACCTCGCAACCGTTCGCAGCGCCTGGGATGCCGGCGCGGATTCCGTCCTGGCGAAGCCGGTGCCCGCCGCCACGCTGGCCCGCCGGATCGACGCGGTGCTGAACCGCCGCGAAACGGCACCCCGCACCAACAGCACCGGCACGGGGGGAGGGGTAACGCGCAGCGACGGCCGCACCGACGGCTCCGGTCCCTCCTCTCCCCATCCCCCCGCTTTGCGTCCGGACGCGGGACGGGCGGTGCAACTGCCCCCGCCCTCTTCGAGCCTGCCCCCTGCGACCATCCCGCCGGACGCCGGTGCCGCGACGCTGCGCAGCAACGATCCCAGGCGGGTCCGGCTGATGCTGGCGATCGACAAGCTGGAGGCGGCGATCGACCGCCCCGACCCCATCGGCAGCCGTCTGCGCCACGCGCTGTCCGACCTGCAGATGGCCGCTGCCGGCGATTCCGCCGTGTCGTCGATTGTTGCGTCGCTGTCCACCTGCATCACCTGGGTGGAGCCCGATGTGGAGGGGTATGCCGATGCCCTTCAGGCCCATGCCGCGGCATTGCGCTGGCTGGTTGGTTCGGACGGCGGTTCCCAGTCGATGGCGGTGGCGCTGTGCCTGATCCGCACGCTGCGCGCCAGCGTCCGCACCCTGGCCGCCCGCGGCCAGACCGACTTCGGCAACTGGCCGGAAAACGGCAGCCCGGTGCCTCCGGGCAAATCCCCCTGACCGGACGCTGAGTCCGTCCCCATATCGTCTGGAGAGGATCTGGGCGAGAGGGTGTTCGGTGCAGGAAATTCCACAAGTCAGGACTTTCCATACGCTCCGTTACGGAATACCGCCGGTTGCCGCGACATTCCTTGCTTTTTGCAAGGCGTCAGCCGGCATCCGTTGCGATATAAGACAGCCTTCATTACCTTTTTGCCCAGCGAACAAATCGACGCCCCAGCACTCCGTCATGGAGTTTGCCAGGCTGCCGACCGATGGGAGGGAATGAAGAATGGCGCTTGCAACAGTGTCTCTCGAAGACAAATACGCGCTTGAGCAGGGGCGCGTGTACCTCACCGGTACGCAGGCGCTGGTCCGCCTGCCGATGATGCAGCGCCAGCGCGACCTCGCCGCCGGGCTGAACACCGGCTGCTTCATTTCGGGCTATCGCGGGTCGCCGCTGGGCGGCTTCGACCAGAATCTGTGGAATGCCCGCAAATTCCTGGAAAAGAACCACATCCAATTCCAGCCCGGCGTGAACGAGGAGCTGGGCGCCACCGCCGTCTGGGGCAGCCAGCAGGTCGGCATGTTCAAGGGCGCCAAGTATGACGGCGTCTTCGCCATGTGGTACGGCAAGGGGCCGGGCGTCGACCGGTCCGGCGACGTGTTCAAGCATGCCAACGCGGCCGGCACGTCCCGCCACGGCGGTGTGCTGGTTCTGACCGGCGACGACCACAATTCCAAATCCTCCACCTTCCCGCACCAGTCCGAACACGCCTACATGCACTCCATGATCCCGGTGCTGAACCCGTCGGGGGTGCAGGAGATCCTGGATTACGGCCTGATCGGCTGGCAGATGAGCCGCTATTCCGGCTGCTGGATCGCGATGAAGACGATTGCGGAGACGGTGGACACCTCGGCATCGGTTTACATCGACCCGCACCGCGTCTCCCCCGTCATCCCCGGCGATTTCGCGCTGCCGCCAGGCGGGCTGAACATCCGGTGGCCCGACCCGCCGCTGGAGCAGGAATACCGGCTGATGAAGCACAAGCTGTACGCCGCCCTGGCGTTCGCGCGTGCCAACAAGCTGGACCGGGTGGTGATGGAAAGCCCCCGCCCGCGCTTCGGCATCGTCACCACCGGCAAGAGCTACCTCGACGTCCGTCAGGCCTTCGACGAACTGGGCATCACCGAGGAGATGGCGGCGGACTGGGGCATCACCGTCTACAAGGTCGGCATGCCCTGGCCGCTGGAGCGCGACGGTGTCCGCCACTTCGCCGAGGGTCTGGAAGAGATCATCGTGGTGGAGGAGAAGCGCGCGGTCATCGAGAACCAGCTGAAGGAACAGCTGTACAACTGGAACCCCGACGTCCGCCCGAAGGTGGTCGGCAAGTTCGACGAGGAGGGCGAGTGGATCCTGCCGAGCGCAGGCGAACTGTCCCCCGCCCAGATCGCGGTGGTGATCGGCCGCCGGCTGCAGCGCTTTGTCGACAACGAGACTCTCGCCCGCCGCATCGCCTTCCTCGACGCGCAGGAGAAGCAGAAGGCCCATGTGGCGCGCGTGGTGCGCAAGCCGACCTTCTGCTCCGGCTGCCCGCACAACACCTCGACCGTCGTGCCGGAAGGCAGCCGTGCGCTGGGCGGCATCGGCTGTCACTATATGGCGACGTGGCTGGACCGTTCGACCGATACCTTCACCCAGATGGGCGGCGAGGGCGTGCCGTGGGTCGGCCAAGCCGCCTTCACCGAGGAAAAGCACATCTTCGCCAATCTGGGTGACGGCACCTATTTCCATTCCGGTGTGCTGGCGATCCGTCAGGCCATCGCCGCCAAGGTCAACATCACCTACAAGATCCTGTTCAACGACGCGGTCGCCATGACCGGCGGCCAGCCCTTCGACGGCACGCTGACGGTGCAGTCCATTGCCAACGTCCTGCGGGCCGAGGGCGTGCAGCGCATCACCGTCGTCTCCGACGAGCCGGAGAAGTACGGCATCGGCAACGGCCTGCCGCAATATGCCAATGTGGAGCACCGCGACGACCTCGACCGCGTGCAGAAGGAGATGCGCGAGGTCCCCGGCGTCAGCGTGCTGATCTATGACCAGACCTGCGCCACCGAGAAGCGCCGCCGGCGCAAGCGCGGTAAGATGGTGGACCCGGCCAAGCGCGTGGTCATCAACGAGCTGGTCTGCGAGGGCTGCGGCGACTGTTCCGCCAAGTCGTCCTGCGTGTCGGTGATCCCACAGGAGACAGAGTTCGGCCGCAAGCGGCAGATCGACCAGTCCAGCTGCAACAAGGACTATTCCTGCACCAAGGGCTTCTGCCCCAGCTTCGTGACGGTGGAAGGCGGGCAGTTGCGCAAGCCGAAGCCGGCCGCGGCCAAGTCCGCCGATACCGGCACCCTTCCCGCCCCTGCCCTCCCCACCATCGACAAGACCTGGGGCCTCTACGTCACCGGCGTCGGCGGCACCGGCGTCGTCACCATCGGCGCGCTGCTGGGGATGGCCGCCCATATCGAGGGCAAGGGCGTCGGCGTTCTCGACATGACCGGGCTGGCGCAGAAGGGCGGTGCGGTCACCAGCCACATCCGCATCGCCAACACGCCGGAGGACATCCATTCCGTCCGCATCGCCGCCGGCGGAGCAAACGCGGTGCTGGGCTGCGACCTGATCGTCGCAGCCGCGGGCGACGGACTATCGAAGATGACGGCCGGCCGCACCCGCGCCGTCATCAACACCCATGACAGCATCACCGCCGACTTCATCAAGAAGCCGGACATGGTGATCCCGGTGCGCGATCTGGTCGGCGACATCCGAAAGGCCTGCGGCGACGCCAATGTCGATGCCTTCGACGCGACGAAGCTCGCCACCGCGCTGCTGGGAGACAGCATCTATGCCAACCCGTTCCTGATGGGCTATGCGTGGCAGAAGGGCCTGATCCCGTTGAGCGAGGAGTCGATCCTGAAGGCCATCGAGCTGAACGGCGTGTCGGTGACGCTGAACCTCGACGCCTTCCGCTGGGGTCGCCGCGCCGCCGTCGATCTGGCGTCGGTCGAGGCCGCCGCAAAGCCGCAGGAGGTGGCGCAGACCGCCCCGTCGCTTCTGCTCGACCAGCGCCGCCAATCCGGCAGCCTGGAGGAGGTGATCGAGCGCCGTCACCGCTTCCTGGTCGATTATCAGGACGCCGCCTATGCCGCCCGCTATCATGCGCTGGTCGATTGGACCCGCCGGATCGAGCAGCAGAAGGTTCCAGGCTCCACCCTGCTGACCGAAGCGGTCGCCCGTTCCCACTTCAAGCTGATGGCCTACAAGGACGAGTATGAGGTGGCGCGCCTCTACACCGACAGCGGCTTCGTCGAGTCTGTGGCGCGCATGTTCGAAGGCGACTGGAAGCTGACCTTCCACATGGCCCCGCCGGTGATGGGCGAAACCGGTGAGGACGGTGGAGAACCGAAGAAGAAGACCTTCGGCCCGTGGATGCTGCCGGTGCTGCGCCTGCTCGCCAAGGGCAAGCGCCTGCGCGGCACCCGGCTCGACCCGTTCGGCCGCACGGCCGAGCGCCGCCAGGAGCGACAGCTGATCGCCGAGTATGAGGCAGTGATGGGGGAGGTCCTGCACGGCCTGACCCGTGAGAAGCTGGATCTGGCGGTGGAGATCGCCAGGCTGCCGATGGAGATGCGCGGCTACGGCCCGGTGAAGGCCCGCAACGTGTCGATGGCGAAGGCGAAGGAGACCAAGCTGCTGGAAGCCTACCGCGCCCCGGTCGCCGCCCCGCAGCCGCTGGCGGCGGAGTGAATGCTCCGTCGGATGTCCAGCGATGTGAGATGACGCGAAGGCGCCCTCCCCGCTCATGCCGGGGAGGGCGCCTTTTCGTTCCTCGGATCAGCCCTTTTCAGAGCTACTTGGCTCCGGCCGTCATCTTCCAGATCGCCACGAAATACAGCGCGGTGCCGAGCAGGGCCGCATAGAGGATGATGCTCGGATGGAAGATGAAGCCGATCGGCAGGATCAGCAGCATCGCCGCCGCCGCGAGCAGCCCGAGAAGAAAGATGCCGGGGTTGAACTTCTCATAGACGGGGGCGTTCAGGTCGGTGTGGGTCGCCATGGCGAGTGCTCCATTCCCATGCCGCGATGCGCGGCGGCGGTCTTGTTTATGAGCACAGCCTAATGATTGCCTGGATGGGTGGCATTGCGAATTCGCAAGGAATCGACGGGTTACAGGCGATTTGCTGTCAGATTCCAGCGGAGACGCCGCAGCGGAGGTTCGCAGACCCGGCGCCACCGTCAGCGGTCATGATCGGGTGGGTTGCCTGGCCGCTTCCCTGCCCGACCGTTCCCGCTACGCGATCGGAAAACGCAGCACGAACCGCGTCCCCTTCCCCCCGCCATCCTCCAGCGCGATGCTGCCGCGCATGGTGCCGGTCATGATGTTGGCGCAGATGCTCAGGCCCAGCCCGCTGGCGCCCAGACCGCGCTTGGTGGTGAAGAAGGGCTCGAAGATGCGGGGGCGGATGTCGGCGGGGATGCCCTTGCCGTCGTCGGCATAGCGCATCACGATCCAACCGGCCGGCTGCTGACGGGCAGACAGCAGGATGCGGCCCGTCTCGCCCTCGTCATAGGCGTGGACCAGGGCGTTGATGATCAGGTTCGACAGCACCTGCGCGAAGGCGCCGGGATAGCCGTCGACGATCAGGCCGGCGGGAATGTCCAGTTCCACGGTGACACGGGTGCGGCGCAGGCGGGGCCGCAGACTCAGCATCACCTCGTCCACATAGGCGGCGAGATCGAAGGGGCGGCGTTCGCCGCTCGCCTGGTCGGAGGCGACCTGCTTGAAGCTCTGGATCAGGCCGGTGGCGCGCTCCACGTTGGACAGGATCATCCGCGTCGTTTCCCATGCAACGTCCAGGAATTCCTGGAAATCGCTGCGGCGGATGCGATTGTCCTCGAACAGGGAGCGGATGCGGCCGACCTCTTCGCCAAGGTGGGAGATGGCGGTCAGGGTAACGCCGATCGGCGTGTTCACTTCATGCGCCACGCCGGCGACGAGCTGCGCCAGGGATGCCAACTTTTCCGCCTGGATCAGGCTGGCCTGGGCATCGCGCAATTCGGCCTCGGCGCGCTTGCGGGCGGTGATGTCCAGCGCCACGGTAACGATGTGGGTCACCTTGCCGCCCTGGTCGGTCAGCGGCATCTTGGTGGTCAGCCAGTCGCGCATCGCGCCGTCGCCATCGGGCGCACGGTCCTCGTGAAACGGCACGCCCTGACCGCTCTCCACCACCAGCCGGTCCAGTGCCGCGGCGCGGTCGGCAGGCGGACCGGAAGGAGGGATTTCGTCCGGTCCATAGGTCTCACGGTAAAAGCGGTTGGTCAGGCGCACCGTGCCGTCACGATCCTTGACGTCGATCAGCGCGGGAATGGCGTCGATGACACCGGTCAGGATCTCCCGGCTCTGACGCACGGCCTCGTCGGCGATGACACGGCCGGTGATGTCGGTGAAGGTGCGAACCTGTCCGCCATCGGGAAGCGGAACCACCCGCACCTCGACATAGCGGCCATCGCCCTGGGGGCGGGCATAGACGAACTCGCCCGTCGGCCGGCCGATCCGATCCATCAGATAGGCCGTCTTGGCGTCGAGATCGTCGCCGAAATCGGGGGAGCCGGCCGGCATTTCCACCAGCCGGCTGGCGATCTGGTGACGCACGACATCCTGCAGACGCGGCCTGCCGCGCATGACCTCCTCCGACACACCCAATATGTCGAGCGCAAGTCCGTTCCAGGCGATGTAACGCAGGTCGCGGTCCAGCAGGACGATGCCCTGCCCCATATTTTCCAGGGTCAGGCGAAGCAGGTGCCGCTGTTTGGTAAGATCGTCCTCCGCCCGGCGCCGCTCGGTGACGTCGGTGTAGGTGCGGATGAAGCCCCCGCCGCTGGTGCGCCGCGTGCGAACTTCCAACACCCGCCCGTCCGGTCGGCAATGCTCGTATGACGGCGGGTCGGCGCGCATCGCCCGCTCCAGATGGCGGGCGGCGATGGCGTCGGGATCCCCCGGACCGTATTCGCCGCTGCGGGCCAGGAAATGGATGATTTGGGCATAATCGGCCCCCGGCATAAATCCCCGTGGCAAGCCGAACAACTCATAAAGCGGACCGTTGATCACCTTCACGGTCAGGTCGGCATCGACCAGGATCACACCCTGATCCATCTGCTCCAGCGCCAGCGCCGAAAGGTCGTCGCCGATGGCAGTCCCCGTCCCGGAGGTTCCGGCCGTGACGGAAAGGTTCGTCGGAAGATCGGGGATCTGGGCTGGCAAGGTCGGCGCGCCATCCATCGTTACGCGGGTCCGAGATCGAACGAACCACTGTAACAGGCGGTTCCGATCCTGCCGAGCCTTCGTCGATGTCAGGGTGTCGCAACCCGAGAACATTTAATGGACAGTTTAAGCATTTCGGAACTTTTGCTCTGCTATCCTGTTTCGAATCCCGTGTGGTTTGTGCAAGATCGAAATGGCCTCACGACCGCCGTGACCATGCCTGCTTTCACCCTCCCGCCACCCTGAGGTTTGCACCCCTTGTCCGGACTGGCCGCCCTGCCCGCACCGACCGGCACGATGCCCACCTCGGGAGTTGCGAAGCTGCGTCAGATGCTGGCCAGCGATGCCGCTGCCGTTCAGCCGATCCGCCGGATTCCCGGCGAGGACGAGCGCAAGCGGAACAGGGAGGGGACCGAGGCAACCGGGGATGCGCTGCAGGGAAGCGGCCGTGCGGATGCCGACTCGACGACCGGGCGCTCGCGAGGCGCCGGCGGGTCGGCCGGCGGCTTCACCATCGGTTCCACCGCCGACGACCAGAGCCCGGTCAGCGGCGGTCCCGTTCCGATGACGGCTGTTCCCAACGCAGGCTATGTCGCCCAGAGCATCCACCAGGAGGCCATGGGCAGTGGACTGACCATCGAACCCTGGTCCGATGCCATCGAAGCCTATCGCCGTGCGGACGCCGGGGTGAACACGCCGATGGTCACGCAGATCGCGGTTTAGCAACCGGCTTCCGGACCGGCCCCATCGTCAAGGGGCCGGCCGCGGTCACGGGATCAGAGATAGCGCCGCTCCAGATGCCGTTTGAACACCGACGCATCGAGCGGACGGCCGGTAGCCGCCGTCAGCAACTCATCCCCAGAGGCATGGAAACAGCCGGTTTCGTGCACATTCACCCGCAGCCAAGCCACCAGCGGCGCAAACTCGCCGCGCGACAGTGCCGGGACGATCTCCGGATCGGCCGTACGCGCGGCATCGAAGAGTTGGGCCGCGGTCATGGCGCCGAGGGTGTAGCTCGGGAAATAGCCCCAGCCGCCGCCCGGCCAATGGATGTCCTGCAGGCAGCCGAGCTTGTCGTTCGGCGGCACCACGCCCACCAGCTCCGCCATGCCGTCGTTCCAGGCTCCCGGCAGGTCCGGCAAGGTCAGGTCGCCGGCGATCAGCGCCTTCTCCAGCCGGTAGCGCAGGATGATATGCGCCGGATAGGTGACTTCGTCGGCATTGACGCGGATGAAGCCGCGCTCGACCCGGCTGTAGAGCCGGCGCAGATTGCCGGCCTCCCAGGCCGGCCCCTCCCCGCCGAAGGTCTCGCGCACCATCGGCGCCAGCCAGGTGATGAACTCCGGCGAGCGGCAGGCCTGCATCTCCATCAGCAGCGACTGGCTCTCATGCACCGCCATGCCGCGCGACTGGCCCACAGGCTGCCCAAGCCACGCCCGCGGGCGGTTCTGCTCGTACAGGGCATGTCCGGTCTCGTGCAGGATGCCCATCAGCGCATCGGTGAAGTTGGCCTCGTCATAGCGGGTGGTGATGCGCACGTCGCCGGTCGCCCCGCCACAAAAGGGATGAAGCGAGACATCGAGCCGGCCGCGGCTGAAATCGAAGCCCAGCCGCTCCATCAAACGCACGCCCAGTTCGCGCTGCTTTTCCACCGGGAACGGCCCCTGCGGATCGAGCGGCGCCGGGGCGGCGGCCTGACGGTCCAGCACACGGCCGATCAGGTCGGGCAGGAAGGCCGAGAGGTCGGCGAACAGCGCGTCGATGCGCTCCGCCCGCGCACCGGGGTCGTGGCTGTCGAGCAGCGCATCGTAAGGGCTGATGCCCATGACGGAGCCCATCGCCTCCGCCCCCTCGCGCACGCGGGCCAGCACCTCGGTCAGCGAGGGCAGCAGCTTGGCGAAATCGCTCTCCGCCCGCGCCGTGCGCCACGTCATCTCGCAGACCGACACGGCCTTGCTGGTCGCCTCCACCAGATCGGCGGGGATGGCGGTGGACTGGATATGATGGCGGCGCATCTCGCGCAGGTTGGCGCGCTGCCAGGCGTCGAGACTGCCGTCGCTTTCCGCCTCCGCCAGCAGGTCGGCCATGCGGGGGTCGGTCGCCAGCTCGTGCGCGATCACCGACAGGGTCGCGGTCTGCTCCGCCCGGCCGTCGTTCGCGCCTTCCGGCATGATCGTCTGGGTATCCCAGCCGAGAATGCCGAGCGCGTCGCCGATGGCGGCGATGCGGGCGTGGCGGCGTTCAAGCTCCTGATATGCGGTCATCGGATGGTCCGTCGGTTCCGGTGTCGGCGCGCTTGCGCTGCGACAGCACGTAGATCCCGGCGAGCGTTACCGCAAGTCCGTACCAGGTCAAGGCATACTGCAAATGGTTGTTCGGCAGGTCCACCCGCGGCTCGATCCCCGCCAGCGCGCCGGGCGGCGCGCCGGTCAGTCCGGCGTCCGGAGGGCCGAAGGTCTGGCCGGGCAGCATCTCCACCAGCACCGGCGCCACGCGGTCCAGCGACAGCGCCGCCGCCATGGCGGGCGGATCGGCGCGCATCCAGGCGGTCCCCGGCTGCGGCGTGCCGTTGCCGGGCTGGAACAGGCCGGGCTGCTGCGGCAGGCGGACGATGCCCTTGACGCTGACCTCCCCCTTTACCTGACCGGCAGGGCGGGATGCCGGATCGCGCAGATCCATGGGGATGAAGCCGCGGTTGACCAGCAGGATGCCGGCCCCGTCCGCGCGCTGGAACGGGACAAGAAGCTCGTAACCGACCCGTCCCTGGTGCGGACGGGCGATCAGCAGAATTTCCCTGTCGTTGAGGAAATGGCCGGAGAGGGTGACCGGCCGGAACTCCCAAGCCGAGGCATCGTCGATGCGGGCCGGCAGTGGGACCGGCGGCTCGGCGATCCGGCTGGCGATGCGGGCGACCAGATCGGTCTTCCACTGCAGCCGCTCCAACTGCCAGGTGCCGAGGCCGATGGCCAGCGCGAGCCCGATGACCGTGACCAGGGTGGCGCCGAGAGACGGACGGAAGCGGCGGCGCTCCCGCGATCCGGCGCCATCTGCCGCCGCCGTTCCTGTTCCGGTGGTTGCGGCCTTCATGATCCCTTCTCGACCTCGCTGCGGCGATAGCGGTACTGCAGGGCGACGACATAGGCCTTCGCCGGCCGCAGCATGCCCAGAGTCAGGCCCAGCACCACGATGCTCCAGACGGTGGCGTGGAGCCAAAGCGGCCAGTCGACGGTCATCGATACCCACAGCGCCACCGGCACCACGAGGAATCCCAGGATGAAGATCAGGAAGACGGCCGGGCCGTCGCCGCTGTCCACCTGCGAGAAGTCGAGGCCGCAGACGTTACAGCGCTCGGCCACCGTCAGGTAGCCGGAGTACAGCCTTCCGCGTCCGCAGCGTGGGCAGACGCAACGCATGCCCGCCGACATCGGGGATACTCTTGGGAAATGATCGCTCACGCTGAAACCTCCCGTTCGGGCCGCTCCGGCAAAGGGTGAAGGCTGCCGGAACGGCTCGGCGCCGGTGGCGTCAGTGGCTGGCGATCACACCGCCGTAACCACCCCACCAGTAGACCGATACGAACAGGAACAACCAGACCACGTCGACGAAGTGCCAATACCAGGCCGCAGCCTCGAAGCCGAAATGGCTCTCGGGGGTGAAATGGCCCTTCACCGTGCGGACCCAGCACACCGCCAGGAAGATCGTGCCGACCAGCACATGGAAGCCGTGGAAGCCGGTCGCCATGTAGAAGGTCGACGGGAAGATGCCGTCGGTGAACTTGAAGGCGGCGTGGACATACTCATAGACCTGGAAGAAGCTGAACAGCACGCCCAGCAGCACGGTCAGGCCCAGCGCCTTCGCCGCCTCGCGGTTGCGCCCTTCCACGATCGCATGGTGAGCCCAGGTGACGGTGACGCCCGACAGCAGCAGGGTGATGGTCATCATCAGCGGCATGTCGAACGGATCGATGACATGCACGTTGGGCGGCGGCCAGATGGCGTCGGGGTTGAGCGGCGATACCTTGGGCTCCAGGGCGGCGTGGAAGAAGGCCCAGAAGAAGGCGGAGAAGAACATCACCTCCGATGCGATGAACAGCGCCATGCCATAGCGCAGGCCGATCTTCACCACCGGGGTGTGGGCATGCTCCACCACCGATTCCCGGATCACGGAGCGCCACCAGCCGAACATCGTCACCAGAATGGCCAGCACCCCCAGGATCATCAGGAAGGAGCCGCCGTCATGCATGTAGACGACCAGACCGGTCGCCAGCAGCCCGCCGGAGAAGGCGCCGATCAGCGGCCAGGGGCTGGGCTTCAGCAGATGGTAGGGATGCGGGATGCCGGCGCCCGGTTCATGGGCTGACGGTTCGGCGTGCGGCATTTGCCCGTGGGTGATGTCGGCCATCGTCTCACTACCCCATATTGTTCAGTTTGTGGCGGTCGCCCCCGGCTCCGCCTTTTGTTTGCTTGCTTCCGTGCCGCCGGACGGGGCGGGAGGCACGGCATGCTGGGCAAGCCGTGCCTCGCTGTCCTTGGCGCGGAAGAAGGTGTAGGACAGCGTGATTGTGGTCACGTCATCCATGTTCGGGTCGTCGGCCATTGCCGGGTCGACGAAGAACACCACCGGCATGTCCACAGCCTGACCGGGCTCCAGGATCTGCTCGGTGAAGCAGAAGCACTGCATCTTGTTGAAATAGATGCCCGCCTTGTCAGGCGAGACATTGTAGACCGCCGTTCCCACGGTGGGCTTGGCCCCCCGGTTCTCCGCCCGGTAGGCGGCGAAGCCGGTCTCGCCCAGCTTCAGCGCCAGTTCCTTCTGCTCCGGCTTGAAGGACCAGGGCAGCGCGGTGTTGGTGTCTGCGTTGAAGCGGATGGTGACCTTGCGCTCGACGACACGGCTCGCGGCCTGCTCGGCCCGCTGGGTCGTGCCGCCGAAGCCGGTGACGGCGCAGAACAGGTTGTAGAGCGGGACCGACGCGTAGGTCAGCCCGATCATTCCCGCCACCAGCCCGAACAGGGAGCCCAGAACGAGCCGGTTGCGGCGGCGCAGCCTGTCGTCGCGCTTGGTCATCTCGCCGCTCTTGGCCATCAGTGCGCCCCGCCCATCCGCACGACGGTGATGGCGTAGAACAGGACGACCAGCGTCAGCAGCGCCGCCAGAACGGCCAGATTGCGGCCGCGCAGCTTCCTCGCCCGCAGAGCGGCCTCCTGCCGCTTCTGCTCCTCCACCGAGGCGCGGGTATCGATCGGGGTATCGTGTTCCATCGCCGTCATGCCCACCCTCCAAGGATCAGCCGCTCCGCCATCATCACGGCGAACAGCAGGAACAGGTACAGGATCGAGAAACCGAACATCTTCTTGGCCGGCTTGTCGTCGGTCGCGCGCAGGACGCGGACGGCATAGCCGACGAACATCAGGCCGAGGATGGCCGACACCGCCAGATAGGCCGGACCGGAGATCCCGACGAAGGACGGTGCCGCGGCCACCGGCAGCAGAATCAGCGTATAGACCAGCATCTGGCGCTTGGTCGCCGCCTCTCCCGCCACCACCGGCATCATCGGCACGCCCGCGCGGGTGTAGTCGCCGTTGCGGAACAGGGCCAGCGCCCAGAAATGCGGCGGCGTCCACAGGAAGATCAGCAGGAACAGCAGGATCGACGGCAGATCGACGCTGCCGGTCACCGCGGCCCAGCCGATCATCGGCGGGAAGGCGCCGGCCGCTCCGCCGATCACGATGTTCTGCGGGGTCCGGCGCTTCAGCCACATGGTGTAGACGAAGATGTAGAAGCCGATGGTCATCGCCAGCAGCGAGGCTGCCGCCCAGTTCACGGCCAGCCCCATCACCACGACCGACAGCACCGACAGTGTAATTCCGAATCCCAAAGCCTCGGACGGCTCCACGCGCCCCGACGGTATCGGGCGCTTGACCGTACGGGCCATCACCGCGTCGATGTCGCGGTCGTACCACATGTTGATGGCGCCCGACGCTCCGGCGCCGACCGCGATGCACAGCACGGCGACCACGGCCAGGAAGGGATGGATGTGGCCGGGGGCCAGGACGATGCCGGCCAGACCGGTGAAGACCACAAGCGACATGACCCGCGGCTTCAGCAACTCGATGAAGTCACCGGCCGACGCCCCCCCGGTCTGATTGAGCGTCAGTTCGTTCGTCACATCCGTCATGTCATGTCCTTGTCGTCTTCTAACCCCGGGTCCGTCGCCCCGGCGCCCGTCCTGCCTATGCCCGTTTTTTGGGCTATCCGGCTTGGTCCTTTCCAGATGGGTCGGGCGCTGCAGTGCGGCAACGCCCGCCCGTTAGCACGCTTACTTCACCTGGGGCAACGTCTCGAACGCGTGGAACGGAGGTGGCGAGCTGACAGACCATTCCAGCGTGCCGGCCTGCGGGCCCCAATAGGCGCCCGGCACCCGTTCGCCGCTGCGCAGGGTCTTCCAGGCGATCCAGACGAACAGCAGCGTGGAGGCGAAGGAGAGATAGGCGCCCAGCGACGACACCATGTTCCAGCCCCAGAAGGCATCCGGATAGTCGGGGATGCGGCGCGGCATGCCCGACAGGCCCAGGAAGTGCTGCGGGAAGAACACCAGGTTGACGCCGACGAAGGTGGTGTAGAAATGGACCTTGCCCCAGAACTCCGGATACTGCCGCCCGGACATCTTGCCGATCCAGTAATACCAGCCGGCGAAGATCGAGAACACCGCACCCAGCGACAGCACATAATGGAAGTGCGCCACGACGTAGTAGGTGTCGTGCATGTAGTTGTCGAGGCCGCCGTTCGCCAGCACCACCCCGGTCACGCCGCCGACGGTGAACAGGAAAATGAAGCCCAGCGCCCACAGCATCGGCACCCGGAACTCGATCGACCCGCCCCACATGGTGGCGATCCAGGAGAAGATCTTCACGCCCGTCGGAACCGCGATGATCATGGTGGCGGCGGTGAAGTAGGCCTTGGTGTCGACGTCGAGGCCGACCGTGTACATGTGGTGCGCCCACACGACGAAGCCGACCACGCCGATGGCGACCATGGCGTAGGCCATGCCGAGATAGCCGAACACCGGCTTCTTGGAGAAGGTCGACACGATGTGGCTGATGATGCCGAAGGCCGGCAGGATCATGATGTAGACTTCGGGGTGGCCGAAGAACCAGAACAGGTGCTGGAACAGGATCGGGTCGCCGCCGCCTTCCGGATTGAAGAAGGTGGTGCCGAAGTTGCGGTCGGTCAGCAGCATGGTGATGGCGCCGCCCAGCACCGGCACGGCCAGCAGCAGCAGGAAGGCCGTCACCAGCATCGCCCAGACGAACAGCGGCATCTTGTGCAGCGTCATCCCCGGCGCGCGCATGTTGAAGATGGTGGTGATGAAGTTCACCGCGCCCAGGATCGAGCTGGCACCGGCCAGATGCAGGGCGAAGATCGCCATGTCGACCGACGGCCCGCTGTGTCCCAGCTGTGCCGACAGCGGCGGATAGATGGTCCAGCCGGTTCCGGCGCCGGTTCCGACGAAGGCGGAGCCCAGCAGCAGCAGGAAGGCCGGCACGATCAGCCAGAAGCTGATGTTGTTCATGCGCGGGAAGGCCATGTCGGGTGCGCCGATCATGAGCGGCACGAACCAGTTGCCGAATCCGCCGATCAGCGCCGGCATCACCACGAAGAACACCATGATCAGGCCGTGCGCCGTGATCAGAACATTCCACATCTGACCGTCGGCGACGAACTGCAGGCCCGGCGACTGAAGCTCCGCCCGCATGATGACGGAGAACAGGCCGCCGATCAGACCGGCGATCACCGAGAAGATCAGATAGAGCGTGCCGATGTCCTTGTGGTTGGTCGAATAGAACCAACGCTGCACGAAGCCGGGCATATGGTGATCGTCATGCCCATGCTCGTGCCCGTGCCCATGTCCGGGGGCGTGCCCCTGTCCCGGTGTGGCGTTTGCCATGTCTCTACCCTTTGTCGCTGTCCCTGGCCGCCGCGCCGTCCGTTCTTCCGCGAACCGGCGGCGGCTGGGTATGTTCTTCTTATCGCGTCATCCCTATGCCGGGCCGTGCGAAGTCCGCGGGGCCGGCCGACATCGTCATTCGACCAGGGTTCCGGTCGGACGCGCCGCCACGTCGCGGGCCGGGTCCTTCGGCGCGAAGGCCGTCTTGGACTTGGCGACCCAGGCGTCGAACGCCTCGCGCGACACCACCTCGACCGCGATCGGCATATAGCCGTGGTTGGTGCCGCAGATCTCGGAGCATTGGCCGTAATAGACGCCTTCGCGTTCGGCCTTGAACCACGTCTCGTTGATGCGTCCGGGAACGCCATCCTTCTTGATGCCGAAGGCCGGCATCGCCCAGGAATGGATGACGTCGCCTGCAGTCACCATCAGCCGGACGGTGGTGTTGACCGGGACGACGACCCGGTTGTCGACCTCCAGCAGGCGGCGCTGGCCGGGCTTGATCTCCGATTCCGGGATCATGTAGCTGGAGAAGGCGATGTTGCCGTGGTCGGGATACTCATAGTCCCAATACCACTGGCGGCCCGTGACCTTGACGGTCATCTCCGCTTCCGGAATGCGTTCCGCGGCATAGAGAAGCTTGAAAGACGGCACCGCGATCACGATCAGGATGACCACCGGCAGCACGGTCCAGGCAACCTCCAGCAGCGTGTGGTGCGAGGTCTTGGACGGAACCGGGTTCTTCTTCGCATCGAAACGGACGATGCAATAGGCCATCAGCGCCGCGACGAAGATCACGATCAGCGTGATGATGATGGTCAGCAGGTCGTTGAACGAGGTCATCAGGTGCTTGACCGGAGAAGCGGAGGGCTGCATGCCCATCTCCCACGGCTTCGGCTCGTTCGCCAGGGCGGCACCCCACCCCATCATCGCCGGCCCGACCATCGACAGGACCGCCGCCAGGCCGGCGGCGTACAGGCTTTGCCTTCTCATCCCCAACCCCTTCTTAGCCGCGACGCTCGTCATGGCCCGCGGTCGTCTCTTCCCGCCGACGCCCCCTCCGCCCTCTTGTCCGCTGGACCGGCATCTGTTCGCGCGGTCCATAGTTGGGCTTATCAGCGAACGCCAGTTTATGCAGGGATCACGCCATCTTAGCGCGACATATACCCGCATCTGGAGCTTATCCCCACGTCGCGCTGGGTTACAAGCCTTTCCTCTCTCCCACCATTTCCATAGACTTTTCCTCACAATCAGCCGCGCCATTGGAACAAAGGTTGAGCATGCACAGGGGTCTAGCCATGCGGCATTCTGTCGCAGTCCGTTGGAGTAGCGGATTTTTCCGGAGTTCAAGTTTGGAAAGGATATGAAGGGCCGCGCCAGCCGACGCGCAGGATTGTTGCTGCACACGGGCGCGACTCAGGAATCAAGGATGAGGCAGGTGTCGGCTTCGGGCCAGATGCGCGAAGGTGATAGGTGGGGGCCTGGTCCTCCCGTTCAGAAACTCAGCAATACCGCTGATGCACGCCCCTCAATGCTCACCGACCAGTACCTTCCGGATCCGTCGCACCCCCGACCAGACGAAGGCGATGACGATGGGTATCATCACTCCCACCAGCATGTCGGGATCGATCTTGAGCCCAAAGCCCTTCAATCCCTTCGCCGCATAGCCGACGATGCCGACGAGGTAATAGCTGATCGCCACCACCGAAAGCCCCTCCACCGTCTCCTGCAGGCGCAGCTGCAGCTGGGCGCGGCGATCCATCGACTGGAGAAGTTCGGCGTTCTGGCCCTCGACCGCGATCTCGACACGGGTGCGCAGCAGGGTGCTGGCCCGCGCCACCCGCTGCGACAGCGACTCGAGCCGCTGCTCGACCGCCTCGCAGGTGCGGATGGCGGGGGTCAGCCGGCGGTCCATGAACTCCTGGACGGTCTGCAACCCCTCGATCCGGATCTCGCGCAGCTCCTCGATTCGCCGCTCCACCAGCTCGTAATAGGCGCGGGCGGCACCGAAGCGGTAGGCGGTCTCGGCCGAGATCTGCTCGGTCTGTGCCGCCAGCAGGGTCAAACGGTCGAGCAGGTCACGCTCGTCCTGCAGCCCGCGCAGGCTGGCGATGCGGGCGGTGACCTCCGCCAGTCCGGCTTCGATCGGACCGATGCGGGGCAGCACGCCGCGCGCCATCGGCAAAGCCAGCAGGGCAAGCACCCGGTAGGTCTCGATCTCCAGAAGCCGCTGCAACACCCGACCGGTCTGGCGCGGCGTCATCGAATGATCGGCGACCAGCATGCGGGAAAAACCGTCGCCATGGATGCGGAAATCGGTCCAGGCGGTCGCCGACCGTCCGGCGATTCGCGATCCGACATAGCTTTCCGACCCGAACATCGCCGCCATCATGGCGTGCGACGGCTCCGGCGTATCGGCGTCGAGCACGGCGACATGGATGCCGACAAGCAGTTCGCCCGGCAGACCGGCCAGCCATTCCCGCGGCAGGGCGTGCAGCGCCGGCTCCAGAAAGGGATCGACCAGGGCGCCCGGCGGCATGGCGCTGGGGCGGAAGACGGTCCAGGTCGAGAATTCGGTGTGCCGCTCCCACTTCAGATGAAAGCTGCCGAAGGACGCGCTGTGGTGGGTGGCGCCCTGCGGCGGGCGGACCACGCCGGCCCAATCGCACAGCGCCTCCAGATGGCGGCGGTCGGCATCCGTCGCCCCTTCCCCCGACAGCATCGCCAGCATCGTGGCGCGTACCGGCGCCGCCATGCATTCCGGCGGACGGGCATGAACCTCGTTGGTCAGGACCTGGCGCAGCGGATGGTCGCGCAAGGGACGAGGCCCGGCCAAGCCGCCGCCTGTACCGGACGCGCCTGCACGGTTCAGGGTATCCGTGGTCGTCGGCACCGCTCCGTCGGTCATGTTTCCCTCCGCCATCCCAGCACCACCCCGTGGCCGGCCCACCATCAGGTAACACAATCCGGCGTCGGCGAACTTGCCGGATCGCGCCAGCGTCGCCACACTATAGTCAGACCGTTAGAACACATCGTACGGCGCGGCGCGAGAAGGCCCGCGATGCTACTGTGTCCTACCATGGAACGAGGCCGGCACAAGCGATCAGGCCGGGCAGGCCGGGTTCCGCCCCATCACAGGTTCGGAGTTTTCATGAGCGCGCTTGCCGTCACCGACGATCTCTTCTTCAACCGCGCCGGCATGGACCGCGCCCGCGTGGAAGGCGTCGTGCAGGACGCCCTGCACAGTGCCGACGATGGGGAGCTGTATCTCGAATATTCCCAGAGCGAGTCGCTGGGCTGGGACGACGGGAAGCTGAAATCCGCCAGCTTCGACACCACCCAGGGTTTCGGGCTTCGCGCCATCGCCGGCGAGGCGACCGGCTATGCCCATGCCAGCAACCTGTCGGAAGAGGCGATCCGCCGCGCGGCCGCCACCGTGCGCGCCGTGCAGGCCGGCCACACCGGCACGCTGGCCGAGCCGCCGGCCGGCACCAACCGCGCGCTCTACATCCCCGACAATCCCCTGCACCTCGTCCCCTTCGAGGAGAAGGTGAAGCTGCTGGCCGACATCGACGCCTATGCCCGCGCCAAGGACGAGCGGGTGCGGCAGGTCAGCTGCTCGATCAGCGGCGAATGGCAGGCGGTGCAGATCATGCGCGCCGACGGCGTGCGCGTCGCCGACCTGCGTCCGCTGGTCCGCCTGAACGTCTCCGTCGTGGTGGCGGAAGGCGACCGGATGGAGACCGGCGGGTATGGCGGCGGCGGCCGCGTCACCTACGAACACTACATCCAGCCGGAAACCTGGCGCGGCTTCGTCGACGAGGCTCTGCGGCAGGCGCTGGTCAACCTGTCCTCCGTCCCCGCCCCGGCCGGCGAAATGACGGTGGTGCTGGGCAGCGGCTGGCCCGGCATCCTGCTGCACGAGGCCATCGGCCACGGGCTGGAGGGTGATTTCAACCGCAAGAAGACCTCCGCCTTCTCCGGCCTGATGGGCCAGCGCATCGCCGCGCCCGGCGTCACGATCGTCGATGACGGCACCATCGAGAACTCGCGCGGCTCGATCAGCGTCGACGACGAGGGCACGCCCGGCCAGTGCACCACGCTGATCGAGGACGGCATCCTGGTCGGCTTCATGCAGGACCGCATGAACGCCCGCCTGATGGGCATGCGCCCGACCGGCAACGGCCGGCGCCAGAGCTTCGCCTACAACCCGATGCCGCGCATGACCAACACGGTGATGCGCAACGGCAACCACACGCCCGAAGAGATCATCGCCTCGGTGAAGAAGGGCATCTACGCCAAGAATTTCGGCGGCGGCCAAGTGGACATCACCAACGGCAAGTTCGTCTTCTCGGCCAGCGAAGCCTACCTGATCGAGGACGGCAAGCTCGGACCGGCGGTCAAGGGCGCCACCCTGATCGGCAACGGCCCGGACAGCCTGACCAAGGTGTCGATGATCGGCAACGACAGCCGCCTCGACCCCGGCGTCGGCACCTGCGGCAAGGACGGCCAGGGCGTGCCGGTCGGCGTCGGCCAGCCGACGCTGAAGCTGGAGGGACTGACGGTCGGCGGCACCGCCGCCTGACGGCTTTCAGCGTCACATCGGATGCGATGAAGGGGCCGGACCGGGGCATGGTCCGGCCCCCGTCGCATTCGGGGCTTGGTCACGTCGATTGCCTGGGTATCGTCATCTCGGAGATTTTCAACTTTCCGGATGCGGTGGATGCCCATGAATTCCTTTTCCCGCTTTTCCAAAGGCCCATTGCTCGCTCTTTCTCTGGCATTGGGTGTGTCGATGGCCGCGGCGCTGCCGGGCCACGCCCAGACCGCTCCTACGGCGGAGCAGGTGGCGGTCGCCAAGGCTGCCGGGACCAGCGCCGATCAGCTGAACGCGCGTGTCGTGGTCGCGAGCCACTTCTATGCCGCGACCGACCTCACCACCGCCCGCTATGCCGACGATTCAAAGGGAATCGATTTCTCCAAACCGCTGGAGGTGATCGACATCCCTGCCGGCACCACCTGGTTCCAGTATGTCCGCACCGGCTACGACACCGTCCGATTCGGGAATTTCTTCTCGCCTGTCGTCACCGCGACGCCCGATTGCCTCGGCATTTCGGGCGCCGGCCGGGCGGAGTACAAGGCGGTGCTGCCGTCGGGCCAGGGACTGAGGTCCGTTGCCGCCCCCATCGTCGACAGTTGGACCACGCCCGGCACCAGCGTCCAGACCGCGGGCGGCTGCACCCAGGTGGTGGTTCCCAACAGCGTCAAGGCCGGCGTCACCAGCGGCGGCCTCGCCCAATAGCGCCGTGACCTTCCACTCCGATTCCCTGTTCTCTTGCCGGCGGCGGACGATCAGACTGGCCGCCGCCGCCATCCACAGGAGAAAGCCCCAGGCCATGGCCGACATCGCCACCACCGACGAGCTGCGCCGCCGCATCGCATACGCCTTGGCCGGCCTATCGGCATTGGCGGGACGGGAACCGGACAACAGCTGGCTGACCAGCATCCAGCGCCAGCTCGACTATGTCGACGGCGCGGCACGGGATGGCGCCAAGCGGCTGGACCGTGCCGGGGACCTGAATTTCGGCCTGCTCGCCTCCCACTATGTCGACGACGTCGATCCGGCGCTTGCCGCGGAGCTTCACGCCATCAGCGCCGCCACCCGCCGCCTGTTCGGCGGCTGACTTCGGTGGCTGAACGCCATTTTGTGCTGGCCTTCCCGGCACCCCGCTTCGATGATCGCGCATCCGGACGGCACGGCCGCCCCCGTGCCCGCATAGAATACAGAAAACGGGAGATGAGCGATGGCGACGGACTCGACTGACGGACTGGCCCTGGTTTCCACCTTCTGCCCCGACCGGGTCGGACTGGTGTCCGGCATCACCAGCCACCTGTTCGACCAGGGCATCAACCTGCGCGACGCCACCTTCGCATCGCTGGGCAGCGGCGCCGAGTTCTCCGCCGTCTGTGAACTGCCCGCCGGCCTGACGGTGGCGGAGGTTCAGGCCAGCCTGTCGTCCCTGCCCGTCCTGGCCGGCGCCGAGGTGAAGGTGACGCCCTTCGCCTTCGATCCCCAGCCGGGCCCGCAGGCGATGGTCACCCATCGCGTCGAGGTGTCGGGCGGCGACCAGCCCGGCCTCGTCGCCCGCCTGTCGGAGATCTTCACCCAGTTCGACGCCAACATCGTGCGGCTGGACGCCCAGACCCTGCCCGACCGTGCGGGCGAGCGTTATGTCCTGCGCTTCTCGGTGTCGATCCCGTCGGAGCGGGCGGAGGTTTGCCTGTCGGCGGTGGCCAACACCGCAGAAACGCTGGGACTGACCTGCCGGACCGAGGCGCTGTGAGGGGGTAAGCTACCCCCCTCACCCATGCAGGATTTTCAGCCCCACGATCCCGCCGACGATCGCCGCGATGCACAGCAGCCGCAGCGCCCCGGCGGGTTCGCCGAACAACCACATCCCAAGCACCGCGGTGCCCACGGTTCCAATGCCCGTCCACACCGCATAGGCGGTGCCGAGCGGCAGCGTCTTCAGCGCAGCCCCCAGCAGCAGGATGCTGGCCAGCATCGCCGCGGCGGTCAGCACACTGGGGACCAGGCGTGTAAAGCCTTCGGTGTATTTCAGGCCGACGGCCCAACCTATTTCGAACAGACCGGCGAAGAACAGCGTGACCCACGCCATGACGGTACCCTCCGTCCTGGAATGGCGGGGTCGTCCCCACCCGGTTTGCCTCTGCAATCGGCGGGGTCGTCCCCGCGGGCCTGACCGCAGATAGGACAGGCTGCAGGCCCAGTCAAGACGGCCGGGTCAAGACGGGCGGGGAATGTTGCATCGCCACGCCAGCCCGTGCAGGATGGGGTTCCTGAATGGTTCCCCCCTTCGCCGCTGGCGGCGCTGGGGGCTTTCGACGTTGGACTGCAATGACCGAAAACGGCCCCCACACGGCTTCCGAGGCACCGGCTCCCGAGAAGGCCGAATCGCTTGAAAACCGGCGCAAGCGGCTGCGCTTCCGCTCCTGGCACCGCGGCACGCGCGAGATGGATCTGCTGATGGGCAGCTTCGCCGACGCCCATGTCGGCGGCTTCGACCAGGTTATGCTCGACCGCTTCGAGGCGCTGCTGGAGCTTGGCGATCCCGACCTCTACGACTGGATGTCGGGCCGCGAGCCGGTCCCGGCGGAGCATGACACTGACGTGATGCGCCTGTTGACGGCGTTCCGTTACACACCACGTCAAGGCTCCTGACGGAGCCCGCTCCCGACATTTCCAGACTGTCCCCCGCATCTCCGAGGCATCCTCCTTTGGTCAGTTACGATCTCCAGCCCGGCCGCGCCGGCCGTCTCCTGATCGGCGGCGCGCCCGAGGGTCATGACGCCCGCATCCTGGCGGAGCTTGCGCAGAAGGCCGGGGCCTATGGCCTGCTGCATGTGGCGCTGGACGACACGCGCTGCGCCCTGCTGGCGGAAGCGCTGGCCTTCTTCGCGCCGAAGCTGGAGGTGCTGACCTTCCCGGCCTGGGACTGCCTGCCCTATGACCGGGTGTCGCCGAACGGCGGCATCGTCGCCCGGCGCATCGACACGCTGACCCGGCTGATCGCCCGGCGCGACGCGGCGGCGAACCGCGACGGTCTGGCGCCGCTGATCGTGCTGACCACCGTCAACGCCGTGTTGCAGAAGGTGCCGCCGCGCAGCGCCTTCAAGAACGCGGTGTTCTCGGCCAAGCTGCGCGACCGGATCGACCTGGAGAAGCTCCAGCGCTACCTCGCCGGCAATGGCTACACCCGCGCCCAGACGGTGCGGGAACCGGGCGAGTTCGCCGTGCGCGGCGGCATCGTCGACCTGTTCCCGCCCGGCACCGAGGAGCCGCTGCGCCTCGACCTGTTCGGCGACGAGCTGGAGGGCGTGCGCGCCTTCGACCCGATGACCCAGCGCACCACCGACAAGCGCGACAAGGTCGAGCTGAAGCCAATGTCGGAGGTCTTTCTCGACGAGGCCGGGATCGCCCGTTTCCGCTCCGGCTACCGCGAGCTGTTCGGTGCGGTGACCGACGACGACCCGCTCTACGAGGCGATTTCCGCCGGGCGCAGCTATGGCGGGATGGAGCATTGGCTGCCGCTGTTCCACGAGAGCATGGACACGGTGCTGGATTACCTGCCGCGCGGCATCGTCAGCCTGGACCATCAGGCGGCCGAGGCGCGCGACGCCCGCATCGCCCAGGTGGTCGATTTCCACGCCTCGCGCGACGGCATGATGACCATCGAGAAGCGGGCGGGCTCGCCGGTCTACAAGCCGGTGCCGGTCGCCTCGATGTTCCTCGACGGGATCGGCTGGGACGCGCTGCTGGCGGAGCGCGCGGTGGCGCAACTTCAGATTTTCTCCACGCCCCCCGGCATCAAGGGGACGGTGGATGCCGGCGGCAAGCGCGGCCACGACTTCGCGGAGGAGCGCAACCGGCCCGACGTGAATGTCTTCGACGCGGTGAAGGACCATATCCGCAGCTTGCGCGCCGACGGGCGCCGCGTGCTGATCGCCGGATATTCCGCCGGATCGCGCGACCGACTGTCCAACGTCCTGGCCGACCATGGCATTCCGGGGCTGGAACCGGCGGAGAGCATGGAGGATGTGCGCCGCTTCGACCGCGGCATCATCGGCACCATCGTGCTGGGGATGGAGCATGGCTTCACCTCCGCCGACCTCGCCGTCATCACCGAGCAGGACATACTGGGCGACCGTCTGGTCCGCCCGGCCAAGAAGAAGCGCAAGGCCGCCAACTTCATCGCCGAGCATTCGGCCCTGCATGAGGGCGACATCGTCGTCCACATGGACCACGGCATCGGCCGCTACGACGGGCTGGAGACGCTGGATGTCACCGGCGCCCCGCACGACTGCCTGCGCCTGATCTACGAGGGCGGCGACAAGCTCTATGTTCCGGTCGAGAACATCGAGGTGCTGTCGCGCTACGGCTCGGAGGATGCCAATGTCCAGCTCGACAAGCTGGGCGGCGCCGGCTGGCAGGGCCGCAAGGCACGGGTCAAGAAGCGCCTGAAGGACATGGCGGAAGCCCTGCTGAAGATCGCGGCGGAGCGCATGCTGAAGAAGGCCGATCCGGTGCTGACGCCGGAAGGGGTCTATCAGGAATTTGCCGCCCGCTTCCCCTACCCCGAGACCGACGACCAGTTGAAGGCGATCGAGGACATCTTCACCGACCTAGGCAGCGGCCGGCCGATGGATCGTCTGGTCTGCGGCGACGTCGGCTTCGGCAAGACCGAGGTGGCTCTGCGTGCCGCCTTCATGGTGGCGATGAGCGGCAAGCAGGTCGCCGTCGTCGTGCCAACCACCCTGCTGGCCCGCCAGCATTTCAAGACCTTCTCCACCCGGTTCAATGGGCTGCCGGTCCGCGTGGTCCAGCTGTCGCGCATGGTCACCGCCCGCGAACAGACGCTGGTCAAGAAGGAACTGGCGGAGGGCACCGCCGACATCGTCGTCGGCACCCATGCCCTGCTCGCCAAGGGTCTCGACTTCAAGCGGCTCGGCATGGTCATCGTCGACGAGGAGCAGCATTTCGGCGTGAAGCAGAAGGAGCGGCTGAAGGAGCTGCGCGCCGACATCCATGTGTTGACGCTGACCGCCACGCCAATTCCACGCACGCTCCAGATGGCTCTGTCCGGCGTGCGCGAGCTGTCGCTGATCGCGACCCCGCCGGTGGACCGGCTGGCGGTGCGCACCTTCGTCCTGCCCTATGACCCGGTGGTGATCCGCGAGGCGATCCTGCGCGAGCATTACCGCGGCGGCCAGAGCTTCTATGTCTGCCCGCGCGTCGAGGATCTGGCGAAGGTCGCCGAGCGGGTGCGCGAATTGGTGCCGGAGGTCAAGATCGTCACCGCCCATGGCCAGATGGCGGCCAGCGAGCTGGAAGACGTGATGACCGCCTTCGACGAGGGCAAGTTCGAGGTTCTGCTCGCCACCAACATCATCGAAAGCGGCCTGGACATCCCCAACGCCAACACGCTGATTGTCCACCGCGCCGACCTGTTCGGGCTGGCTCAGCTCTATCAGATCCGCGGCCGCGTCGGCCGGTCGAAGAAGCGCGGCTACGCCTATCTGACCTACGCTCCCAACAAGCCGCTGAGCAGCACCGCCCAGCAGCGCCTGCACGTCATCGAGACGCTGGACAGCCTGGGCGCCGGCTTCCAGCTCGCCAGCCACGACATGGACATCCGCGGCGCCGGCAATCTGCTGGGCGAGGAGCAGTCGGGTCAGGTGCGCGAGGTCGGCGTCGAGCTCTACCAGCAGATGCTGGAGGAGGCCGTCGCCAATGCCCGCGCGGCGATGCAGGAGGGTGCGGTCGCCGCCGCCGCGGCGCAGGAGTGGGTGCCGCAGATCAACCTGGGCACGCCGGTGCTGATCCCGGAAAGCTACGTCCCCGACCTGACGGTGCGGCTGTCGCTGTACCGCCGCATCGCCGATCTGGTGGACCGGGCCGAGGTGGACGGCTTCGCCGCCGAACTGATCGACCGCTTCGGCAAGCTGCCGGAGGAGGTGGAGAACCTGCTGGACGTCGTCACCATCAAGCGCTGGTGCAAACAGGCCAACATCGACCGGGTGGATGCCGGGCCGAAGGGGCTGGTGCTGGCCTTCCACGACAATTTCTATGCCGAGCCGGCCAAACTGCTGACCTACATCGCCCAGCATCTGACGCTGATGAAGCTGCGGCCCGACCACAAGCTGGTCTATGTCCGCGAATGGCCCGATCCGCAGGCCCGCGTGCGCAGCGTGCAGAAGCTGGTGAAGGATCTGGCGGAGATGGCGTCGGGCGGCGGCGTGCCGCGCGGCGAGACCCCGCCGCCCCCCCCTCCCCCGCCGCCACCAAAGCCGACCGGCGCCAAGATCGCGTCGCGCTTCGGCACACCGTCCCGCTTCGGCCGTCCGACCGGGCGGCGCTGAGATGACCGACCTGACCCGCGAAGCGTCGCTCGCCCGCCGGCTGGCGCGCGGCGACCGGCGGTCGGCGGGCGACGCACCGTCCGTCGCCGACGAGGTATCGGCCGACCGCGGCAAGCTGGCGGAACTGGTCGGCTGCCTGTTCGATCAGGATGCCAGCGTGCGCATGCGCGCCGCCGACGCGCTGGAACGGGTGTCGCGCGGCAATCCCGGCTGGCTCGACGCTTACGTCGACCATCTGCTGACCGACGCCGTCGCCATCGAACAGGCGGAGGTGCGCTGGCACATCGCCCAGATCGTTCCCCGACTGACCATGGACGACGCACAGCGCCGCCGCGCCGCCGTCCTGCTGGCCGACTGGTTCGAGAACAGCCCCAGCCGCATCGTCCAGACCAGCGCGTTGCAGGCCGTGGTGGATCTGGCGGAATCGGATGCCGGCCTGCGCGCCACCTCGGCCGAAATGCTCGGGCGCGCAATGCGCTCAGGCGTGCCGTCGCTGGCCGCCCGCGCCCGGCGCATCCTGAAGCCCTTCGAGGTGGACGAGGCGACGCTGACCGCAGCCTTGGTGCGCGAGCAAACCGGCCTGACCCTGTCCGTGCTGCCCGACCGTCTGGCCGTGGCGCAGTTGCCGTCCGGCAGCGGCCTGCCGGACTGGCTCGACTGGAGCGACCCGCTGGTCGGCGCCACCCGCACCGGCGAGGAACTGTCGATCCTCTGCCGGGAGGAGCGTGTGCCCGAGGGGGTGAAGGCGGAACGCGGCTGGCGCGCCTTCCGGGTGGAAGGGGTGGTCGATTTCTCGCTGTTCGGCATCCTGGCCCGCATCGCGGTTCCGCTGGCCCAGGCCCATGTGCCGATCTTTGCGATCTCGACCTACAACACCGATTACGTGCTGGTCCGCGCCGATGACTTCGACAAGGCGGCCGACGTGCTGTCCCTGAGCTGCACGGTGAAGCGGTAGAAAGAGGGCAGGTTCTCACAATGCGGCGGCAATCCCCTCTCCCGCAATCGGACCGGCCTTCGGCCGCCCGAGAGCGGAAGAGGGTTCGGGGCGAAATGCCGGCGATCGTTCGCCGCTAACTCCCGCCCCCCTCGCGCTGGCTCTGTTCGATGATCTCCTCCCGCTCGCCCATCTCCTCCCACTTCTTCTGGACGGGGTTGTCCGGGTCGCCTGACGCCTTGCCGGTCTTGTCGACCAGCTTATCCTCGATTCGCTGGGCGGCGCCCGACGGCGCATCGGAGGTCACGGATTTCGGGCGGTTCTGGTCGGTCATGGCGGCGGTCTCCCAAGATGGTGGCTGACCACACAAACACCCCAGCCCCTCCAAAGTTCACGCGTCGGCCCGCAATGCCTCCGCCAGCCGCTCCACCAGCGATTCCGCCTCCGCCGGCTCGTGGGGCCGGGCATGGCCGGAACCCCAGACCGGCCCCGGCCAGGCCGGATCGCCGCGCGTGCGGCCAATCACATGAACGTGCAACTGCGATACCATGTTGCCGAGCGCTCCGACATTCATCTTGTCCGGCGCGAACAGCCGCTCCACCACGCGGGAGGCCACCGCGATCTCGCGCATCAGAGTCATCTGGTCGGCGGCATCCAACCGGTGGATCTCGACAGCGTTCTCGCGCATCGGCACCAGGATCAGCCACGGCCACAGCGCGTTGTTCATCAGCAACACCCGGCAGAGATCGAGATCGGTCACATGGCGGGTGTCGGCCTGTAGCCGTTCGTTAAGGGAAAACATGCTTCACTCCGTTCCTGACGTCCAAAGGACGCACGCGTGGAATAAACCGGACGCTGCTCTGTTATAGCCGGCAGTGGCGGGACAACCGCGAAGCTTGTATAGAAGGCCGTGTGCGCCGGCCATACGGCGCAGCGGCATTCGTTGGACGATTGCAGAGTTCGGTCCGGGGCAATGGTCGGGGCGGCAACAGTCGCTTTGCGCCATTTTCCGGGCCGCATCCATGTTTTTCCGGTGCGGCGAGCGAGTACGACCCACATGCGCAAATCAGCCTTCGCGGTTCTGATTCTGGTGATCCTCGGCAACGTCGCCCTCTGGGCGCTGTGGAACCGCCCGGTGGACGAGCGGTCCTGGGCCGGCGCCATCACCGGCGTGGCCTACACACCCTTCCACACCGACAAGAGCCCGTCGAAGGGCGACAAGGCATCCGCCGACGACATCGAAAAGGACATGGCGGCCCTGGAAGGCGCCGTGATGGCCGTCCGCACCTATTCGACCACCGACGGCTCGGAAATGGTGGCGGCCATCGCCGCCAAGCATGGCCTGCCGGTCACCGCCGGCGCCTGGACCACCGGCAAGCCCGAGATCGACGAGCCTGAACTGGCCGGCCTGATCAAGCTGGCCCGCGCCAACAGCAACGTTCGCCGCGTGCTGGTCGGCAACGAGGCGATCCTGCGCGCCGACCTCACCGTTCCGCAGGCCATCGACTACGTCAAGCGGGTGAAGAAGAAGGTCAATGTCCCGGTTTCCATCGCAGAGCCGTGGCATGTCTGGCTGAAGAATCCGGAACTGGCCGAGGCCGTGGACTTCCTCGCCGTCCACCTTCTGCCCTATTGGGAAGGCGTTCCGGTCGACCAGTCGGTCGATTACGCCATGTTCCGCTACAACGAGCTGAAGCAGAAATTCCCGAACAAGCACATCCTGATCGGCGAGATCGGCTGGCCGGCCGACGGCCCGTGGCGCCGCGGCGCCGAGGCCAGCCAGGTCAATCAGGCCAAGTTCATCCGCAACTTCCTGAACGTCGCCGCCCAGAACAAGCTCGACTACTTCATCATGGAGGCCTTCGACCAGCCCTGGAAACGGGAGATCGAAGGCACCGCCGGCACCAGCTGGGGCCTGTGGGACTATCAGCGCAACCCGAAATTCCCGATGATCGGTGGGGTGAACGAGGTCCGCAACTGGGAGGTCAAATGCGCCACCGCAGTGGCGCTGGGCTTCCTGCCGCTGGTGTTCTTCCTGTGGCGCCGCAGCGACCTGAAGATCGGCGGCCAGATCTTCTACGGCGCGCTGATCCAGGCGGTGGCCTCCGTCCTGGTCTTCACCGTGAGCGCCGCTTCGGCCGCCGGCCTGGCGCTGACGACCGAAATCGCCTGGGGTCTGCTGATCTTCTGCCAGCTTGTGCTGTTCGCGGTCATGCTGATCGACGGCATGGAGCTGACGGAGGTCGTCTGGCAGCACAAGTTCAAGCGCAAGTTCGTTCCCTGCTCCGCCGCCCCGCTGCCGAACGCGGCGAAGGTGTCGATCCATGTGCCCTGCTACAACGAGCCGCCGCACATGGTCATGCAGACGCTGGACGCGCTGGCCCGGCTCGATTACCCGAACTACGAAGTCCTGCTGCTGGACAACAACACCAAGGACCCGGCGGTCTGGCGCCCAATCGAGGAATACTGCAAGAAGCTGGGGCCGAAGTTCCGCTTCTTCCACCTCGACAACTGGCCGGGGTTCAAGGCAGGTGCTCTGAATTTCGGTCTGGCGCAGACCGCGCCGGATGCCGAACACATCGCCGTCATCGACAGCGATTATCAGGTCCATCCCGACTGGCTGAAGGCGACCATTCCGCACTTCAACCGGCCGGAGGTCGGCTTCGTCCAGTCGCCGCAAGACTATCGCGAGTGGGAACATGATCTGTTCCAGCGCATGACCAACTGGGAATATGCCGGTTTCTTCCACATCGGCATGATCCAGCGGAACGAGCGCAACGCCATCATCCAGCACGGCACCATGACCATCATCCGCAAATCGGCCCTGGAAAAGGTCGGCCGCTGGGGCGAGTGGTGCATCACCGAGGACGCCGACCTCGGCCTGCGCCTGTTCGAGCATGGCTATGAAGCCGTCTATATGCCGGAGAGCTACGGCAAGGGTCTCGTGCCCGACAGCTTCTCCGCCTACAAGACACAGCGCTTCCGCTGGGCCTATGGCGCCGTGCAGATCCTGAAGCATCACTGGCGGCAGCTGTCGCCGGGCGCCAAGGAACTGACCGCCGGCCAGAAATACCATTTCATCACCGGCTGGCTGCCCTGGTTTGCCGATGCCGCCCATATGATCTTCGGCATCGCCGGCATCCTGTGGTCCATCGGCCTGATGGCCTTCCCGAAATATTTCGAGTTCCCGCCCAATGTCTTCATGATCCCGACACTGAGCGTCTTCGCCTTCAAGGTTGGCGCCTCACTCTGGCTCTATGAGGCGCGGGTGAAGTGCGGCTTCTGGGACAAGGTCGGCGCTGCGGTGGCCGGCATGGCGCTGACCCACACGGTCGGCCGCGCCATGTGGCTCGGCATCTTCACCTCCGGCCGGCCCTTCGTCCGCACGCCGAAGTGCGAGAACCAGCCGGCGCTGATGCAGGCCTTCCTGATGGCGCGTGAGGAGTTGGTGCTGCTGGTGTCGCTGTGGGGTGCGGCGCTGGCCATCGTCATGGTCTTCGGCCACGAGAACCGCGACGCCTTCATGTGGTCCGGCCTGCTGGTGGTGCAGTCTCTGCCCTATCTGGCCGCCTTCATCACCGCGCTGATCAACGTTTTCCCCACCATCGGCTTCGGCAAGAGCAAGCCGGGAGAAGCGGACGACGCGGTCGGCGCCGGCGCCGGCGACTGACCCGCGGAACACCGGCGCTTTCGGATTGACGAAAGCGCCGGCTCTGCCAGACTTGATTCGCAGGGGAAACATTTCCCGGGAGGCGGCTCATGTCCGGCAATCTCACTTCCGGCCGCGGTATCGGCCCTCCGGAATTCAGCGTCCGCACCACCGCGGGCGTCGAGCGGGCCGGCAGCGCCACAGACCGCAACCACCGCCGCGATCCGCGGCGTGAACAGCGCGAGCGCGAGCAGGAACGGCGCGACCACACCCCGCCCAATCCGCAACGCCGCCGTCTCTATGATCTTCTGTTCGAAGAAGTCGATCAGTTCGACGGGCTGGACGAGGGCCAACGGACGCGGCTGAAGGACAATCTGCGCAACCATCTGTCCCGTCGCGCACCGCCGTCTCCGGCCTCGCCGGCTCCGGTCCATCATGACGAAGAGGCGCTGGCGGAAGCCCTGCTGAAGGATCCGGCCGCTCCACTGCCGGTCGACCCCGAACATATCGTCCAGGCCGCCACGGCCGCGGCACCGGAGCAGGACGCGGAGACCGCCCGACTGGCGGAACAACTGCGCGACTGTCTGTCTCGCAACACCGATCGCGCCCGCAAGGTCGCGGTCTACCTGCACCTGCTGCTGACGCTTGAGGGAGCGTTCCGGCCGCATATGGTGATGGATGTCTAAGCGGAACCGGTCCCCACGGACCGTGATCTGGTCCTATTCCGCATCGACCAGGAACAGGAGGCCCCGGCTTCCTTCCAGGACACGGTGACTTTTGCCCGCCGGAATGACGAAGAAGTCACCCGCGGACATTGCAATCAGTTCGCCTTCGACATCGAGCGTCATGCTGCCGTCCAGAACAAACAGCGCTTCATCGAAATCTGCATGGCTTTCCGATGGAATGCCCGCCTCATCCATGCGGATGATCTTCAGATTGGCGCCGGCGATCTTGCCGACGATCCGCGACCGCCATGCATGGGGCAAGGTCGCCGTTTCCGCAATCAGATTGATCATTGCCTCCCCCTCCGAAATCCCGGCTTGCTTTTGGACGTTGCTGCCAAAAAGAAAGCCCACCGCCCTCATGGGCGGCGGGCTCACAAAAATATCAAAGACTTACTCCGGCGTGGAGGCTTCGCCGTCGGCTTCCGGGGTGCCCATCATCGCGTCGGCAACCAGACCGGCGTTGCCGCGGATCTTGGCTTCGATCGCATCGGCCATCTCTGGATTGTTGCGCAGGAAGGTCTTGGCGTTCTCGCGGCCCTGGCCGATGCGGGTGCCGTCGTAGCTGAACCACGCACCCGACTTGTCGACCACACCGGCCTGGATGCCGAGGTCGAGCAGTTCGCCGACCTTCGACACACCCTCGCCATACATGATGTCGAATTCGACCACGCGGAACGGCGGGGCCATCTTGTTCTTCACCACCTTGACACGGGTCTGGTTGCCGACGACGGTGTCGCGGTCCTTGATCGAGCCGATGCGGCGGATATCGAGACGCACGGAGGCGTAGAATTTCAGCGCATTGCCGCCGGTGGTCGTTTCCGGGTTGCCGAACATCACGCCGATCTTCAGGCGGATCTGGTTGATGAAGATCACCAGGCAGTTCGACTTGGAAATCGAGCCGGTCAGCTTGCGCAGCGCCTGACTCATCAGGCGGGCGTGCAGGCCGACATGGCTGTCGCCCATCTCGCCTTCCAGTTCGGCGCGCGGCACCAATGCTGCGACCGAGTCGACCACCAGCACGTCGATGGCGCCGGAGCGCACCAGCGTATCGGCGATCTCCAGCGCCTGCTCGCCGGCATCCGGCTGGGAGATCAGCAGCTCGTCGATGTTGACGCCCAGCTTGCGGGCATAGGACGGGTCGAGCGCATGTTCGGCGTCGACGAAAGCGCAGGTGCCGCCGGCCTTCTGAGCCTGGGCGATGGCATGCAGCGCCAGCGTGGTCTTGCCCGAGCTTTCCGGCCCGTAGATTTCGACGATGCGGCCCTTCGGCAGGCCGCCGATGCCCAGCGCGATGTCGAGACCCAGCGAGCCGGTGGAAATAACCTCCGTCTCGACCAGGTTCTCCTTGGCGCCGAGCTTCATGATCGAGCCCTTGCCGAACGCGCGTTCGATCTGGCTCAGGGCGGCATCGAGCGCCTTCTGCTTGTCCATGGAATCCTTCTCGACCAAACGAAGCTGTGCGGACGACATGCCCGGTACCCCTCTCTTAGAACACACGGTCGGCGCTCTTGCAACGGAGCTTAATGTACTCTCTCCGTTCTTATTTGCAAGGAGCAATGTTTCCCATATGTTCCTATTTCACAGGGTGAATCCGGGCGTGTTCTTGCGAGCGAATCCGGTCCTCACCGCGCATCGCGGATGACCTCCTTCACCTTGGAGGCAAGCTGCTTCAACGAGAAGGGCTTGGGCAGGAAATGGGCCACCTCGACCCCGTCGATCTCGCCCAACCGGTCCTCGGCGTAGCCGGAGATGAAGATCACCCGCATCTCCGGGCGCAGCTTGCGCACATGGCGGGCCAGCGTCGGGCCGTCCATCTGCGGCATCACCACGTCGGTGATCAGCAGGTCGATGGAGGCGCCGTTGGTCTCGATCTGCTGCAAGGCCGCCTCGCCATTCTTGGCCTCCAGCACCTGATAGCCCTTGTTGCGCAGCGCGCGGGCGGAAAAGACGCGCACCGCGTCCTCATCCTCCACCAGCAGGATGGTGCCGGTTCCGGTCAGGTCGCTGCCGCGCCGCTCCCGCGGCTCGGCAGTGTCGACCGGGCGCAATTCGCCCTGATGGCGGGGCAGCAGGATGGTGAAGGTCGTCCCCTCCCCGACCGCTGAATCGACCAGCACAAAGCCGCCCGTCTGCCGCACGATGCCGTAGACGGTCGACAGGCCGAGCCCGGTGCCCGACCCGACCTCCTTGGTCGTATAGAACGGTTCGAAGATGCGCTGCAGATTCTCCCGCGCGATGCCACAGCCGGTGTCGATCACGTCGATGGAGACGTAGCTGCCGGGCGGCACCGTCTCATGCTCCCGCCGTTCTGGCTGGGTGACGACGTGGTTGGCTGTGTTGATGGTCAGCTTGCCGCCGCCGGCCATGGCGTCGCGGGCATTGACCACCAGATTGATGATGACCTGTTCCAGCTGGTTCTGATCGACCTTGACCAGCCCCAGGTCGCGGCCATGGATCATCTTCAGCTCGATGTTCTCGCCGATCAGCCGGCGCAGCAGGTTCGCCAGCTCCGCCAGCACGTCCGTCACGTTGATGACGCGGGGCTGCAAGGTCTGCTGGCGCGAGAAGGCCAGCAGCTGCCGCACCAGATTGGCGGCGCGATTGGCGTTCTGCTTGATCTGCATGATGTCGCTGAAGGACTGGTCGCCCGGCTTGTGCCGCAGCAGCAGCAGATCGCAGAAGCCGATCATCGCCGTCAGCAGATTGTTGAAGTCATGGGCGACGCCGCCGGCGAGCTGCCCCACAGCCTGCATCTTCTGCGACTGGGCGAACTGGGCCTCCAGGCTCTTGCGCTCGGTCATGTCGATGAAATGCAGGATCAGGCCGACGCCTATCGCTGTCCTCTCGGCCTCGCCGCGCCCGTCCGTGCGCACAGGATTGGCGAGGCGCCGGGCATAGAGCTGCGCTGTCAGCTCCCGGCCGCCGGACAGCCGGACCTCCAGCGGATGAACCGGATCGGCACCGCCCTGGACCGACTTCAAGCGGGCGCTCACCGCCTCGCGCTCGGCCGGGACGATCAGGTCGGCCATCGGGCGGTTGATGACGCTGCCGGCCTCGCTGCCGATCAGCGCCAGGAAGGCCTCGTTGCATTCCGTCAGCTGGCCGGTCTCGTCCACCAGTGCGATGCCGATCGGCGCATCCTCGAAGAAGCGCTGGAACCGCTGCTCGGACTGGCGAAGGGCCTCCTGCCATTCCCGCTCGGGCGACAGATCGCGCACCACCGATCGGGTGTGAATCGTCCCATCGTCGGCACGCACCACGCTCTGCGCCACCGCCACCTGGAACCGGCGCCCGCGCAGCCCCACCATGGTCAGTTCTCCGCGCTGCTCGCCGCCGCCATGGTCGAACAGGTCGTAGGGCGCGGCGGACCGCGGCGGCGCGGCCAGGATGCCGTGAAGGCGCAGCTCGCCATCGGTCAGGTCACCGGGGAAGGCCTCCAGCCATTGGGCCAGGGTGGCGTTGACGAACAGGAACTGGCCATTCTGATCGACGGAGAAGAAGCCGACGGGCGCATGTTCCATGAAATCGGCGAGCTTGGCCTGCTCGCGCAGCATCACATGCTCCAACTCGCGCCGGGCGGTGATGTCCTCGACCCGCCAATGGACGGAGCCGGCAAAGCCGGGCACCGGCTGGCCCTGCACCTTGCGCCATTCCGGCGGATGGTTGTCCAATGCCGGGATGGCCAGTTCAGCGGATGCCGCCGCTCCCGCCCGCACCCGTTCGCGCAGGCGGCGGAACTCGCGCGCGCTGTCGGGATCGTCGGAGAACTGGCGCGCCAGCGCATCCAGCGGCCGTTCGCCGCGGCGCCAGCCGGCAAGCTCGCGGAAGGCGGCATTGACGAAGACCACCTCGTCGGCCTCGTCGCAGAGCAGCTGACCCGCCGGCATGCCTTCGAGCGCCCCACCCAGCAGCGCACCGATTCGCGCCGACCGCCGGACGACGGCGATGCTGCGGCCGATCAGCAGGGCGACGCCCACCGCCGCCAGCACCGCTCCCGCCCACCCGATCTCTTCCCGGTCCAGCAGCAGGCCGGCGGCCAGAACCAGCAGCCCGGCAGGCGCCATACAATATTGGAGCAGCATCAGCACACCACCGAACGGTGCCGCGCGGCTGGCTGCATTGCGTGCGGTGTCGGAAAGGGAAGTCGAATCGTCCACCAGATCTCCAGGCACCAGAACCCCAAGCCTCCAATGTCACGGCGCACGAAGGTCAATCGTCCCGCCCGGTGCCGTCAACCGTTCCAGGCGCGCATCAGTTGCGCAGCGACCGCCCTTTCAGCTTGAAGACATAGGTAATGACTTCGGCGACCGCCCGATAATGCTCGGATGGAACTTCCTCGTCGATATCGCATGCGGCATAGAGCGCACGGGCGAGAGGCGGGTTTTCTATGACCGGAACATTGTTCGATTCGGCAATCTCGCGAATCTTGAAGGCGACCTGATCCACACCCTTCGCCAGCACCAGAGGTGCGCCCATCTGGGCGGGATCGTATTTCAGCGCCACAGCGAAGTGGGTCGGGTTGGTGACCACCACGTCGGCGTTGGGCACCGCCGCCATCATGCGCTTGCGCGCGCGCTCGAAGCGGAGCTGGCGGATGCGGCCCTTGACCACGGGATCGCCTTCCTGCTGCTTGTGCTCGTCCTTCACCTCCTGCTTCGTCATCTTCATCTTCTTGTCGAACTGGGTCTTCTGCCACAGGAAGTCCCCGGCGGCGATGAAGGTCAGGACCACAAGGACCCAGATCAGCAGCCGGTGTGCCAGACTGTCGATCTGCAGCAGCATCGCGATCATATCGATGCCGATATAGGTTTCGATAACCGCGAACATCGGCTTCAGCGCCATGTAGGCAACACCGCCGACCACCGCCAGCTTGGCGATGCTCTTCAGCAGCTCCACCCCCTGATTGGCCTTGAACATGTTCATCAGGCCGGGCAGCGGATTCAGCTTGGAGAATTTCGGTTCGATCATCTGCCAGGAGACATTGAAACCGATCTGCCCGATCGTCGCCAGCACACCTGCCACCACGAACAGCAGGATCGGCAGCCAGAGGGCCCACATGGCATCGGCCATCACACGGAACAGCAGCGCACCGACCCCGGCGCGGTCGAACGTGATCTGATCCAGATTCTCGAAGTAATAGTTCAGGCGGAAGACCATCCCCTTCATGGTGCCGGGCAGGATGGCGACCAGCACAACGAGCATCGCCGCGACCATCAACCAGTTCGCGGCCTCGCGGGTCATCGCGAACTGGCCCTGTTTGTGGGCCTCGTCGAGCTTCTTGGATGTCGGGTCCTCTGTTTTGGAGGACTCGTCCGCATCTTCCGACATCGGCGTCCTCCTTCTACAACGGCTTCAGCAGTTCGACGAAGCTCGTTTCGAACCGCGACAGCCAGAACATCATCATGGCGCCCAGGGTCAGCGCGAACAGGAACAGCCCCATCAACACCTGGACCGATGTGAAGAGCTGGAACACCTGCACCTGCGGCGCCAGCTTGTTCAGCAGGCCAAGAGCCAGCGCAAACAGGATGCCGGTGATCAGGAAGGGGGCCGACATCTGCACCCCCAGCAGGAAGGTCTTCGACACCAGCTGTCCGATCACATTCGCCATGTCGTCCACCGGTATCGCCGCTCCCGGCGTGAAGGTGGCATAGCTGTCGACCACCGCCATGATCAGCAGATGATGCAGGTCGGTCACGAACAGCAGCAGCAGTCCCAACCAGCCCATCAACGCGCCGGGCAGCGAGCCCGCAGAGGCCAGCGCGGGGTTGAAGATCTGGGCATTGGCCAGGCCGCTCTGCAGGCTGATGATGGTTCCGGCAACCTCCAGCGCGCCAACCAGCAGCCGCGCGATGGTGCCGAGGAAGATGCCGATCGTCATCTCGCCCGCCGCCAGCACCAGAAGCTGAAAGGGATTGCCGGGCATCGGCGGCAGCTGCGGCCGGATCACCGGCGCCACCAGCACGCTGACCGCCAGTGCGAACAGCAGGCGCGTGCGGGGAGTGATGAAGGCGTCGCCGATGGTCGGCATCACGCTGAAGGCGGTGCCGACCCGCAGGAAGACCAACATCCAGACGAAGATCTGCTCGCCCAGAAGCTGCTGGAGAACGTTCATCCGCCCGCCGCGGCCGCGGTCGGCGCCGGGGCCGGCGTTATGCCCGTACCGGGCGTGAAGGGGGCGCCGCCATTGTCGTGGGCGCCGACGCCGATGGCGACGATGCGGTCGGCGACCTCATGCTCGAAGAACTCGGTCAGCTTGCCCAGCATGAAAGGCATCAGCAGGATGCTCAACCCGAAGACCAGCATCACCTTCGGCACCATGGCCAGGGTCTGCTCGCTGATCTGGGTGACGGCCTGGAAGATCGAAATCACGGTGCCCAGAAGCATCATGATGACGAGAATCGGCCCGCACACGATCACCAGAGTGACGATCGAGGTTCGGCACAGCTCGATGACTTCGGTCTCGCTCATGACGACATGTGCTTCGATGCGGTTGCGAAGGACGGAAGGCCGTCACATCGGCATGCGCAGGATTTCCTGATAGGCGTTCAGAACCTTGTCGCGAACCGCAGTGACGGTCTGCAGCGTCACCTCGGCGTTGGTCACGGCCTGGACCACCTCGTTGAGGTCGGCCTTGCCGACGGAGGCGAGTGCCGACATGTCCTCGCTCTTCTTCAAGGTGCCGATGCTCTCCTTGGCCGCCTGTTCCAGCACGTCGCCGAAGGAGGCACCGTCGCGCGCGGCCAGGCCGGGTCCGGTCGTCTTGGCGGCGGTGGTGGCGTAGGCCGCGGCGGCGTTCAGCGGATTGATCATGGCGGCGGTTCCGGTCGGTCAGGGAGATGGAGCGATTGGGCGGAGGAAATCAGGTGCGCAGAATGTCGATGGTGCGGGTCAGCATCTGACGCGCGGTGTCGATGGCCGACAGGTTCGCCTCGTAGCTGCGCTGAGCTTCGCGCATGTCCATCGCCTCGACCACCGAATTGACATTCGGCAGCAGGACGTAGCCGTCGGCGTCGGCCGACGGGTGGGACGGGTCGTAGCGGCGCTGGAAGTCGCCCTTGTCGACGCCGACCTTGGCGACGCGGACCTTGTCCACATCCATCGCCCGGTCCAGCTCGTTCTTGAAGATCACCGTCTTGCGGCGATAGGGCAGATCGCCCGGCGTTTCCGCCGTGGTGTTGGCGTTGGCCAGATTCTCAGCAATGACCTTCAGGCGCGTCCCTTGCGCCTTCAGGCCCGAGGCGGATACCGCCATCGACTTGTAGAGATCCATAGCAACCGCCTCCTCGAACGTCCGCAAACACTGAACGACCACAAAAAAAGCACGTCAGCCGCCGGAGCGGATCGCCGACTTGATCATCGTGACCTGTTTTTTGTACAGGTTGGTGATGGTCTGGTAGTCCATCGCGTTCTGGCCCATCCGCATCATCTGCTCTTCCAGGACGACGTTGTTGCCGTCCGGCGCCGTTTCGTACGGGTCGCTCACCTTCTGTTCCTTGGCAAGGCCGCCGGGACCGCGGGTTCCCGCCAGATGGGACGGATCCGTCGCCACCGGAGTCAGGCGCCGGTTGTCGCTCAGCGCGTCGCGGAAGCTGAAGGACTTCAGGTCGCGGCTCTTGTACTCGGGCGTGTTGGCGTTGGCGATGTTCTGCGAAATGACTTCCTGACGCTGGGTCAGCCAGTCCATCTTGCGCGACATCAGCTTGAAGATGCCGAGATTTCCGAGGTCCATGGCCTTGATCCCGTCCTTGATGCCTCCGGTCACACAGACCGACGCCGAACCTCCGGCAGACTAGCCATCGGAAGGCGGCACTCCCGATGGTCGCCCGTTTGCGTTAACGAAGGATGAATCCCGGCAGTTGCCGGTCGCACCGGCGAACCGCCTTTACAGTTCGTTAAGCCTACCGGTCCAGGATGCGGGCCAGGAAGGACCTCTGGAAAAGGCCGCCTTTTGTCCGCGCAGTCCCGCTCCCCCGCATCGAAGCCGGCCGGTACCCCACCGGGTCCGTCCGGGCGCATGCCTGCGCGGCGTCCGGTCGCCGTCGCCCTGAAATATGAACTCGGCACGGAGACTCTGCCGCGGATCGTCGCCACCGGCAAGGGAACGGTGGCGGAGCAGATCCTGGAGGTGGCCTTCGCCAACGGCGTCAAGGTGCGCGAGGATGCCGATCTGGTCGAGATCCTGTCGGCGATCGACGTCGACAGCGACATTCCGGTGGAAGCAATCGCCGCCGTCGCGGAAATCCTAGCCTATGTCTACCGCGCGAACGGCACCCTGCCACCGGAACCGCAAGCGGAAGAGCCTGCGACGCCCTTGCCTGCCCAGACAATGGAGGACACGCCGTGACCCGTCCGCCATCTCCGCCCCGCCCCCCTCAAGGTGCCGGATCCGTGTCCGAACTCGCCGAGCGGGCGGCAAGCCTCGGCACTGTGCTGGAAGCGGCGCGGCTGGAGGCGGAGGCCGGGGTGTTGATCGACCTTGCCGGGTTGGAGGAAAGCGTCGCCAAGCTCTGCGCCGCGGCGGAGGGGATGGCGCGCAGCGAAGCACAGACCTTGCTCGGCCCGCTCGGCGACCTCGTCGCGGCTCTGGACACGCTGGCGGCGTCCCTGACCGACCAGCAGACCAAGCGCGAGCAGTCCCTCGCCGCCGCATTGGCGGGACGCGACGATCCGCACACCGCCCGACAGCGCGCCGCCGCCGCCTATGGGCGCACCGGTTCCGGCCGCACAGACGACCTGCCCTGATTAGAGAAAGCCCGCCGCTTCCATGGATCTCGACCAGTATATCCGTTTCCTGATGGCGCTTTTCTTCGTGGTGGCGCTGATCATGGTCGTCGCCTGGGTGATGCGCCGCCTCGGCATGGCCGGCGGCACCGTGCGCGGCCGGGCACGCCAGCGCCGGCTGAGCGTGGTGGAGGCGCTGCCGATCGACGCCAAGCGGCGGCTGGTCCTGGTCCGCCGCGATGACCGCGAGCATCTGATCCTGCTGAGCGCCAACGGCGACCTGCTGGTCGACAGCGCGCCAGCCGGCGGCTTCGACAGCGCACTGGCCATGTCGGCCGACACAGCCCCCGTCACCTCACCAGCCGCTCCGGTCGCGACGGGGAGTCAGCCGCAATGAGGGCGGTCCTCCCCCACGGTCTCGCGGGCTGCTGGAAGCCGCTGTCCGCCGGACTGCTTCTGGCGCTGGCCATCGGTGTGTTCACCGGCCTCTGCGCCGGGCCGGCGCTGGCGCAGAGCCTGACCTTCGACCTTGGCGACGCCGGCGGCACGGCAACCGGCCGCATCGTCCAGATGGTGGCACTGATCACGGTGCTGTCCCTGGCGCCGTCGATCCTGATCATGATGACGGCCTTCACCCGCATCGTCATCGTGCTGTCCTTCCTGCGCAACGCGCTGGGCGTGCAACAGGTGCCGCCGACCACGGTGATGATGTCGCTGGCGCTGTTCCTGACCTTCTTCGTCATGGCCCCGGTGTTCGAGCGCAGCTACACCCAGGGCATCCAGCCGCTGATCAATCAGGAAATCGACGAGATGGAGGCGTTCCGCCGCACGGTGGCGCCGCTGCGCGAGTTCATGCTGAATCACACCAGCGAGAAGGATCTGCGGCTGTTCATGGACATGGCGCGCATCCAGTCGGTGCCGGAGCCGTCCGACATGCCGCTGCACGTCCTGGTCCCCGCCTTCATGATCTCGGAGATCAAGCGCGGATTCGAGATCGGGTTCCTGCTGTTCCTGCCCTTCCTGATCATCGACATGGTGGTGTCGTCGATCCTGATGTCGATGGGCATGATGATGCTGCCGCCGACCATGGTCGCCATCCCCTTCAAGATCATCTTCTTCGTGCTGGTCGACGGGTGGTATCTGATCGCCGGATCGCTGGCGCGCAGTTTCGGCACGATCTGAGGAACGGGCGCGGGTGACGGCCACACGCGGGGATTGAGACACCCTGCGCACTTCGTCGCATCCCCCGCGCATGGGCGGCACCACGCAAGCACACGCTGGCGTCCGCCGTTGTAAACGCGTATGAGGAAGCCGATGAGCGCAGGCGGGGGATCGGCAAGGGGGCCGGACCGCCTGATGGCATCGACCTGTCGTGACCGCCGAACCGGGGGGCGACAGTTCGGGCCGTCGCGGTCGCACCGGGCGCCATCGCAACGACGGACCAACCTCGGACCGCAACCACTGCATGACTGACACCGCTTTGAAGGCCGCGCCGCCAGACACCGGCAAGCTCGCGACGCTGACCCTGGGTGCGCTCGGGGTCGTTTTCGGCGACATCGGCACCAGCCCGCTCTATACGCTTCGCGAATGCTTCGGCGGCGAGCATGGGCTGGCACTGACCCCCGACAACATCCTCGGCATCATGTCGCTGGTGTTCTGGGCCCTGGTGATGGTCGTCACCGTCAAGTATGTGGGCTTCGTCATGCGGGCCGACAACAAGGGCGAAGGAGGAATCCTGTCCCTGCTGGCTCTGGCGTCGAAGACACGGCCGGATGCGTCGGGCCGGCTCACGCTGCTGACCGCGCTGGGACTGTTCGGGGCTGCGCTGTTCTACGGTGACGGCATGATCACCCCGGCAATGTCCGTGCTGTCCGCGGTCGAAGGCCTGGAGGTGGCGGAGCCGGCGCTGGAGTCGGTCGTGGTGCCGCTGACCGTCGCCATCCTGATCGCCCTGTTCGCCATCCAGAGCCATGGCACGTCGCGCGTCGGTGCACTGTTCGGCCCGATCATGCTGGCATGGTTCTCCACGCTCGGCATCCTGGGGCTGGTCGAGGTGATTCAGCAGCCGGGCGTCCTGGTCGCCTTCAACCCGCTCTACGCCATTTCCTTCTTCGCCAACCACGGCGTGGCCGGCTTCCTGGTGTTGGGCGCCGTCGTGCTGGCGGTGACCGGCGGCGAGGCTCTCTATGCCGACATGGGCCATTTCGGCCGCCGCCCGATCCAGGTGGCATGGCTGGCCGTGGTGCTGCCGGCGCTCCTGCTCAACTATCTGGGCCAGTGCGCGCTTCTGCTGACCGATCCGTCGGCGGTGCGCAGCCCCTTCTATCTGCTGGCGCCGGAATGGGGGCTCTATCCCCTGATCGGCCTGTCGACGGCCGCCACCGTCATCGCCAGCCAGGCGGTGATCTCCGGCGTCTTCTCCCTGACCCGGCAGGCGGTGCAGTTGGGCCTCTGCCCACGCCTGGACATTCGCCACACCTCCAACGAGGAGGAGGGGCAGATCTACATTCCCCGCGCCAATTGGGGCCTGCTGGCCGCGGTGCTGGGGTTGGTGGTGCTGTTCCAGTCCTCCAGCCGTCTCGCGGCCGCCTACGGCATCGCGGTGACCGGCGACATGATCATCACCACCACCCTGTTCCTGGTGGTCGCGCGCCGCCGCTGGAACTGGAGCCTGCCGCTCTGCCTCGCCGTCGGGGCGGTGTTCCTGACCATCGAGATCTCCTTCTTCGCCGCCAACGCGGTGAAGATTCCCCATGGCGGCTGGGTGCCCCTGGTGATCGCCGTCCTCACGCTCGGCCTGATGGCCACCTGGCGCCGCGGCCGGGCCGTTCTGACCATGCGGCTGGCCGAGGAATCGCTGCCGCTCGACGCCTTCATCAGGCGGCAGGCGAAGTCCTCCGACATCCTTCGGGTGAAGGGCACGGCGGTCTTCATGACCTCCAGTTCCAACACCGTACCCATCGCGCTGCTGCACAACCTGAAGCACAATCAGGTCCTGCATGAGCGCGTCGTCTTCGTCACCGTGGTGGTGGAGGATGTGCCCCGCGTCCCCGCCAAGGACCGCGTGGTGGTGGAAGGCCTGGCCGAAGGCTTCTACCGCATCACCGTGCGCTACGGCTTCTCGCAGGAGCCGAACATCCCGAAGGCGCTGCGGCTGTGCAAGGCGTTCGGGCTGGAGTTCGACGTGATGGCGACCTCCTTCTTCCTCGGCCGGGAGACGCTGATTCCGCAAATGAACTCGCAGATGGCGCTGTGGCGGGAGAAGCTGTTCGTGGTGATGTCCCGCACATCGGTCAGCGCCACCGACTTCTTCAAGCTGCCGCCCAACCGCGTGGTGGAGTTGGGAACGCAGGTGCAGTTGTAGGGCCGGCAAATCCGCTGTTCCCCTCTGTCCTCAGCACGGGCAAGGGGAACAGCAATCCGAAAGGCCTACCTCCTTCGAGAAAAGAAAATCGCTGCCCGATCGGAGAATAGCTGTGATCCGACCGGAAGCCTCCCCCGTAACGGTGGTGTGTCCGCGGGAAGCGGACCTTCACCGATAAGAGGGAATGCTATGAAGAAGGTTGCCACCGTGGCGATCGCCACCCTTCTTTTTGCCGGTTGCGCCAATGCCGCCATGGAAAAGATGGTTGGCGGTGCCCCGATGTACCCCAACAAGACCATCGTTGAAAACGCGTCCCAGTCGAAGGACCACACCACGCTGGTCGCCGCCGTGAAGGCCGCCGGGCTGGTCGACACGCTGAGCGGCAAGGGCCCCTTCACCGTCTTCGCCCCCACAAACGCGGCCTTCGCCGCCCTGCCCGCCGGCACCGTCGACACGCTGCTGAAGCCGGAGAACAAGGGCCAGTTGACCAAGGTGCTGACCTATCACGTCGTACCGGGCAAGATCGACGCCAAGGATCTCGTGGCCGACATCAAGAAGGGCAACGGCAAGGCGATGCTGAAGACGGTGGAAGGCATGCCGCTGACCTTCACCCAGTCCGGCGACGCCGTGATGGTCGCCGACGCGTCTGGCACCATGGCCCGCGTCACCATCGCCGACGTCCAGCAGTCGAACGGCGTGGTCCACGTCATCGACAAGGTTCTGCTGCCGAAGTAAGGGCGCGGAAGGGGCGGCGGGACGGGTCCGTTCCCCCCGCAGGGTGCGTCCCGCCACCTCACCGTCGTCACGACGTCGGTTTGTCCGCCGGCTGTTTTCCGCCGCGGTATTCCTTCAGGAACTTCTTGAACATATCCACTTCCGCCACGCGGGAACGGATCGTTCCCACATCGATCAGGCCCATCGCCTGCTCGGGGCGGGTCAGGATGCGGAAGGCGTCCTCATTCGGCCCGCCCTTCATCGACCCTTCGAAATCCTTCTTCAGCAGGTTCAACCCGTTCCCGTCGCCGGCCAACGCCAGCGCCACCGCCCGGTTCAGCACCAACTGCGACATGTTGGGATCCAGCGGCTTGCCGGACGCCGGCGGCGGTCCGATCACCTTGTTCAGCGCCAGCGCCGCGGCATCCCATTTCTGGCTCTTCCAAGCGATGTCGACCCGCAGAAGATTGGCATTGGTGCTGTCGTCCTGCGCGAGCAGCTGCATCGCCTCGTCGCCGCGGTTCAGTTCGGCCAGCGCCTTCGCCTGCATCAACCGCCGTTCCGCCGCAAGATCGGCGGGCAGGCCGGCGATGTTGGACAGCTCCAGCGCCTTCAGCGCCTCTTCCGGCTTGTTGTCGAGCAGACGGACGGAGGCGAGCCGCGTGCCGATCCGCGCCTTGTCCAGGCCGGACAGGCGGAATTCCACCTGGTGCTGCAGCAGGTCGGCGGCACGGTTCAGCAGGTCGATGGAGATCAGGCGCTCCGCCAGCTGCCGGATGATCTCGTCGCCGGCCTCGCCCACCGGAGTCAGCTCGCGGAACTGGTCGTAGAGCTGCAACGCATCGAGCGTCGGCAAACGCTGCGCCCCATCCTTGAACAGGTCGGCGAAGATTCGCGACATCTCCTTGGTGATCGCTTCCGCCCGCGGCGTGTCGGCGACCAGGGCGGCCGTCTCCTTCATGGTGTTGAAGCCCTTGGCATATTCGCCGCCGGCGATCAGCACCTCGCCCATGCGGGAGCGGATCTGCATCTCCAGGTCGTCACCGCGCCAGGTGAAGGTCAGGCCGGCCAGCTGCTCCGCCGCCGCGGTCGGCGACATCTTGCCTTCGGAAAGCTCCAGGTTGGTCAGCGCGAGACCGGCCTTGGCGCGATAGAACCGGTCATAGCTGTTGAAGGCGGCGGTCAGCTGCTCGCGGGCCAGATCGGTCTCGCCGGTCTGGGCGTAGAGCAGGCCGCGCAGATACTGGGTCTGCGGGTTCTCCTCCTGCTCGGGGCCGCTGTGTTCGATCACACGGTCGAACAGCCGCTTTGCGGTGGCGGTGTCGCGCGTCTCAAGCGCCGCCTCCGCCGCCCGCAGGCCGAGCTTGCCGATCATCGGCTCCGGATAGCTGTTCAGGATCTGGCCAGACGCCTTGAAACCGGCCATCGCCTTCGGCCAGTCGCGCCGGTCGGCGGCGATGGCGGCGCGCCACAGGTTGGCTTCCGGGTTGTTCGCCAACGACGGAATCGACAGGTCGGCCTCTCCCCCCTCCAGGTCGCCGGCCAGCACGCGGGCAGCCCCGCGCAGTGCGCGGAACTCCGGCCACCCCTCCAGGTCCGGCTGGTTCTGCTGCAGCACATCGAGCAGGCCCAGCGTCTCCTGACCGAAACCATTGGCGAAATAGAATCGGGCGAGGTCGAGCTGCGCCTTCGCCCGCTCCGACTCCGGAGCGTTGACGACGGCGAGTTGCAGGTCCTGCCGTGCCTGGGTGAAATTGTCGAGATCACCGTGCTTCCAGGCTGGCAGGTTGAACAGGCGGCGACCTTGCGCCTGAGCCTGCTGTGCCTTCGGCGGCTCCATGGACGAGGCACCGCCGCTCGGCGGAACGGGCTGCGGAGCGGCGGCGAGCTGCGCCGGCACCGGCTGCGGGGCCGATTGCTGTGCCGGTGCGGGCATGGTGCCGGGCGCCTGTGTCACGGCCGGATTGCCGGCATCGGCGGCAGGTGACAGGTGCAGGCCGCCGGCGGTGGTCAGCTCCACCCCTTCCTTGATTGCGCGGACCGTCACATTGTCGGAAATCGGCCGCACCACCACCCCCTGGTAGGAGGGCATCACCTCCAGATCCGGGTAACGATGCGGTTCGGGCAGACCACGTCCGGGGCTGGGCAGCGGCACCACCTGGATGCGGTCGCCGACGTCGGGGTCGGCGAACTGGACGACGTTGGCGGCATCGGGGGCACGAACCAGCAGCCGGGCCCCCAGCAGGAAATCGGGGTCCGGCTCCACCCGCAGATCACCGGCGCTTCCCATGTTGGCCGGACGGCCGGAGGACAGGATGCGCCATACGGTTCCCTGGCGCTCCACCGTCGGCCAGACCATCGGACCGATCTTGGTTCGGAACACGCTGCCGCCGGTCGCCGGGACCGGCTCCACCGCTCCCATCAGTTCGGAACCGGGACCGCTGAGCTTGCCGGCGCCGATGGGCATGGGCCGGTCGAACACGACATAAAGCTGGCCGGCCCGCGGATAGACCGCGATGGACGACGGTCCGCCGGTCTCGAAGGTCAGAACCGGCCCGGTGAGCCCAGCCGCCGCTTGACCCTTCGCATCGACGGGCGCCGCAGGGGCCGATTTCGCGACCGCCGGAGGTGCAGGTTGGGGATTGGTCGACGGTGCGGCGGACGGTGCGGCGACCGGTGGGGCGGAGGGTGTCGCAGTTGCCGCATTGGCGGCGGTGGCCGAGCGGCTGGTCGTGGTCGACGCAACGACCGGCCCGTCGGCGGCCGGCGCCTGACTGCTCCCCTGGCCGCCCTGCGCCGGCATCGCCCCCTGCGATCCGGCGGCCGGCGGCGTGGCTTCGATCTTCGGCATGCCGGCCCGCGATCCTGGATTGCCGACCGACAGAGTCACGGCTTTGCCCGACGCGCTGTCGGTCACCTCGGAATCCTGCGGCACGGCCAGGGTGACGGCCAGCGATCCGTCCGGCTGGCGATAGGATTCCACGTTCCGGATGTTGCGCAGCTTTGCCTTCGCCACCGCCGACAGGTCGGCGCTGCCGCCCTTGTCGAAGAAGACGGTCACAGCCGCCCCATCGCGCTTGACCGAATAGCCGACGGGCGACGGCCAGTCGAAGGTCAACCGGCTCTGGTCCGGCTGGTCCACGCCCCGCACCCGGACCCGGCCGGCGGACGGCACCGGCTTGGCAGCCTCCGCCTTTGCCGGTTCCGTCCCTGCCGATGCCGCCGCAGTGGATTGCACAGCAGTGGATTGCACAGCAGCGGGTTGTGCTTCAGCGGGGGACAGGTCGATGGCGACCGCGTTGCCGTTGCGGAAGCTCTTCAGCGAAACCGGACGCTTCAGGTCGAAGGAGACCGTCTTGCCGTCCGGCTCCAACCGGCCGCCGGCCAGATAATCGGGCAGCGCCCGAACCAGACGGTCCAGTTGCGCGTCGATGGGCTCGGTGAAGGTGACGACCAGCCGGCCGCCGTCCACCGACGCTGTGAAATCCACCTTGCCCGGCCAATCGAAGACCAGCCGTCCGAATTCCTTGTGGGTGCCGCCGCGCACCGGCACGGTGGCGGCCGCCGCCGGCAGAGGGGACAGCAGGACCGGCACGGCCAGCAGCGCCACCGCGGCGGCACAGCCGCGCAGCCAGCGCTTTCTCCGATATGCCGACCGGTCCGTCACCTCAATCCGCTCCTTCCTCTCGCACCACGATATCCACCGGCAGGCGTCCGCCGCCAGCCCCTTCGACCGGCATCATAACAGCCCGAGCGACAAGATCGCGGCGGTAGCCGGTCTCCCGCAGCGCGGCGGAAACGGCGACCGCCCTGGTCAGTGCCCGCTCCCAGGCCACACCGCCGGCCGGATCCTCGCGCTCGGCATGACCGACCAGCTCGATCCGGTTGCCGATGCGGCCGATGACGGCGCCCAGCAGAAACAGCACCCGCCGCCCTTCCTCGGTGAAGGCGGCGCCGGTCGGGTCGAACATCCGCTCTCCCGGCAGACGGATGACGACGCGGTCGTCCTCTCGCCGGACATCGACCACCGTCAACTCGGCGTTCGACCGCAGTTGGCTGCCGAGCAGGGCGGCCAGATAATGCAGGTCGATGGCCGCCCGCTGCTCCACCGCCTGAGCGTTGAAAGCTGCCGACGGGTCGGCCGGCCGGTCGGACGGTGAGGCGGCGGTCGAGCGTGCGGCGGGAATCGACTCCGCCACGCCCTTTGCCAGACGGGTCCAGCGCTCGGCCTCCGGCTCGCTCATCGAATACATCAGAACGAAGAAGGCGAGCATCAAGGAGATCAGGTCGGTGAAGCTGATCAGCCACAGCGTCTTGCGATGTCCGCCTTGATCCTCACCAGCCGACCTGCCGGTGATGTTCGGGACACGGATCATTTCCGCACCTCCGGCCGACGGCCGACCGCCCCGCCCTCGTCCCAGCGCAGGCTGAACAGCAGTCGCACCCCGCCCGGCTCACCGCGCTCGATGCCGACAGTGACGTTGCGGGCCGGTGCGCCGTCGGCGATCAGCGCGCGGGCCAAGGCGCCGGCGCGGGCGACCGGTCCCGGCGGCTGGCTGGGCGTGCCGGTCGGGCCGATGCCGAGCAGCGCATCCAGTTCCACCCGCTCGCCCTGGCGCGACTGGCGCAGTGCGTCGGCGATCCGGTCGATCAGTCCCTGGCGGTCCGGCCGCAGCATCATGGTGCCGGCGACGAACAGGTCGTCGGCCGGCAGGCGCACCTCCAGCAGCCGGCCGGGAGCGACCACCTCCACCTTCGCGACCGCGATTTCGGTGGCGAACAGCGTGCCGACACCGTCGAGCCGCTGAACCGCGAAGACAGTCCCAGCCCGCGAGGCCACCGTCTCCGACCCGTCGCGCAGGCGCGGATCGATGACGAAACTCGGGAAGGTGCGCTCCAGCGAGGCGGCGACCGCCTTCACCTTTTGCACGGTCTGCACCGAATGGGCGTTGAGCACGATGAAGAAGACCAGCAGCAGCAGGAACAGCGACAGCAGCAGCAGGATGCTGCCATTGTTGGGGTTGGCATGCCCCTCCCGGCCCCCGCGCCCCGCCCGCAGCGCCGCCAAGCCGGCGCCGGCCGGAGCCGGTCCGCGGCTTTGGCTCGTCCGGCCGCTGGTGACCCCGCTGGTGGGTTTGACGGCCAGCATGGCGTCAGTCGAAGCTGGCCAGCAGGCGGTCGATCTCGTCCTGGTCCATGGCGTTGCCCGGAAGCTGCGGCCCATGCAGAAGCTGTTGGTCCGCCTCCTCCGCGCTCATCGGCTCGTAATGGACGGCGGCCTCCGCATCCTCCGCCGCCAGCTTGGCCAGCCGCGGGGCGTGGTTCTGGCGCACTTCGCTGCCGAAGGCGGCGACGATCATGTCAACCTTCGATTCGATGTGCTTCAGCGTCCGCACCACCTTGCTGATGCGCTGGCCGGTAATGTCCTGGAAGTTGCAGGCTTCGTAGATCGCCGTGATCTGGTCGTTCAGCTTGGCTGCGGTTTCCGCATCCGACTGCCCGGCGATGGCGCCGATGGCGTCGCAAGCGTCGAAGATGGCGAAGGTTGCCTTCTCCGTCGCACCGATCACCGCGTCCAGCTCGTCCGTGGCGGTCCGGATATGCTCGTCGCGGATTTCGGCGGGCTGGAGCGCCGCGATCTCCTGCTTGGCCGTCTCGATGTACTTGGCGAGGTCCACGACCTCCTTGTAGAGGCGCAGGTCGGTGGCGGAGATGTCTCCGTCCATGCTGCCCAGGATGGTCCGGACGATGTCCGTCACCTCGTCCCGCGACAGGGGCTTGGCGGCCTCGGCGAAGGCGGCGTCGAGGCGCTGTCTCAGAAGCTTCTGTTCCGTCACGGCGGTATGGGCGGAGAAGGTCATCGGGCGTGTCCAGCGAGAGGGGCTAGGCCTTGGCGGAATATGCCGGATCCTCCCCGGTCGGCGCCCTCCAGCGAGCGCCCGTCGGTGCCGAAGGGCAGAGGTGCAACGCTCCGGCCACTTGTGGCGCCCGACCGTCCCAGGAACTGTCCGAGCCGATCAAGCCTATGGCGCGAGGGTTAAGAGCCCGTAAAGACGGCCCTGCCGGAGCGCAGCCGTGGCCTCTTCGCCACAGTGTAATCCGCCAGCGTTCAACGGGAACGGGAGGCGGAGCGGGTGATCAGAACAGGCCGGCGGCGACCGGCGCGCCCAGCAGGGCGATGAGGACCAGAATGGTGACGGCAACCAACCGTTCCGCTGAAGACCAGCGTTTCCAATCCTTCCTGAAGCTTTTCAGTTCGTCGGCCATGACAGACCTTCCGGTTTCCAGAACTACATTGCAACGCAACGAAACTGCACCGGGTCCAGTTGACGCATGGTTAACACCCCACTCAGGAGCACTCATACAACCGAACTGGCACAGAAATGCCACAGTCGACCCGTCCAAACCGATGATGCAGATCAAGGTTCGGCAAAATTCTCGACATTTCCCATTTCCAGCGTGGCGATGGGCGGGACGCTGTCGTCGTGCCTCTTCCGCTCGCTGCCGTTGACGGTCGGCCATGCCTAGATGGTACGCTCCAGATCAAGCCGCCGGGACCGGCCTGGCGGTGGCGACAGGGGAAACGGATGGCGAAGGGAACCGACCTGAAGATCGGGCTTGCGCTGGGCAGCGGTGCCGCGCGGGGCTGGGCCCATATCGGCGTCCTGCGGGCGCTGGAAGAGATCGGGATCGAGCCGGACGTCATCTGCGGCACCTCCATCGGCGCCGCCGTCGGTGCCGCCTATCTGACCGATCAGATGGACGAGCTTCAGGCCTGGGCGCAGAAAATGGGATGGCTCGGCATGCTGGGCATCATCGACCTCACCTTCCGGCGCGGCGGTCTGGTCGCCGCGGAAAAGGCTTTCAGCCGCTTCGACAACGAACGCAGCGACATCCTGATCGAGAAGCTGCGGCTGCCCTTCGCCACGGTCGCCACCGACCTGTCGACCGGGCGCGAGATCTGGCTGCGCGATGGGCCTCTGATGTCGGCGGTGATGGCATCGGCTGCCATGCCCGGCCTTTTTCCCGCGGTGCGGCGCGATCATCACCTGCTGGTGGACGGCGCGCTGGTCAACCCGGTGCCGGTCTCTCTCTGCCGGGCGCTGGGGGCTGACGTGGTGGTGGCGGTGAATCTGAACAGCGAACTGTCTCCGCTCGGCCGCCCCAATGGGCGTGGAAACGGGGCGCGGGCGAATGGCAAGCCCGCTGCCAAGGCTCCTGTGCCCGAGGCGATGGTGGCCGGCGGCGATGCCGGTTCTCCGGCGCTGTCGCATCTGACCAGCCAGATCTCGACCTGGCTGGGCCGCAAGCCGAACCGGCGCACCCGCTTCATAGCCGATCAAATCGACGACGCCCATGCCCAGAAACCGATGCCGAATGCGCTGGAGGTGATGGCGGGCTCCATCGACATCATGCAGGACCGCATCACCCGGTCCCGTCTGGCCGGCGAGCCGCCGGACGTTCTGATCGCGCCCAGGTTGGCCCATATCGGCATCCTGGAGTTCGACCGCGCGGCGGAGGCGGTGGAAATCGGCCATGCCGCCGCTTCCATGCTCCGCCCGTCGATCGAACTGGCCCTGCGCCGCGCCTGACCGGCGCCTGTCCCACGTATCACCGGCAGGCGGGCCCCTGCCCCGCTCCTCTTCCGATCCGCACGGGAGCCAAGCGTCCATGAGCCAGTCAATGCTGACCGACTACATCTCCGCCCTCCTTCCGAGCGAAACGCCGCATTGGGGCGCCGGCGGAACGGTGCTGGACGGAAGCTCCGTCGGCTCTGCTGCCACCGTGACCTATGCCTTCGCGACCAGCTCGCGTCAGGTCGCCGGTGCCGATGCCAACGGCTTCGCGGCGATGAACAGCGCGCAGCGCGCCGCCGTCCGTCAGGCATTGGCGGCTTGGAGTGCCGTAGCCAACATCACCTTCGTCGAGACGACCGACGTTTCCAGCGCCACGCTGCGCTTCGGCACCAACCGCCAGAACGGCGAATCGGCTGCCTATGCCTATTACCCGTCCAGTTCGGCGCAGGGCGGCGACGTCTTCCTGGCCAACGACAGTGCCGGCAACATCAGCCCCACGGCGGGTAGCTATGCCTACATGACGGTCATCCACGAGATCGGCCATGCGTTGGGCCTCAAGCATCCCGGCAACTACAATGCCGGCAGCAGCGAGGGAACCGAGGGCCCCTACCTGCCCTCGACCACGGACAATTATGCGTACAGCATCATGTCCTACAACGACAACGACGCCCTGCCGGCGGGAACCTACCTGACCGGACCGAGCCTCTACGATATCGCGGCGATCCAGTATCTCTACGGCGCCAACATGTCCGCCGGTGCCGGCGATACCAGCCACACCCTGAACACCGGCAGCTTCACCACATTGTGGGATCCGAACGGCCGCAACACACTGAACGGCAGCGCACAGACGGTCTCGCTGTCGCTGGATCTGCGGGCGGGCTATTTCAGCAGCGCCGGAGCCACGACCTTCCTGGCGCTGGCCTATGGCACCACGGTCCAACTGGCGATCGGCGGCAGCGGCGACGACAGCATCACCGTCAACATGCTGGGGAACGTCCTGGACGGCGGCGGCGGCACCGATACCGTGGTGTTCAGCGGCAGCCGGTCGCAATACCGCGTACAGCAGCTGGACGGCAGCCGGTTCATCGTCAGCGGCGCCGACGGGATCGACCTGCTGACCAATATCGAGTATCTGCGCTTTTCCGACACCGGCGCGACCCTGTCGGCGAGCGTGTCCGGCAGTTTCGACCCGTTGCGCTACATCGCGTCCAACGCCGACCTGATCGCGGCCTTCCGCACCGACACCGCCGCAGCGACGCAGCACATCGTCAGCTTCGGCGTCTATGAGGGGCGCAGCCTGAGCGGCTTCGATCCCTACAATTATCTGGCCGGCTATGGCGACCTGCTGAACGCCTTCGGCAGCGATGTCGGGGCCGCGACCCGCCATTTCATCGAATACGGGTATCGCGAGGGCCGGAACTCCACGCTGTTCGACACGCTGTCGTACCAGGCCAGCAACCCAGACCTGATCGCCGCCTTCGGCAACGACCGCGAGGCGGTGGAACTTCATTACATCGTCAACGGACGCTTCGAAGGCCGCACCCTCACCGCCTTCAACGCCGCCGCCTATCTTGCCGCCAACCCCGACGTGAATGCCGCCGTCGGCGGGAGCATTGCCGGGGCAAAGCAGCATTATGTGAGTTACGGCTTTTACGAGGGGCGGGCACTGGCTTGAGGGCCGGCGCTTACTTCGCCGGCCACATCCAGGTCAGCTCGTGCTTGTTGTGGTGGAGGTGGAGCACCCGGCCGCCGGGGATCGCAGCAAAGGCGCGGGCGGTTTCGTGGTCGGTTTCGGCCTGGAACTTCAGCGTGCAGACGAAGCGCTTGGCCAGCCCGCTGTCCATCCACTCCTTGACCAGCCGCAACAGGCGGGTCGGATAGCAGATCACGTCGCAGCACAGCCAATCGACCGGGCCGACGGTCGCCGGCTTCAGGCCGAAGGCGCTTTCCTGACGGATTTCCACGCGCGGCAGCGCGGCGATGGCGGGATCGAGCGGCGCCTTGTCGACGCTGACCACGGACGCGCCCAACTCGTGCAGCACCCAGGTCCAGCCGCCGGGACAGGCGCCGAGGTCGAGACAACGGTCGCCCGGCCCCGGCTGTTCCCCGAACAGCGTCAGCGCCTCCCACAGCTTCAGATAGGCGCGGTTGGGGGGCGCTGTCCGATTCTCGATGAAGGTGACCTCACCGTTGCGGAACGGGCTGGAACACCTTGCGGCGGCGATGATGGTCGACTCGTCCACAAGCGTCCACGACCCCAGCGGCGCCGTCGGCAGCGGTGACGGGAAGACCACCGGCTTGGCGGAGACGTGCGGTAGGTTCTCCTGGATCAGGGCGGCGCGACGGTGGTGCCGCTGCGACCACAGCGCCCAATTGCGCTGGATGCCGCGCAACGCCTTCGCGCCGCTCTTGATCGAGGCGAATTCGATGCGCACCGGATCGAACCAGATATTCTGCGCCCAGGCCGCGGGCCGTGCAGGACCGTCGACGAAGACCAGCCGGCCGTCGACGGACGCGATCTCCCCCAGTTCCGCCACCAGGTCGTCAAGGAAGCCGTCGGCCGCCAGATAGACCGTCTGGCCGAGCGGCGTCACCGCCGCGCCGGGAGTGGTCTCACCGGAGGCGGTCTGCGGCAGGGGAGCGGAGGTGCTTTGGGGGGTGCTGTCGTCCATGCCCCAGGGGCTACCGCCGCCGGCCTGCGATTGCAAGCGCAAGGACGCGATCCACCCCCTTTCGCGGTGACGCGAAGGGGGCTGTGACAAAGCGTCTCGAAACCTCTTATATGCGACCGGTTCGCAAAGTGGGCGTTGACAACGATTCTCAGTCTCAGGTACTTCTGGGATCAGGACAATCTTCTCACACCGACCATCGCCGAGGGCTTATGTACGTCTGCATCTGCCACGCGTTGAACGACAAGAAGGTCAAGGCTGCGCTGGACAATGGCGCTACTAACCCGGCCTCGGTGTTCCGCCATCACAATTGCCAAGTCCAATGCGGCAAATGCGTGCCGATGATGCGCAGCATGGCAAGCGAGCATCGCGCCGCCATGGCCCAGCATGCCGCCACCGTCGCAGCGACCGCCGTACCGGCCCCCTGCTGCGCCACGGCGGTGCCGGAACCGGCCAATGCCGAAGCGGTTCCCGCCTATGCCATCGCGGCCGAATAACGGCTGTCGAACAGGCGCCTCCGCGGCAACCTGCGTTATCGCAAGCTCTACCACTTCCGACGTCCAGATCGATACCGGGTCTACAACCTCTCCTTTCGGCTGCGACAGAATGCGCCCCGTCTATGATTTTTGGGCGGATTGACCCGGCACACCCAATCCGGCACAAAAGCGTCACCAAAACAAAAGAACGTCGTCAAAATGTCGGCGTATAGAAAAAAGCCAATGGGCAGGATGAAACCGGCCCAGGAGGAAACGCAGTCCAACCGGGAAGACTTCCTCGGCCACCGGGTTTGCCTCGTCCGTAATGGATTGGGCAGCCCGGCGGGATTTGGATTCGAGCCGCCATCACGCAACTGCACACGCACTCCGCAACCGCATCGCGGCCATCTCCCGAACGGGATGAGCCGACTGCGCTTTCGGTGCGTTTTCGCAACGTTGGGACAGCGGCATCGTTTTTTATCCGACCGAGATGTCCGGAATGGTTGAGGATCAAAGGAGGATTTTTCATGAGCCGCCGCAATCGGCACGCCTTCGACACGCTGAGCCGCGCTCTCGTCCTTCGCGCCACCGACCGTATGGAAACCCTCCGGTCGATGGTGGAGCGCGCGGACAGGGACCGGCGCGAGACGTGGGAGCGCACACTCGACCGTCTCCGCGGCCTGAACAACCGCGCCATCGCCCGTATCGAGGCCGCGCATCTGGCCGATGACGACGCATGGCCCTTCGCCCGTGCCCAGGCCGATCAGGCGATGATGGACCTCATGCGCGCACTCGACGATTTCGACGGCCATCTGCGTCTGCTGGCCGCATAAGACCACCGGCCGGTCTGCCGGCCGCGGCGGATCAAAAGGAAAAGGCCCCCTCCCGGACGGGAGAGGGCCTTTCTTGTTACGAGGCGCCGAAATCGAGGCCCCAGGCCGAATAGCGTTCCGGATCGTCGACCCAGCCCTCGCGCACCTTCACGAACAGGATCAGGTGGACGCGGCGCTCCAGCATTCCCTGCAATTCGCCACGCGCGGCGGAGCCGAGAGCCTTGATCCGCTGGCCGCCCTTGCCCAGCACGATGGCCTTCTGGCTTTCGCGCTGCACGAAGATGACCTGCGAGATCTTGACAGACCCGTCCTCGAACTCCTCCCACACCTCGGTCTCGACCGTGGCGGAATAGGGAAGTTCCTGGTGAAGCTGCAGGAACAGCTTCTCGCGGGTGATCTCCGCCGCCAGCAGGCGCATGGGCATGTCGGAGATCTGGTCCTCCGGGAAATGCCACGGGCCTTCCGGCAGGCGGTCGGCCAGGAACTGCTTCAGGTCGGCGACGCCGTCCTCGGTGAAGGCCGACACCATGAAGATGTCGGAGAAGATCCCCTCCTGCCGGAAGGCATCGGCGATGCCCAGCAGGACGTCGCGCTTCACCAGATCGATCTTGTTCAGGATCAGGATCGCCTCGCGCCCCTGCTCCTTCAGGCGGGCGACGATGCTGCGGGTGTCCTCGTCGATGGAGCGGCGCGACACGTCGTACAGCACGCCGATGACGTCGGCGTCCTCCGCCCCCTGCCAGGCCGCCGCCACCATGGCACGGTCCAGCCGGCGCTTCGGCTTGAAGATGCCGGGGGTGTCGACGAAGATCATCTGGGCGTCGCCCTGGATGGTGATGCCCAGCACGCGGGTGCGGGTGGTCTGCACCTTCGGGCTGACGATCGACACCTTGCTGCCGATCATCGCGTTCAGCAGCGTGGATTTGCCGGCATTCGGCGCACCGACCAGGGCGATGAAGCCGCAGCGCGGATGGTCCGGCATCGTCGGCAGAGGCGGCAGGACGGAGATGGGCTGCCCACGCGGGGCATCCTCATCATCGTCCTCGTCGTCCTCATAGTAGCCGTCCTCCTCATACTCGTCGTCTTCGAAGTCGCCCTCTTCGGCGTCCTCACCCGCGACGATCTCGTCCTCACGGCCCAGCGCCTCGTCGTCCTTCCCGGACTCCGGGGCCACGGACTCACGCGACGGCTCCAATGCTTCGGAACCGGGCGTCTCGTTCTGCATCTTGTCGATGTCGTCGCGACCGTCAGTCATCGACCTCTACTCCCACCTGGCGCAGCAATGCGCTGGCCGCCTTCTTTTCCGCGATGCGCTTGGAGGAGCCGGACCCGTTGACCGGATCCATGCCTGCCACATGCACAGCAACAACGAACAGCGGCTCATGCGCCGGTCCGCTGCGTTCGATCAGTTCATAGCGGGGCAGCGGCTTGCCGCGCCCCTGCGCCCATTCCTGCAGCGTGGTCTTGCTGTCGAGCGGCGGCGGCGTCGCCTTGTCGATCTCGCCCGCCAGGGCCTGGCGGACGAAGCGCGTCACCGGCTCCAGCCCGCCGTCGAGATACATTGCGCCCAGCACCGCCTCGCAGGCGTCGCCCAGGATGGTCCGGTTCTCGCGCCCGCCGCTCGACGCCTCCGCCGGCGACAGGCGCAGATAGGCGCCCAGACCGATGGTGTCGGCGACCCGGCCCAGCGATTCCCGGCGCACCAGCGCGGCATGCCGCTTGGCAAGCGCACCCTCGCGCTCGTTGGGATAGCGCTCCAGCAGCCATTGCGCGACGACCAGCCCGACGACCCGGTCGCCAAGGAACTCCAGCCGCTCATAGGCGATGCCCGGCCCCTTGTGCGACTTGCGGCCGGCCCGCTCCAGCCCCATCAGGCTGGGATGGGTGACCGCATCGCGCAGAAGCGACAGGTCGGCGAACTCATGACCCAGCGCGCGCGCCAGTTCCGCCACATCGGCGGACTGGACGGCACCGTCGGTCCCGGTTTCGGAGCCGGCGCCCATATCGGCGGGCGCCTTGGTGACGGTGGACACTTACCGGACTCCGTTGAACAGGCGGCTGAAGCGCAGATCGACCGGCCAGCGCCAGATTTCGTAGAAGCGCGTGCCCTCGTCGAGCGAGAAGAAGAGGAATTCGGCGCGGCCGACCATGTTCTCGATGGGAACGAAGCCAACCTGCGACGGCACGCGGCTGTCCAGGGAGTTGTCGCGGTTGTCACCCATCATGAACAGATTGCCCGGCGGCACCTTGAACACCGGCGTGTTGTCGAGCGGGCCGTTGTCCGACTCCTCGATGATGCGGTGGCTGCGGCCGTTGGGCAGGGTTTCGATGAACTGCGCGGTGCGGATGCTGCGGCCCAGCGAATCCGTGGTCACGTAATCCTCGATCCGCTCGCGCTTCACCGGCTGGCCGTTGATGTGCAGGATGCCGCCGATCATCTGGATGCTGTCGCCGGGCAAGCCGACGACGCGCTTGATGTAGTCGGTCTTGTTGTCGCGCGGCAGCTTGAACACCGCCACGTCGCCCCGCTCCGGCTGAGAGCCCAGGATCCGGCCCTCGAACAGCGGCAGGCCGAAGCCGACCGTGTATTTGCTGTAGCCGTAGCTGAACTTCGACACGAACAGATAATCACCGATCAGCAAAGTCGGGATCATCGATCCAGATGGGATATTAAAGGGCTCGAATGCGAAGGTCCGCACGCCGAAAGCGATCAGAACCGCGAAGAACACCGTCTTCACGGTTTCGACGAACCCGGAGTCCTTGTTCTTGGCGTTGGACGCCGCTTCTTTCTGAAAGGTCATTCTGGGGTCGCCGTATTGGTGGGCATTACAGAATCGATCGGTTCGGCGCTGATGACGACGAAGGCCTCGGCCATCGGGTATTCGTCGGTCAGCGTCACATGGATGCGGGCGCGCATGCCCGGCGGCGTGATCGCCTCCAGCCGTGCCAGCGCACCGCCGGTGAGGCGCATGGTCGGTTGGCCGGACGGCAGGTTGACCACCCCCATGTCTCGCCAGAAAACCCCGTCGCGAAAGCCGGTGCCGAGAGCCTTGGAACAGGCCTCCTTGGCGGCGAACCGCTTGGCGTAGGTCGAGGCGCGGGCGTTGTTCCTGGCGGCGGAGCCGGCGCGCCGTTCGGACTTGGCCTGCTCGACCTCGGTGAAGATACGGTCGATGAAGCGCTGTCCGAAGCGCTCCAGCGACTTTTCGACCCGCCGGATGTCGATCAGGTCGTTGCCGATGCCGAGAATGGTTCCGGACATCATCATGCGGAAGCCGCAGCGGTTCGCGCCGTGTCCATGGCCTTTCGCATGCGCGCGATGGAATTGGTCAGACCGACGAAGATCGCCTCGCCGATCAGGAAATGGCCGATGTTCAGTTCCACGATGGTCTGGATCGCCGCCACCGGGCCGACGGTGTCATAGCTCAGGCCATGGCCGGCATGACATTCCAGCCCGATCGCCTCGGCATGGGCGGCGGCGCGGACGATGCGGGCCAACTCCGCCTCACGCACCGCCGGCGCGACGGCGTCGCAATAGGCGCCGGTGTGCAGTTCGACCACAGGTGCACCCAGCCGCTTTGCAGCGTCCAGTTGCGCCGGCTCCGGATCGATGAACAGCGAGACACGAATGCCGGCACCGCTCAGTTCCTCAACCGGCCGCACCAGATTGTCATACAGGCCGATCACGTCCAGACCGCCTTCCGTCGTCACCTCGGTGCGCTTCTCCGGAACGAGGCAGGCGGCGTGCGGTTTGTGGCGCAGCGCGATGGCAAGCATCTCATCCGTCGCAGCCATCTCGAAGTTCAGCGGACGGTCGATCTCGGCCATCAGCCGTTCGATGTCGCGATCCACGATGTGGCGGCGGTCCTCGCGCAGGTGCGCAGTGATCCCGTCTGCCCCGGCCTCGATGGCCAGCCTCGCCGCACGCACCGGATCGGGGTGCGCCCCACCGCGTGCGTTGCGGACGGTCGCCACATGGTCGATGTTCACGCCGAGGCGCAGGAAACGGGACATGCACGGACTCCAAAGCGTCGCCGCCCACCGGAACAGGCGGGAGCGATTCCGTCTATATAGCGGTGGTCCGGCGTTCCGTCACGCCGAACCGACCGATTCACCTGCGGATGACAAGGATTTTACCGTCGAATGACGGAGTGTTCAGCGTCCCCGTGCCCGCTCCACCGAATGGATGGCCGGGGTGGCGCGCAAGGCGGCCATGATGTTGGTCAGATGCTTGGCATCCTTCACGTCGATGTCGATCAGCAGCTCGAAATGGTCGGTGCTGCGGTTCGTGATCTTCTGATGAATGACGTTGCCCTGATTCTTGCCGATCACCGTGAACAACGTGCCAAGCGACCCCTGTTCATTGGCGATGACGACGCTGATGCGGCCGACATGCTCCTCCGGCGAATCAGGCCCGGTCTCCCACGACACGTCGATCCAGCGCTCAGGCGATTCGTGGAAACTCTCCAGCGTCTCGCAGTCGATGGTGTGGATCGTTACCCCCTTGCCGGTGGTGACGATGCCGACGATGCGGTCGCCGGGCAACGGGTGGCAACAACGGGCATAATGCACGGCCATGCCGGGGATCAGGCCGCGGATCGGCAGGGCCGATTCCTTGCGTGCCTTCGCCTTCTGCTTGGGCGCACTCTCCTCCATCTCGCGGACGGCAGGAGCGGCCTGGGCCTTGTGACCGGGGAATACGGCGTGGAAGACCTCGCGCACGGAATGCAGACCGGAGCCCACACCCGCCATCAGATCGTCCACCGTCGGCTGCTGGAAAATCTTGGTGGCAGCTTCCAGCGCCTTTTCGGTGAACTCGTAGCCTTCCGCCTTGAACTGCCGCATCAGCATGCCGCGGCCCAGCTCCATGTACTGGGCGCGCTGCTGGGTGCGCAGGAACTTGCGGATGCGGGCGCGGGCCTTGCCGGTGACGACGAAGCGTTCCCAGCCCGGAACCGGAGTCTGCGCCTTGGAGGTGACGATGTCGACCTGATCGCCGTTCTGCAGCTGGGTGCGCAGCGGCAGCATGCGGCCGTTGATCTTCGCCCCGACGCAATGGTCGCCGACCTGCGAGTGGACGGCATAGGCGAAGTCGACCGGCGTGGCGCCGCGCGGCAGAGCGATCAGGTCGCCCTTCGGCGTGAAGCAGAAGACCTGGTCCTGGAACAGCTCCAGCTTGGTGTGTTCCAGGAACTCTTCCGGCTTCTGCGCATGCTCCAGAATGTCCAGAAGCTCGCGCAGCCAGCGGTACTCGCCGCCATTCGGGCGGGGCTGGTGGTCCTGCTTGTAGGCCCAGTGGGCGGCGACGCCCAGCTCGGCGATCTCGTGCATGTCCTGGGTGCGGATCTGCACCTCGATCCGGTTGCGGCCGGGGCCGATCACGCCGGTGTGCAGGCTGCGGTAGCCGTTGGGCTTCGGCGTGGAGATATAGTCCTTGAAGCGCCCCGGCACGACCGGGTAATGCGCGTGGACAACGCCCAGCGCCTGATAGCATTCGCCGACAGAGCCGACCGTGATGCGGAAGGCCATGATGTCGGACAGCTGCTCGAAGCTGACATTCTTGCGCTGCAGCTTGCGCCAGATCGAATAGGCCGACTTCTCACGCCCCGACACCGTCGCGTCCGGCAGCCCTTCGGAGGCCAGCAGTTCGCGCAGCTCGGTGATGATGGTCTGGACGCGGTTCTCGCCTTCGCTGCGCAGACGCGCCAGCTGGGCCAGGATGCTGTCGCGTGCGTCCGGGTTCAATTCCGCGAAGGCAAGGTCGTCCAACTCGTCCTTGATCTTGTGCATGCCGATGCGTTCGGCCAAGGGCGAGTAGATTTCGATGGTTTCGCGGGCGATGCGCTTGCGCTTTTCCGGCTTCTTCAGGTGGAACAGCGTGCGCATGTTGTGAAGCCGGTCGGCCAGCTTCACCAAGAGGACGCGGATGTCCTCCGACATCGCCAGCACCAGCTTGCGGAAATTCTCCGCCTGCTTGGCCTGCTCGCTGTTCAGCTCCAGCCGCGACAGCTTGGTGACGCCATCGACCAGCCGGGCGATTTCCTTGCCGAACACCCGCTCGATGTCCTCGAGCGTGGCGACGGTGTCCTCGACCGTGTCGTGAAGCAGCGCCGTGGCGATCGTGCCGGCGTCCAGCTTCATCTGGGTCAGGATGCCGGCGACCTCCAGCGGATGGAGGAAATAGGGATCGCCCGACGCGCGCGTCTGCGATCCATGTGCCTTCATGGAATAGACGTAGGCGCGGTTGAGGAGATCCTCGTCGGCGTTGGGATCATACGCCTTTACGCGCTCGACAAGCTCGTACTGCCGGATCATGCGGCCCGACCCGGCGCGCGCGGCGCCTCAGATGTGTTCGTGGTGGTTCTGCTCGAACCGAAAGGGAGCCGGATGCTCCCCGCTTTTCTCTTCGGGGAGGGGACGCGGCGCCCCCTCCAGGTCCTGCGGTCGTTGTCCAGAATCAGAGGTCTCCGTCGGGATCCTCGGTCATGGCGAAACCGGCGCCCGGCTCGGCGTCCATGTCGGCGGCGACGTCGTCGTCCTCGCCCAACTCTTCGCCGTCGCTCTCGCTCATGCCGTCTTCATCGCCCAGCGAGGCGTTGCCGCGGGCGGCCCAATCGTTCTCGCCGGCCATCAGCTCGACGATCTCTTCTTCCGGCTCGTCCGGCTCGACATGCTTCTGGTGGCCCTTGATCAGGGCGTTCTTCAGATACTCCAGCGACACCGTCTCGTCCGCGATCTCGCGGAGCGCCACGACCGGGTTCTTGTCGTTGTCGCGATCGATCGACAGCGGGGCGCCGCTCGCAACCTCGCGGGCGCGCTGGGCAGCCATCATGACCAGCTCGAAACGGTTCGGAACCTTCAGGACGCAATCTTCAACGGTAACGCGGGCCATGCCAGACGAACTCCGGATTCATAGGAGGCTCTAGACTATATGGATGTGGCCCGATAGGTGCAAGCGCGAACGACAGCGCTGCTGCATTGCGCCAGAGGAACGGCGGATCGGTGGCGCGAATCCTGCGAAGCCAGTCGGCCGTCAAGTCGGCAGGCGTTGCCCCCTTGTATGTTCGCGGATGATACACTAGATTTCAAAATTGGAACGCGAGCTTTTGCGCATGTTCCATGAATTTTCCACAAGCAGCGATGAAAGGATTACGGCATTGGAGCGCAGTTCGACTTTGCCCCGTGACGTCAGCAAGTTGTTTTACAAGGAAGAACGTCTCGCCCTTTTTATTGACGGCGCAAACCTTTACGCCGCCGCGCGTTCATTGGGGTTCGACATTGATTACAAGAGGTTGCGGGACGGCTTTGCCGGGGAAGGGCGCCTGGTACGCGCCTTCTACTATACGGCGCTCGTCGAGGATCAGGAATATTCCCCAATCCGGCCGCTGGTCGACTGGCTCGACTACAACGGCTATACCATGGTGACCAAGCCGACCAAGGAATTCACCGACGCGTCCGGCCGGCGCAAGATCAAGGGCAACATGGACATCGAACTGGCCATCGACGTGATGGAGATGGCCGATCATGTCGATCACATCCTGCTCTTCTCCGGCGACGGCGATTTCCGCCGGCTGGTTGAAGCGGTGCAGCGCAAGGGCGTCCGCTTCAGCGTCGTCAGCACGGTGCGCTCCCAACCGCCGATGGTGGCCGACGAGCTGCGCCGTCAGGCCGACAATTTCATCGAGTTGCAGGAGTTGGCTCCCTTCATCGCCCGCACCCATCATCACCGCGAGCAGGCTCCCTCCCACCACGACACCCAGAGCGGTCCGACGATGTACGATCCGGACGACCGCGGCTGACACGGGTCCAGGAAACGGCCTGTAAAAAAAAGGAGCGCAACAGCGCTCCTTTTTTGTTCTCCGTTTCGTTTCCCGGATAGGAGGATCAGAGAGTGACCGGCTTCTGCCGGTTCCGTGCCATTTCCGCCGCCGTCTTCAGCGCCGCGATCAGGCTCGTCGCGTTCGCCGCCCCGGTCCCGGCGATATCCAGGGCCGTCCCGTGGTCGGGCGAGGTGCGGACGAAGGGCAGTCCCAGAGTGATGTTCACGCCGCTGTCGAAATCCACAGTCTTCACCGGGATCAGCGCCTGATCGTGGTACATGCACAGCGCGGCGTCGTAGCCGCGACGGGCCGCGGCGTGGAACATGGTGTCGGGCGGACGCGGACCGGACACGTCGATGCCGTCGGCACGCAACATCGCGATGGCGGGGCCGATCACATCGATCTCCTCGCGCCCCATCGCACCCCCCTCCCCCGCATGGGGATTGAGGCCGGCGACAGCCAGCCGGGGCCGTTCGATCCCGAAGTCGCGTTTCAGCGCGGCCGCGGTGACTCGGCCGGCATGGATGATGGCGTCCGTGGTCAGCAGATCGACCGCATCACGCACCGACACATGGATGGTAACCGGCACCACCCGCAGGTCGGCGGCGGCAAGCATCATGATCGGCTCCTCGCTCAGGCCGGCCAGATGCGCCAGATATTCGGTGTGGCCGGGATGACGGAAGCCGGCGGCATAGAGCGACGATTTCTGAATGGGATTGGTGACCACGGCGGCGGCTTTTCCCGCCTGCACCAGGGCGACCGCGCGGTCGATGCTGGCAATGACTGCTGCACCATTGGCCGGATTGGGGGTGCCGGCAACGACCGGATTGTCGAGCCGCACCGGCAGCACCGGCAGGGCCTGATTGAACAGACCCACCGCTTCGCCGGGTGACTCGACTTCCCTGACCGGCACCGTCATTCCCAGCGTTGCAGCCAATGCGCTCAGCCGGTCGGGGTCGTCCAGGACAACAAAGGGCGGCACCGCCAGCTCATGGCGCGCCGCCCAGGCCTTCAGGGTGATGTCCCCGCCGATGCCGGCCGGCTCGCCCATGGTGAGGGCCAGCGGCGAGCTGCCCGGCAGGGCGGCCATCACAGGCGCGTCTCGATGAAGGCGGAACGGCGCAGATCGCGCAGGTAACGGCGCGACAGCAGTTCGGCCCGCTCGTTGATCAGGTCGCGCTCCACCTCCTCGCGGTCGGGCAGCTTGGCCTCCTTGATCGGAGTCGGCGCCGGCGGCGGGGGCGGGGCCGGCTGGGCTTCCGGCGGCGGCTGGATCATCGGCACGTCGCGCTTGCAGACGATCAGGATCACCGCTGCGGCCTGGCTCATCAGGACCGGGCTGGCCTGTCCCAACGGGATGCCGAGCGCGAGGTTCTGCAGGCCCGGCGCCATGTCCTTGACGCGCATGGTGCCCATGTCACCGGACTCCGGCATGCCGGTTTCCTTGGCGCGCGCCTGGAAATCGGCACAGCTCTTGATCGACTTCCGCAGCTTTTCCGCCTGGTCCTTGACGGCCTTGGCCTGTTCCTTGGATTCGATCGGAATGATGATCTGCTTCATGTTGACCGTGGCCTTGGCCAGGTCGGGCCGCGGCTGCGGACGGGGGGCCGCCGGCTGGGCGGCCGGCATCGGCACCTCGCCGCCGCTGGTGCCGAACGGCCGCTGGCCGCGCACCAGCAGGATGTGATAGCCGGTGGCCGTGCGGATCGGCGCCGAAAGCTGGCCGCCACGCATGCCGGACAGCGCCTTGTCGACTTCCGGCGACAGTTCACCGCTGCGCACCCAGCCGAGATCGCCGCCCGACGCAGCGCCGGCGGACTGCGAGAACTGGCGGGCCAGCGCCGCGAAATTGCCGCCCCGCTTGACCTCCTCCACCAGACGATCGGCGTTGCGGCGCACCTCGTCGTCCTGGTCGGGGCTGTCAACCGCAAGGAAGATCTCGGCGACCAGATATTCGGGCTTGCCGATGTTGGCCTTCAGCCGCTCCATCGCCGCGTCGACCTCGTCCTCGCCGACGACGACCTCCTGGCGGATGCGCCGCTGCATCACCTTTTGCCAGGCCAGCAGCGAGCGGAGCTGGTCCTTCAGGGTGGAGACCGGCACATTCTGACGCTTCAGCATGTCCTGGAGCTGCTGGCCGTTCAGCCGGTTCTGTTCGGCGATGCGCTTGATCGCCTCGTCGATCTCGGCGGCCGAAACGGTGACGCCCAGGCGCTTGGCCTCCTGCATCTGCAGCCGCTCGTCGATCAGCAGGCGCATGACCTGCGGCGTCAGGCGCTGGATCGTCTCCGGGTTGCCGGCCGCACCGGCATTCAGCAGGGCCATGCGGATGCGGGCATTGACGTCCGAGACCGAGACCACCTCGTCATTCACGACCGCAGCGATGCCTTCCGCCCCCGGCGCGCGGGCCGGACGGGCGGCTTCGTCGCCCGTCCTCGGCGCCGCGGCGCCGGCAGCCGCCTTGCTGGACTGCGCCGCGGCGGGCAGGGCCAGAAGCGCGCAGGCGGTCGCCACGGCGACGGTGGTCCGGACGGCTCGCAAACTCGACATGGTGCTCAAGCTCCAAAAACAGGTCGCCCGTTATTACGGTGGGGCCGGTGCCCCATGCAAACGGAATCCGACCCCGCCCTTTCAGTGCAAAACCAACGGGGCGGAATTATGACCTGCAGGGATAATTCCGCGCTTTGCGGCGAATGGACCCGGCCCGGTACGGGATCCCCGGCACCGAGTCTCAGCCATCCTCCAGATGCAGCAGCGCCGCAGTGCCAAGCAGCAGGCTGATTCCAGCCGGACTCCAGGCGGCCATGATGATGGGGATCGTTTCCGACATGCCGAAGGTGCGCACCACGTCGGTCATCACGAACAACACGAAACCGGTCAGCACACCGCCGGTGACCATCGCCATGGTACCGCCCCGCCGGGGCAGCCGCAGGGAGAAGGCGGCGGCGAACAGCACCATCGCCAGGAACAGGAATGGCTGGGCGAGCAGCGACTGGTAATGCAGCCGGTGGCGCACGGCGGGAAATCCGGTGGTCTCCAGCGTGTGGATGAAGCGCGGCAGCTCCCAGAAGGAGATCGTCTCGGGCGGGGCGAAGCTCTCCTCGATGGTCGCCATGTCCAGTTCGGTCGGGATGGTGTAGGTGTCCAGCAGCTCCGGGTCCTTCTTGGCCCGGTTCAGGGTGGCGTCCTGCAGTTCCCACTTGCGGTCCCTCAGCACGGCGCTGGGGGCGTCGATGCGTCCCAGGTAATTCTGGTCGGCGTCGAACAGGAAGACGATGACGTTCGACAGCTCGAAGGTCACCGGGTTCACAAGTTCCGAATGGATGAAGAACTGCTCCTTCTCGTTGGTCTGGCGCAGCCACAGGCCGGAGCGGGAGATGTTCAGCGTGCTCGACTGGAGCTTCAGGTAACGGTCCTGCAACTGTTCGTATTTGGCGACGAACACCGCGCCGACCGGGTTGATCAGCGTCACCTTCACCACGCCGATGGCGGCGGCGGCGAACATCACCGGCATCAGGAACTGCCACGCCGACACGCCGACCGCGCGCGCCACCACCAGTTCGGCGCTGCGGGTCAGCCGCCAGAAGGTGAACATGCCCGCGAACAGGATGACGAAGGGAAAGATCTGCTGGCCGATCTCCGGCAGCTTCAGCAGTGCCATCTGGACCACCAGCCCGAAGGTCACATGCGGTTTGGTGCCGGCGCGGCGCAGCAGCTCCACAGTGTCCAGCAGCAGCACGATGGCGAGCAGGATCATCATCAGCAGGCAGAACCAGACGATGAACTGCCGCCCGATGTAACGGGATAGCGTAGGCGAGGAGTACATGCGGTGTCCGGTCTCCGGAGCCCCGCCCGGTGCGCCGGCATGGCGCTTGGGACGGACTGGCGGGCCACCGCGTCCGATGGAGTCGGGCACGGCATCCGCCGGAACAGGTTCCGGCTGTTTACCCCCGTTGCACCGCGATGACAACTGGGCGGGGGCGGCAACCGCCGCAAGGCTGCATCGCCGGCGTCAAATTCCTGCCTCCATTTCCAGCTGGACTTCCCACATGGGCGATCCAAACTGTTGTCATGGAAGCCGCACGGGAGGGTCGGTCGATGACGGACACCACGGTTGCAATCCGCGAGGCACGCGCGACGGACGCCGCCGGCATGGCCCGCGTCCATGTGCAGAGCTGGCGGTCCACCTACCCCGGCCTGATCCCGGCGCAATTCCTGATCAACCTGTCCGAACCGCCCGCCGCGCAACGCTGGGCAGCCATCGCCGAAATGCGCGGCCCCGGCCAGGGCGCCTTCGTCGCTGTCGATGTCGGCGGCCTGATCGCGGCGCCCGACACCATCGTCGGCATCGCCTCCTTCGGCACGCGGCGGGTCGCGGTACAGGGCCATGCGGGGGAGTTCCATGCTCTGTATCTGCTCGACGATGCAAAGGGTTACGGCATCGGGCGGCGGTTGATGGCTGCCATGGCCGACCGCTTCCTGACCGCCGGGATCCGCTCCGCCGCGGTGTGGTGCCTGCGAGACAACCCGTCGCGCTGGTTCTACGAAAGGCTGGGCGGGATCAAGGTGGCGGAACGTCCGATCCGTTTCGCCAACACCGATCTGGTCGAGATCGCCTATGGCTGGCGCGACCTGACGCCGCTTGCACGCTTGTCGGCGGGGCCGGAGGTGCGGTAGTGAGAGGCCTTGAGTCCCCCGCATCAGGATTCGTCGATGTCCAGCGCCGCTTCCCTTTCCGCCGAACGCGTCCTCATTCTCGATTTCGGGTCGCAGGTCACCCAGCTCATCGCCCGCCGCGTGCGCGAGAGCGGTGTCTATTGCGAGATCCATCCCTTCGGCATGAGCGACGAGCGCATCCGCGAGTATGACCCGAAGGCGATCATCCTGTCCGGCAGCCCGGCCTCCGTCACCGAGGCGAACGGCCCGCGCGCGCCGCAGGCGGTGTTCGACCTGAAGGTGCCGGTGCTCGGCATCTGCTACGGCCAGCAGACCATGTGCCACCAGCTGGGCGGCACCGTTTCCGGCTCCGACCACCGCGAGTTCGGCCGCGCCTTCATCGAGATCAAGGAGCCCTGCGCCCTGTTCGACGGGCTGTGGGAGATCGGGTCCAAGGAACAGGTTTGGATGAGCCACGGCGACCGCGTCACCGCGCTGCCGGACGGCTTCCGCGCCGTGGCGGTCAGCGACGGCGCGCCCTTCGCCGCCATCGCCGACGACAGCCGCCGCATGTACGGCGTGCAGTTCCACCCGGAGGTGGTCCATACCCCGCACGGTGCCCAGCTGCTGGCGAACTTCGTCCACCGCGTCGCCGGCATCAAGGGCGACTGGACGATGGCCGCCTTCAAGAGCCAAGCCATCGAGAAGATCCGCGCCCAGGTCGGCACCGGCAAGGTGATCTGCGGCCTGTCGGGCGGCGTCGATTCGTCGGTCGCGGCGGTGCTGATCCATGAGGCCATCGGCGACCAGCTGACCTGCATCTTCGTCGACACCGGCCTGATGCGCGCCGGCGAGTCGGAAGAGGTCGTTCGGCTGTTCCGCGACCATTACAACATCCCGCTGGTCCACCGCGAGGCGGCCGATCTGTTCCTTGGCAAGCTGGCCGGCGTCACCGATCCGGAGCAGAAGCGCAAGATCATCGGCGGCCTGTTCATCGAGGTCTTCGACGAGGAGAGCGCCAAGGTCGGCGGTGCGGAGTTCCTGGCCCAGGGCACCCTCTACCCCGACGTGATCGAGAGCGTGTCCTTCACCGGCGGTCCGTCCGTCACCATCAAGTCGCACCACAATGTCGGCGGCCTGCCGGAACGGATGAAGCTGAAGCTGGTGGAGCCGCTGCGCGAGCTGTTCAAGGACGAGGTGCGCGCCTTGGGCCGCGAACTCGGCCTGCCGCCGGCCTTCATCGGCCGCCACCCCTTCCCCGGACCGGGCCTCGCCATCCGCGTTCCCGGCGAGATCACCCCGGAGAAGCTGGAGATCCTGCGCAAGGCCGACACGGTCTATCTGGAGGAAATCCGCAACGCCGGCCTCTATGATGCGATCTGGCAGGCCTTCGCGGTTCTGTTGCCGGTCCGCACCGTCGGCGTGATGGGCGACGGCCGCACCTACGACCATGTGCTGGCGCTGCGCGCCGTGACCTCCACCGACGGCATGACCGCCGACTGGTATCCCTTCCCCCACGACTTCCTGGCGCGCGTGTCCAACCGCATCGTCAACGAGGTCCGCGGCGTCAACCGCGTGGTCTACGACATCACCTCGAAGCCGCCCGGCACCATCGAGTGGGAGTGAGGAGGGACGCGCGTTAAGACCGGCCCGGCGAATCGACCCGCCGGGCCGTCATGCTATCCTGACCGTCATGATGTCCTGACCTTCATCTCGTTCGAGCGGTGCCGCAGGTCGGCCGACATCGTGATTGCCCGCAGGGCGGGGCTTCGGTGCGCATGTCCCAAGGAACGCCAGATGATGGAAATGACAGGTTCCCGCGCGCCGATCCTGGGCGACCTGATCGCCCGCCTGCATGGACCGGCCGGAACCGGTGAAGCGCTGAGGGACATCACCGAAGCCTGCGACTCCGCACGTATCGCGGGCCTCGGCGGCGATGTCGAGGCGATGGCGGCGCTGGAGGCCGCCACGGCCGCGCTGGACCCCATCCTCCGCGAGTCGGCGCTGGCCTGCGTTACCGGCGATCTGCGCCGTTACCTGCGCATCCTCGATATGCTGGACAATGTGCTCGATCTGGCGCCGCTGGACGGCATCAACCAGATCTATTGGAGCATGCAGCGCCAGCTGTTCCTGATGCGGATGGATTTCGCTTCCGTCCCGGACTTCGTGACCGAACGGGTGCTGCCGTTCTACGAGCGGTTCCTGAAGCAGATTTCGCTGCGCTTGGGTCTGTCGCCGGTCGCGAGACAGGCGGACAAGCCGGCGACCGGCCGTGTCGTCATCGTCACCAACCAGTTCCTGTCCGACCAGCACCAGCCGACCCGCGACCTGCTGGCCCAGGCGGTCCGGTTGCAGCGGGATCTGGGGCGGACGGTGCTGGCGCTGAACACCAACATGATGCCGGACCGCTATTACAGCCCTTTCATCCCGCCCTTCGCCGCCGCGGTGGAAGAGAGTCTGTCCGGCGACCAGACGATCCAATTCGGAAACGACAGCGTCCGCCTGCTGTCCTCCACCGCGCCCGGCATCACCGCCGACAAGCTGAACGGCTTTTTCTCGGCGGTCGAGCAATTCGACCCCGATCTGGTGATCGCCTTCGGCGGATCGGTGATCGTCGCCGACCTGCTGGCCTCTGCCCGGCCGCTTCTGTGCATTCCGACGACCAGCGGCCAGACGGTCTCGCTCGCCGACATCGTCCTGGATTACGGCGGCCGGACGGCTCCGCCCGGCGAAGGGCGGCTGGCCCGCTCCTGGCGTCCGTTCCGGTTGGGGATGGCGCTGCGGCAGGACGAAGGCCCGACCAACCGGGCCGAATTCGATCTGGCGGACGATGCCTTCCTGTATGTGGTCGTCGGCAACCGCCTGGATGCGGAAGTGGATGCCGCTTTCCTGGCTATCTTGGAACGGGTGCTGGATGCTGTCCCGCATGGCGAGGTCCTGTTCGCCGGCCCCGTCGATACGCTGCGGGGCCGTCTCGCCGCCTCCCGCCATGCCGCAAGCCTCCGCTGCCTCGGCCATGTCGAGCGCATCGGTGCCCTCCTTTCGCTGTGCGACGTCTTTCTCAATCCCCGCCGCACCGGCGGCGGCGGCAGCGCAGCCCAGGCGCTGGCATCCGGACTGCCGATCCTGGCCTTCGACAGCGGCGACGTGGCAAGCATCGCCGGGCCGGGGTTCGTCGTCGCTACCAACGACTCCTTCGTTGAGCGGGCGGTTGCGCTGGCGGCCGACCCGTCCCTGTTGTCAGGAAGCCGCGAAGATGCACGCAACCGCTTCGCCGCAGTGAAGCAGGAAGAATCCGACCGGACCCAACTTCCCGTCTATCTGAACGAGGCGGTCGATCTGTATCGGATGAGGAGCTGACCCCGTGCGTTTCCTCCTGTGTGGTCACGGCACCTCCGAAATCCTGTGGTCCATCCATGCCGCATTGGTCGACCTTGGTCATGACTCGGTGCTGGCCCTGCCGGACATCTCGCAGGACATCATCGACCGTCCCATCGATGCCCTGTTCGTACTAAACCTCTTCCAAATTCCGCGCGAAACCATCGAGATGCTGCTGGGGTATGTCGCGAGCTTCGGCAAGCGGCCCACGGTCATTCACATCTGCCTGAACCACCCGGTCGAGGAGATCGGCGCTCAAACGGTGGAGGTGGTCAAAGAGGCCGATCAGTGGATGGATCGGCAGAGTGTTTTCATGTGGTGCATGTGTCCGGCGGCAGCGCAGCAGGCGAACCGGATGGGTTTGTCGCGCGTTTTTCATGAGCCACTCGGCGTCCATCGCTGGATCTACACCGCGCGATCGGCGGACGGCACGTCCGATCTCTACAAGCGCTGGATGTCTCTGAACGATACAGGGCTGGCCCGCCATCCCTATGCGGCCATGAGGGGGGAGGCCGATACCGCAGAGGGCGAGGCTCTGGTCCGGGACCGTTTCCTCTATCTGGGACAGGGCTGGCCGGACCACATCCCGACCGGACCAGAAATCACAGACCAGGCCATCTCCGCCGCTGCCGCGACCGTTGCCGGCGTCATGATGGAAAGGCCGGAGTTAAATCGGATTCAGGCGATGGACCAGTGCGGATTGGCCGAGCAGTCGGCGGATCCGGGCTGGTCACTCCGCTTCAACAGGGCCTTCACCATTGCATTTTCGGTCGAGAACCGCCGCAGATTTTCCACCGCCATCCGCGTTGCCTTCAAGGAGACCTTCATGCTCCGGGGCAATGGCTGGGAGCGTCTTGGTGTCGATGCAGACCCCATGTCCACGGCTCTGCGGAACGCTTACGGAACCGCAGCCGCCTGCCTGGATTTCGGCAGTCTCGCCTTTGACACCGCGGTCTTTCCCAGAACGCTGGAGATCATCAAACGGAATGGACTCCTGGTCGGTTGGCGGCACACCGATTCCGCGCGACTTTTCGGCCCGTACGAGCAGGACCTTGCCTTCATCGATGAATCGGACGCGGTACGGATCCTTGCAAGGCTGGCCGGCGATCCGGATCAGCGTGAGAAACTGCGCAAGGCCCATCTGAGCTGGGCATTCGACTCTCTGGCCCTCACCGGCATTTTGCCAAGGATCATCGCACGCATGCGACCCTGAGCCGACATCCGGTCACGAAGGCCAACCTCAGAACAGCGGTTCGGCGGCCGGTGAGCGGGTGCCCGGTTTCGTGCCGCGCCGCCTGCCGCGGATGGGCTTGGGGCTGGCGGGAAGCAGCCCCTCTCTCTGGGCGCAGAGATCGTGCCAGACATGTCCCGGCCGCTCCGGCGTCCAGTACATTGGCTCGCCGAGCAGAATGTCTCCCCCACAGCAACTGCAGGGTGGATATGGGCTGGATGTGTGTTCGGACCTGTCCATCTCACCGTTATGCCAGTGACAAGGCTATCCGTAAGTGATGCGGATCAAATCCAACCGCAAGGGAGCGAAAAAAGTTAAGCTCAAGGTGCAGGCGGACAGGCATCGGCCATTCGCCCCGTCCTGATCGGGGGGGGAGAGGCGGCACGGCCGCCCTCGCACCTTTTGCGGTCCCTTTACTGTGCGTCCGCCAACGTCACGCAGGCGCGGTCGCGGCCGGCGAGGCTGCCGCAGCCATCGACACGCTGCGAGACGAAACGCATCACCACGCGTTCCCCCTTGCCGACCGACTGCGGGGGCAGCAGCGCTTCGGCGACCTGGGTGGTGAATTGCGGGTTGACCCGGTGTGTCACAGGAGCCGGCCGGTTCTCGGCGCTGGCAACCTTGACCGGCAGGGCGGGTGCTGCGGCCGGCTGCGGCAGCGATGCGACGACCACTGGCGCAGCCGCCGGGACCGGTGCAGTCATCGGCTCGACAGACCTCTGTTCGGCCGGGCGCGGTTCCATCCGGCGCGGCTCGACGGCCCGCGACGACGGAGCCTCCGCGGCGGCGACCATGACGGGAGCCGGCTGTTGAGTCTGAACCGGGGCAACCGGCTGGCCGCCGCGCGGCTTCGGCGCATCGTCCGGCACCACCGCGATCTCGATGGCACCGGCACCGGCCGCCAAGGACGGCTCGCGTGGAGCGGAGCCGCGCAGCACCGGGGTCAGGGCGGCCAGATACAGCTTCGTCTCGCGCGGCAGCCGCTGCTTGCCGGCCAGATGCTGGGCATAGCAGGCCGGTCCGCAATTGTAGGCGGCCAGGAAGCCAGGCGCCCCGAAAAGGTCGTACATCTCGCGCAGATAGGCGGTGCCGGCCAGGATGTTGTCGCGCGGATCGGATGGATCGGGCCCCAGCCCGTACTGCGTCCGCATCAGCTCGTAGGTGCCGGGCATCACCTGCATCAGGCCGAGAGCCCCGGCGGAACTGGTCAGAACCTTGCCATTGCGGGCGGTGGCGCGGCCATTGCTCTCCCGCATCATCACCGCGCGGATCCACTTCTCCGGCATGTCGTAGCGCTGGGAGGCCTCGCGGATCATCGGAACCCAGCGCGCCAGCGGATCGTTCGGGTCCGGGAGTTCGGCAGTTTCGACAGCGGGTGCCGTCTGCACCTGCGGCGCTTCGGTGGCACAGCCGGCCAGACCGAGCGCGAGGCACAGGATAGCTCCGGCGGCGTGGATCGTCGCGAGGTTCCGTTTGACCACTAGGGAATTTCCGTGCTGTTGGCGCGGGCGGGACAAGAGATGGATCGCTTTTCGATGTATAGCCCACGGCTGTCAAGCGACAACGCGACCGTTTTCGGAATCCTGTCCCGAAGATGCCCCAAAAAAGCCCTATTGATCCCTTGTCCTGAAGTGGACAATTAGGATTTTCGGCAAATGTCGGTATGTCTATGTTGGCTGTCCCTTCGAGCAGGACAGTCCCGTCACAAACCGCGACAATGGGAACCTTGACGGAACATCGGCGCCACCCTTAATGGATGGCGACGGCCGCGCCCTCAACCGGTACCGACAGAGAAGACTGCGCAGGCCCGGCCGAACTGGATCAAGCATCATGACCGCCCCGCAACGGACCGTCCCCCCGGCCCCTCAGCCGTTCGAGCCGGAGCGGCCTCCACCGCAAGACGACGCCCGTGCCCGCCCGCGGCGCTTCCGCTGGCTCGGTTGGCTCGTTCTTCTGCTGGTTGCGGTCGGCGGGCTGGCCATGTGGCGGACCCAGGGCCCGGATGCGCACCATGCGGTTCCGCCCGTGCCGGCCGCCGAGCGCCCGGTGGAACTGTCGGCGCTGGAGGTGACGACCGTCGCCCCCCGCGCGCTGACCGAGACCGTCCGCCTCAGCGGGTCCGTCTCGCCCATGGAACAGTCGGCGGTCAAGGCGGAGGTGTCGGCCCGGCTGGCCGAGGTGCCGGTGCGCGAGGGGCAGGCCGTGCGCCGGGGGGAGGTGCTGGCCCGCTTCGAGACGGTGGAGCTTGCCGCCCGCCTGAACGAGAAGCAGGCCAATCTTGAAGGCGCCCGCGCCCAGCTGGTCCTGGCGGAGAGGACGCTGGCCAAGAACCGCACGCTGAACCGCAACAACATCGTCTCCGACACCAGCCTGGATCAGGCGGAAAGCAGCTTCGGCTTCCAACGGGCGCAGGTGGACGCGCTGGCCGCCCAGGTGGAGCTGGCGCGCAAGGCCCTGCGCGACGCGGTGGTGGCGAGCCCCATCGACGGGATGGTCGCTACCCGCTCTGTCAATCCGGGGGAAAATCTGGCGGTGAATGCCGCCATGTTCACCATCGTCGACTTGTCGCGGGTGGAGGTGGAGGCCACCGTCCCGGCGGAACAGGTGGCGAGGCTGGCAGTCGGCCAGACCGCCCGGCTTCGCGTCGAGGGCTTTGGCGAGCGTGAGTTCGCCGGCCGCGTCGCCCGCATCAACCCGATGGCGCGGGCGGGATCGCGTGCCATCCCGGTCTATGTGACGGTCGACAACGGGGACGGCGCCCTGCGCGGCGGCATGTTCGCCAGCGGCGAGGTTCTGGTGGCGGAGGCATCGGGCGCCATCGCCGTGCCGCCGGTCGCCATCCGCCACGACGGACAGGGGGATTTCGTGCTGGCGGTCGCCGATGGACGCACCGTGCGCCGCCCGGTCACGCGGGTGGCCCAATGGGCGCGCGGCGATCTGGTGCAGGTGGAGGGGCTGGCGCCGGGCGACAGGATCGTCACCGGCAACCTGCCCGGCCTGACCGCCGGCCGCTCGGTCGCGGTCGCCGGCTCGGCCACCGGCTCCTGAGCCTCGGACAGCCCCATGCCGATCACCCGCATCAGCGTCGACAACCCGGTCTTCGCCACCATGATGATGGTGGCGTTGATGGTGCTCGGCCTCTTCTCCTACAACCGTTTGGGCGTCGACCTGTTTCCCGACGTGGATTTCCCGGTGGTGGTGGTCAGCACCGCCTATCCCGGCGCCAGCCCGGAAACGGTGGAGACCGACATCACCCGCCCGGTCGAGGATGCGATCAACACCATCGCCGGCATCAAGACGCTGACCTCGCGCTCCTACGAGGGTCAGTCGGTGGTGATCGCGGAGTTCGACCTGAAGACCTCCTCGGTCCAGGCGCTGCAGGATGTGCGCGAAAAGGTCTCGGCCATCCGCGCCAGCTTCCGCGACGAGGTGAAGGATCCGCAGATCACCCGCTTCAATCCCGACGACCAGCCCATCCTGTCCATCGCGGTGACGTCGGACCTGCGCTCCTTGCGCGACCTGACCACGCTGACCGACCAGATCATCCTGAAGCGGCTGCAGAATGTCCGTGGCGTCGGCAAGGCAACCATCGCCGGCGGTGTGAAGCGCCAGATCCTGGTGCGCCTGAAGCCGGAAAAACTGGAAGCCCTGACTGTCGGCGTCGACGAGGTGATCGCGACCGTCACCGGCGAGAACCAGGACGTGCCCGCCGGCACCGTCACCGGCCAGGGGCGGGAACGAGTGGTCCAGGTGGAAGGGCGCGTGCGCAACCCGCGCGACCTGCTGGATCTGATCGTCGCCCGTCGCGGCGAGAGCCCCGTTCGCCTCGGTCAGGTCGCCGAGGTGATCGACGGACAGCAGGAGCAGGACTCCGCCGCCATGCTGAACGGCGCCCCGGCGCTGGCGGTCGATGTGGTGAAGGTCCAGGGCGCCAACACGGTAGAGGTCGCGCGCGGCCTGCATGCGGCGATCCAGGATCTGCGGACCAACGGCTCGCTGCCGCCCGACGTGACGCTGGCGGTGGTGCGCGACAGCTCCCGCGGGATCACCAACTCGCTGAGCAACGTGCAGAAGACCCTGGTCGAGGGCGGCATCCTGACGATCCTGATCGTCATGATCTTCCTGGGGTCCTGGCGCAGCACGGTCATCACCGCGCTGACCCTGCCGGTCGCCGTGCTGGGCACCTTCGGCATGCTGGCGGCGATGGGCTTCACCCTGAACATGATGACGCTGATGGCGCTGTCGCTCGCCATCGGCATCCTGATCGACGACGCCATCGTGGTGCGCGAGAACATCATGCGCCACCTCGCCCGCGGCCAGGGCCACCGGCAGGCCGCGCTCGACGGAACGGCGGAGATCGGGCTGGCGGTGCTGGCGACCACGCTGACCATCGTCGCGGTGTTCCTGCCGGTCGCCTTCATGGGCGGCATCATCGGCCGCTTCTTCCTGCAATTCGGCATCACCGTCTCGGCGGCGGTGCTGATCTCGCTGTTCGTGTCCTTCACGCTCGATCCGATGCTGTCCAGCGTGTGGTACGACCCGGCGGCACACGGCAAGCATGGCCGATCCATCTTCGGCCGCTTCGCGGAGCGGTTCGAGCGCGGGTTCAATGCCGTCTCGCACGGTTACGGCGCGGTTCTGCGCTGGGGCCTGCGCCACCGCTGGCTGGTGATGGTCGTGGCACTGGCGACCTTCTTCGGCAGCTTCCTGCTGGTGCCGCGCATCGGCGTGGAATTCGTGCCGGCCGCCGACCTGGGCGAGCAGATCGTCGAGGTTGAGACCCCCGTCGGCTCCTCGCTCGCCACCACCACCGCCAAGACCAAGCAGGTGGAGGCGGCGATCCGCGAGTTTCCGGAGATCGCCTACACCTACAGCACCGTCAACACCGGCGTGTCGATCGGCCACAACCGCGGCAGCATCTATCTGCGCTACACCCCCATCGACCAGCGCAAGCGGTCCCCGAACGATCTCGCTCCGCTGCTGCGCGAGCGGCTGTTGGCGATTCCCGGCGTCACCATCGGCATCGCCATCCCCGGCGTCGGCGGCGTGCAGAAGCAGATCCAGGTCTCGGTGCAGGGCCGCGACATCGCGGAACTGGACCGGCTGTCGCAGAAGGTCGTCGGCGCCATGCGCGCCATCCCCGGCTTCGTCGACGTCGACAGCACGCTGAAGGCCGCCAAGCCGACGCTGGCCATCCGGCTGAAGCGCGACATCGCCAGCGACCTCGGCATCGGCACCGCCAAGATGGCCGACACCCTGCGCCCGCTGTTCGCGGGCGACACGGCGTCGAGCTGGAAGGCGCCGGACGGCGAGAGCTACGACGTGCTGGTCCGCCTGCCCGAAGGCGACCGCGCCGGCCGCGCCGACCTCGACCGCATCCATTTTGCCGGCGGGAAGGACGCCAACGGCACGCCGCGCATGATTCCTCTGTCCCAGGTGGCGGAGGTGGTGACGACGCTCGGCGCCTCGCAGATCAACCGGCGCGACCTGCAGCGCGAGGTGAATGTCCAGGCCAACGTCCAGGGGCGCGCCGCCGGCGATGCCGGGCGGGAGCTGCAGGCGGAATTGGCGAAGATCGAGCTGCCGCCCGGCTACCGCATCGTGTTCGGCGGATCCACCAAGGATATCGCGGAGACCAGCAGCTACGCGGTGCAGGCATTGGCGCTCGCCGTCATCCTGATCTACCTGATCCTGGCCTCGCAGTTCGGCAGCTTTCTGCAACCGCTCGCCATCATGGCCTCGCTGCCGCTGTCGCTGGTCGGCGTGTTCCTGGGGCTTCTGGCGGCGGGATCGACGCTGAACATCTTCAGCGCCATCGGCTTCATCATGCTGATGGGTCTGGTGACCAAGAACGCCATCCTGCTGGTCGATTTCGCCAACCAGGCGCGCAAGCGGGGCGCCGGCCTGCACGACGCCCTGGTGGAGGCCGGCATCATCCGCCTGCGCCCCATCGTTATGACCACCGCCGCCATGATCTTCGGCATGATCCCGCTGGCGCTCGGCATCGGCGAGGGAGCGCAGCAACGCGCCCCAATGGCCCACGCGGTGATCGGCGGCCTCTTGTCCTCCACCATCCTGACGCTGCTGGTGGTGCCGGTGGCGCTGACCTATCTGGACGCCCTGTCGCGCCGGATGAAGCGCTGGTTCGCCCACACCGATCCCGACACCCAACAGCATCCGGCGGAGTGAGGGTCAGGCGATACGCTCCCCCTCGATCAGCCGTCATCCCCGCGAAGGCGGGGATGACGGGCAGGTAAAGGCTCAGCAAATATCCATGCGACGCCAGAATTACACCAGCGCCGGCGACCGGGCGGAGCTTTCCGTGCCGACAGAGCGCAGATTCTGATCAACCCATCGCCCCGCCGCCTCCCGCCCGGCGTCGCGCAGCCAGTTGAGGAAGCTCCAGTCGGTCATCAGCTTTGAATAGAGACCCAGATCCTGGAGATGCTCGTCGGCGCCGATCAGGTGCAGGCGCGGGGCGTCGGTGCGCGCGGACAGGCAGCGCAGTTCCTGCAGCAGGGCAGCGTTGAAGGTGATCTGGTTCAGGCGGGCGGCGATGCCGGCCGGATCCTCCGGAGTGGTGGCGCAGGTGAAGGGGTTGATCGCCACCACCAGCAGATCGGCACCGGGACAGGCCTCCACCAGCGGCGACAGCGGCGGGTTGGCGAGATAGCCGCCGTCCCAGTAATCCTGCCCGTCGATCCGCACCGCGCGGAACAGGTGCGGCAGGCAGGCCGACGCCAGCAGATGATCGACGCCGACCTCCGTCTCGTCGAACAGCCGCAGGGCGCCGCTCCGCACGTTGGTGGCGCTGACGAACAGCCGCAGCCCGCTCCGCCGGATCAGCTCCGGCTCCACCATCTCGGTCAGCAGGCCGCGCAGGGGATGGAAATCCGCCGACTGCGTCTGATAGGGCGTGATCCAGCGCTTCGCCCACTCCACCAGATGGGACCCCGGCGCGTTGTCGACGTTCCAGCGGCCGAGCAGCCGGTCGGTCACGCTCGGCCGGATCGGCCCCAGCCGTCCGGCGGCGCTCACCCGCTCCCAGAAATTCGCCAGTTCCGCACGCGCGCCCTCCCTTGCGCCATTCGGGCCGCCCCGCGCCCAGCCCTGCACCAGCATCGCGGCGTTCATCGCCCCGGCACTGGCGCCGCTGACGCCGACCAGCCGGATATCCTCCTCCAGCAACCGGTCGAGCACGCCCCAGGTGAAGGCCCCATGCGCCCCGCCGCCCTGCAACGCCAGCACCAGCGTCGGCTTCGGCGGCGGCAGGGCGAACATCGGCCCTGGCCCCGCGAGTTCCAGCGGATCCGTTGGTTTGGCCGGCTGGACGGTTGCGGGCTTGCCGCAAACGCGGTTCCACAGCTTGCGAATGATGGTCATGGTCTGCACGTCCCCGCTCGCTTATGCTGCATCGCAACATGAGCGGAGCCTTCCGGTTCGGCAAGGGGGTATGCCCATGGGGCGGCGCCACGGCATTGGAAAGCCGCGCGCATATGCACTAATTAGGCGCACACCCCAGATGCCGAGCGTCCCCTTGCCCACCATCATCCCCATCACCGATCCCGAGGATCCGCGCATCGAGCCCTACCGCGACGTGCGGGAGCGCGATCTGGTCGGCCGTGACGGGTTGTTCATCGCCGAAGGGGCGGTGGTGGTGCGCAGCCTCCTCCAGTCCACCCGCACCCTTGCCCGCTCGCTGCTGATCGCAGAGAAACGGGCGGAGGCGCTGGAACCGATGCTGGCCGCCCTGCCCGCCGGCACGCCCGTCTACACGGCCACGCAGCCCGTGCTCGACCGCATCGCCGGCTTTCCCCTGCACCGCGGCATCCTGGCGGTGGGAGAGAGGATCGAGACGCCCGGCGCGGCCGACCTGCTGAGGGCCTGCGGCCCGGTTGCACGGGTGGTGATGCTGTTCGGTATCGGCAATCACGACAATATGGGGGGCATCTTCCGCAATGCCGCCGCCTTCGGTGCCGACGCGGTGATTCTCGATTCCGGCTGCTGCGATCCGCTCTACCGCAAGGCGATCCGTGTTTCGGTGGGGGCGACGCTGCTGGTGCCGACGGCGAAACTCGCCACCGACGAGGATCCGCTCGCCTTGCTCGACAGGTTTGGGTTCGAAGCGGTGGCGCTGAGCCCCGCCGGTGCCGAGACGCTGGCCGCCCTGACGCCACCGCGCCGCGCCGCCCTGCTGTTCGGCTCGGAGGGACCGGGCCTGCCGCCGGCCCTGCTGGCCCGCGCCCGCAGCGTGCGGATCCCGATGGCCGGCAGCTTCGATTCCCTAAACGTGGCGACCACCAGCGGCATCGTGCTGCACCACATCGCTTCCGGACAGGTTCCATGACAGACGATGCCAACACGACTGCGGCCGACCCGCATCTGGTCCACGACCTCGCCGTCGCCCATCCGGAGGTGACGACTCTGGGGGCCGCCGGCGTGCTGCGGATGCCCGATGCCGAGGCGCGCGGACTGGTGCCGCTGGGCCTGCCGCTGCCCAAGGGAAAGCGCGACCTGCTGGTGCCTGCAGAGCGGCGCGAGGCCATCCTGCTGGAGATCACCGGCCGCATCGACCGCGCCCATCGCCGCGACGCGCTGCTGGCGCAAGGAAGGCGGGCGCTTGCCGGTAGCCACACCGCGTTGCTGTCCTGCGAGGAGCGGACCCGCGTCCGCGCCGTGCGCAGCGACGAGTTGCCCTGGCCCGGCCTGTCGCCCGCGATCCGGCTGCAGGTGTCCAGGACCTTCGACGCACTGGAATTGTCGGACCTGTCGGATGCCGAACTGGCGGCGCGGCTCGACCATGACCCCGCATTGCGCGCTTCACTCGACGATGCGCTGTCCCATGTGGCGACCCGGCTGCGCGACTTGGCCGAGCGGGCTGGCGACGATCCCGATTGGGGCTTCGCCAGCCTCGCCGAGCGGTTGGGCAAGGCCGCCCGCAACCGCACCGATGCCGGCGAGTTGCTAGACCGCTGGGACCGCGAGTACGACCAGTGGCGCCGCGACCGGGCGGAGGCGCGCGGCCGGGCCTATGTCGACCGCCATTTCGACTTCTCCCGCTTCGAGCGGCTGTTTCCGGTGGCACGCGGCATGAACCGCCGGCTGGTGCTGGTGATCGGCCCGACCAACTCCGGCAAGACCCACCGCGCCATCACGGCCCTGCGCGAGGCGCGCGACGGCGTCTACCTCGCCCCGCTGCGCCTGCTGGCGCTGGAGGTGATGGAGCGGCTGAACGCCGAAGGCACCCCCACCACGCTCATCACCGGGGAGGAGGAGATCCGCACCCCCGGCGCCCGCCACACCGCCTCCACCATCGAGGTGATGGATCCCGACCGGCCGGTGGAAGTGGCGGTGATCGACGAGATCCAGATGCTGGCCGATCCGGCGCGCGGCTGGGCCTGGACCGCCGCGCTGATGGGTGTACCGGCTGAAACCGTCTACATCCTCGGCGCGCCCGAAGTTCGCCCGCTGGTGGAGCGTGCCGCCGCCCATCTCGGCGAAGCGCTGGAGGTGGTGGAACTGGACCGCAAGACCCCGCTGTCGATGCTCGACCGCCGGCTGGACTGGGCGGAGGTGGAGCGCGGCGACGCCCTGATCGCCTTCTCCCGCCGCGAGGTGCACAGCGTCCGCGACACGCTGCTGGCCCAGGGCCTGTCGGTCGCCGCCATCTATGGCGCGCTGGCCCCGGCGGTGCGGCGGCGCGAGGCGGCGCGCTTCCTGTCCGGGGAGGCTGACGTGGTGGTGGCGACCGATGCCATCGGCATGGGTCTCAATCTGCCCTGCCGCCGCGTGCTGTTCACCGCGCTGGAGAAGTACGATGGCAGCAGTGTCCGCCCGCTGACCGCGACGGAGGTCAAGCAGATCGCCGGCCGCGCTGGCCGCTTCGGCCAGTTCGAGGAGGGGCATTTCGGCGTCATCGCCCGCGGCACGCCCGCTACGCTGAAACGCCTGCTGGAGGCGACCGACCGCCGTCTGGGCGCCGACGCGCCCCTGCCGGTCCGCCCGACCCGCGCCATGCTTGCCCGACTGGCCTCCCACATCGACAGCGATGAGACGCGCCTGCTGGTGGAGTGCTTCGGCACCGCGGCCACCGCCGGGTCTCCCTTCCGGCTGGCCGACCTGTCCGCCCTGCGCCGCGCCGCGCCGATGCTGGATGCCCGGCGGCTGGCCCTGGCCGCCAAGCTGGAGCTGCTGCTCGCCCCCGCCGATCTGGAGGAGCCGGAAGACGCCAAGGTCTTCGCCGCCATTCTCGACGCGGTGGAGACGGGGGAGGTCCTGCCGCTCGCGCGCCTGATCCCGGCCCGGCTCGACGGGCTGACCGCCGATGTGCTGGAAGCGGCCTCCCGGACCTGCGACCTCTATTTCTGGGCGTCGCGCAAGTTTCCCGACTCCTTGCCCGACCGCGACCGGGTGCGCAGCGCCCGCGACGCCATCGGCCAACGTCTGTCGGAAACGCTGGCCTCCCGCGCCCGCCGCCGCGAGCCGCCGCCCGCCGCCGGCTTCCGCGGCGCTCCCCGCAAGCGCTTCGGTCCCCGCCGACGCTGAAAGGTGCGATCGGTTCCCGGCAAAATTCGTCCGCATGGCACTGCCGCACCGCGAACGAAGTGGCTATCCCGCTGTTCTGAACTGGACCTGCTCCGGCAGAGCCTCCATATCGATAGATATTCCCTATTGCGATGTTGCGTAGCATCGATTGGACACTATCAAACCGGTCGGTCATTCTTGCATCGGCGGTCAAGTCTCTGGCCGCCGAGGACCGTTCAGGAGCAACCGGCGTGAAGACCGCATCCCCCACCATCGACACCGGTATTCCCACCCGCATTCCTGCACCGGGGCGCCGGTTCTGGACCATGCTCGGCCCCGGATTCGTGGTGGCGGTCGGCTATATGGATCCGGGCAACTGGGCGACGGACATCGCGGCAGGGTCCAGCTTCGGCTTCGCGCTGCTGTCGGCGGTGCTGATCGCCAGCCTGGCCGGCATCTTCCTGCAGGGGCTGATTGTCCGGCTGACGCTGGCGACCGGAAAGGATCTGGCCCGGCTGATCCGCGACCGCTTTCCCCGCCCGGTGGCGATGGGGGTGTGGGCGGTGTCGGAACTGGCGATGATCGCCACCGATCTGGCCGAACTGCTGGGCAGCGCCATCGCGCTGAAGCTGCTGTTCGGCATCCCGATCATGGCCGGCGTGGTGATCTCCGCCGTGCTGACCTTCGGCATCCTGGCGCTGCCGGGTGCGCGGGGCCGAGCGCCCGAACTGGTCGTGGGCGCGCTGATGAGCGTGGTCGTCGTCTGCTTCGCCTGGGAATTGGTGATCACCCGCCCCGATCCCGGTGCCCTGCTGGCCGGGCTGGTTCCGACCATCGAGTTGGCCCGCGATCCGGAGATGCTGTACCTGTCGCTGGGCATCATCGGCGCCACCGTCATGCCGCACAACCTGTTCCTGCACTCCGGTCTGGTCCGCTCGCGGCTGGCCGAGGTGAAGACGGAGGAGGAGCGCCGGCAGGCCGCCCGCTGGCTGACCATCGACCTGTCGACCGCGCTGGCGCTGGCCGGTCTGGTCAACGGCTCCATCCTGGCAGTCGCCGCGGTCGCCTTCCAGGGCGTCACCACCGGCAGCACTCCCGGAATCGAGGATGCCCATGCCCTGCTGGGCAGCAGCATCGGCGGGGCCGCCGCGCTGGTCTTCGCCATCGCGCTGCTGGCCGCCGGCCAAAGCTCCACCACCACCGGCACCATGGCCGGGCAGATGGTGACCGAGGGCTTCCTGAACCTGCGCCTGCGCCCCGTCACCCGTGCCCTGATCACCCGCGGCGCCTCGCTGATCCCGGCGCTGGCGGTTCTGGGCAGCGCCGGCGATGGCGCGGTCGACGAGTTGCTGGTGCTGAGTCAGGTGGTTCTGGCCCTGACCCTGCCCTTCATCCTGATCCCGATGCTGTTGCTGCTGCGCAATGCCAAGCTGATGGGCGGGCTGGCGATGGCGCCGATGACCCTGCGGCTGGCGAGCCTGACCGTCCTGCTGCTGACCGGACTGTCCGGCTGGCTGGCCGGCACCACGGCGATGGCGTGAGCGGAAAGGCACCCTCGACCCGGAGCGGGGAATGGTCCATCTTGCGGCCCCTCCCCGTTCCTTCCCGTCTGACCGGTGCCCCATGGATCCCGCCCTCGAACAGCGTCTTATCGAAGAACGTCTGGCCGATCTCGAAAGCCGTCTCGCCCACCATGAGCGCATGGCCGAGGAGATGTCGGAAGTCATCTTCGCCCAGGGCCAGACCATCGACCGTCTGACCGCACAGTTGAAGCGCATGCGAGACCGGGTGGAGGCGGCGGAATACGCGATAGCTTCGCCGCAGGACGACCGCCCGCCGCCGCATTATTGAGGGGGAGACGCATTTCCGTGCCGCGTTAGACCCCAACCCCAACCCTCCCCCGCTGGGCGGGGGAGGATAGGTGGGGGTCTAACGCGGCAAGAATCATCCCACCCCCTCGACCACCACCTCCGTCATCATCCCCGTCGCCATGTGCAGCAGGTTGTGGCAGTGGAGCGGCCAGCGGCCGGGATTGTCGGCATCGAAGGCCACCGTCACGCTGCCCATCGTCGGCACCAGCACGGTGTCGCGCACCGCCCCCACCACCGGGCGGCCATCGATCGCCACCACCTGGAAATGATGGCCGTGCAGGTGCATGGGGTGCGCCATCATCGACGGGTTCTCGAAGGTCAGTTCCACCCGTTGGCCCTGACGCACCGTCAGCGGCGCGTGCGTGCCGAAGGTCCTGTCGTCCAGGCTCCAGACATAGGGCGTCATCGATCCGGTCAGCCGCACCCGCGCCGTCCGATCCGCCGCGCGGGTGCCGAGCGACTGTTCGGCGACGAGCCGCCGCTCCAGCGACAGGTCGAGCGCTTCGGTCGCGGCCTCTCCCTGCTCCGCCACCCGCTGCACAATGGCGCCGGGCGTCGCGAGCACGATGCCGGTCCGCTGCATCGCTCCTTCACGCAGGGCAAGGATCGGGAAGGCTCCGCCATCCGCGGGCAGGGTCAGCCGGATGTCGAGCCGCTGCCCCATGCTGATCCCGAACCGGTTGCCGATGACCGGATGCACCGGATTGCCGTCCGCCGCGACCACCTCACCTGTCAGGCGCCCCAGATCGAGATGGAAGGCGGTGGAGGTGGCGCCGTTGATCACCCGCAGCCGCACCCGACCGCCCCGCTCCACCCGGACCACCTCGGGGTCGGCAAGCGTGCGGTCGTTGGCGAGATAGGCGTCATACTCGACATCGTTCAAGTCCATCGCCATGCCGCCGTGGTTCATGGCGCCGTGCCCCATGGAGCCGTGGGAGCCATGTCCCATCTGGCCGTGGCCGCCATGCCCCGTCCCGCCGGCCGATCCTGTCAGCGAGGCCAAAACCTCGGCCGGATCGCGGAAGGTGAAGTCGTGCAGCAGGACGGTCACCTCCTGCTCGTCGGCACGGACGTCGTCGGGGCCTCGGACCACCAGCGGAGCGGCCATCAGCAGCTGCTCCTGCAACCCGTGATGGGAGTGCATCCAGTGCGTCCCCGTCCGCGGCGCAAAATCGTAGCTGGCGGAACCGCCGTCGCGGATGGTCGGGCGGTTGATGTCGGCCACGCCGTCCTGGGCATGGGGCGGCGTCTGGCCATGCCAGTGGATCACCGCCTCTTCCCCCGCCCGGTTGGCGAGATCGACCAGAAAGCGCCGTCCAGGGTCGAGGACGAGTCCATGCGTTCCGTCGGGCTGACGGATGCCGAACACGCTCGCCGCCTTGCCGTTCACATCGAGCGTGCGGCGCTCGATGGTCAGGCGGATGGGTCGATCCTTGGCCGGCGCGGCGGCCAGGACGGAGCGGGGAAAGGCGGGCAGCAGGGCGGCACAGCCGCCGGCCATCGCCGTCGACAGCAGACGGCGGCGCGAAAGCGCGAGAGTCATTGCGGACACCGGAAATTCGAATTGGGGGAAAGTGCCGAAGACACCGTCACGCCCCGAACGGGCGCGGACGGCGCGAACGCCTCATCCCAGCCGCGGTGGCGGCAGGTCAGGACGTACCCCCTGCCCCTCGCGCAGCGGTCCGGCGGGCCAGCCCGGCATCGACCTAGCCAGTTCCACCGGAGCCATCAGCCAGTCCACGGGTGGCGCCACGGCCATGAAGGCGCATGCCATGCCGCCGCAGCAGGGCTGCAGCACACCATGCGGACGGGATCCCTGCCGGACAGACCCTTCCGGGTGGTGAGGAGCGGAGCGGGCATCGTCGGTTTTCGCAACCGATTGCACATGGTGCTGCGCCATGGCCGCGGAAGAAGCGCCGGAGCCGTGCTGTGGGCATGCAGCGACGGCGGCCCCCTGCCACAGCAGCAGACAGAACATCGCCAGGGCCACTGCTCCCGCGATCCTCGTCAGCTTCCGCAGCCAGTCGGCGACGCAGAACGGCACCGCAATGCTCCCGCTCGTTACCAAGTCTTTTCAGATAGGCCCTCGGGCGGATGCGGTCAATCGCCGTCGACCGCCGGACAGCCCACCTACCCATTCGGTTCTAAGAGTTTTCCCGAGCATGGAACTGCAACACAGCGCGCCTATATTCGCGCTCACCCGAAACAACCCACCACCGTCGCGACCATGTCCGCCTCCGCCCGCACGGCCAACACCCCGCACACCGCGACCCGCCAGCTGCACTGCGCCTGCTGCGGCCGTCCGTTCGTCCGTCCGTCGACCCGGGGGCCGGCACCGCTCTATTGCTCGGTGGATTGCCAGAAGCAGATGCGGGTTCGCACGCGGGTATGGAGCCAGCGCGACGATGCCCCGTTTGGCCTGCGCCGCGCATCCTAAGACTTTCGTTTTTCAGCGGATCTCGACGGTCGCGCTGTCGCTGCGGCCGTCCGCGTCGAGCACTGTGACGCGAACCGGCCCAGGACCGTCCGGCCTCCACACCACCTCGCGCGCGATGGGCGATTGGGCGATGCGGCGACCATCGATCAGCCAGGACAGCGGCCTCCGCCCGCCGGTGGCGGTCAGCGTCATCGGCTCTCCCTTTCCGTCCGGCCCCAGCGCCTCCAGCACCATGTCGCTGACCGGAAAGGTCAGGCGCAGCCGGTCGGTCTGGCGCGGCCCGGCAATCTCGACATCGCCGGGCCGCAGGCGGCGCAGCAACTCCGGCGGCGATTCGTTGCGCACCGGGCCCGCGGGCCGTCCACGGTCGGCCGGAAGCCGGTCGAAGACCTCGAACAGCAGCGGTGCCGCGGTGTTGCGGCCGTAGTGGTCGGGACTGGGCGTACCGTCCGGACGGCCAACCCACACGCCGACCGTATAGCGCCCGGTCACGCCGAAGGCCCAGGCGTCGCGGAAGCCATAGCTGGTGCCGGTCTTGAGTGCCACCGGCCCGCTGCCGCGCAGTTCCTGCGCCTGCACCACGCCCGGCGGCGGCGGCGAGCCCTCCAGGATCGCCCGAACCTGCTGAGCTGCCGTGGCCGACAGCAACCGGTACTCCGCCCGATCGTCGTCGTCCCTGGTCATGCGCAACGGCGCAACCACCCCGTCACGGGCCAGCCCGCTGTAGAGCGCCGTCATGTCCCACAGGCTGATCGACGCCCCGCCCAAGGCCACCGGCAGGCCCGGCAGCGCCGTGCCATGGGGCAGCACCAGCCTTGTACCGGCCCGTCGCAATGCGTCGGCGAACCGCAGCGGCCCCACCCGGTCGAGCACCAGAACAGCCGGCACGTTCAGCGAGCGTTGCAGCGCCTCCATCACCGTCAGGTCGCCGGTGAAGCTGCGGTCGAAGTTGCGCGGCGCCCAGTCGCCGAAGCGGGTGGACACGTCGGCGATCTGGGTGAGCGGGTGGATGATGCCGTCGTCGAAGCCCAGCCCGTAGATGAAGGGCTTCAGCGCCGATCCGGGCGAGCGCACCGCCCGCACCATGTCGATGGGCCCCTGCCGCGTCTCGTCCAGCGCATTGGGGCTGCCGAGATAGGCCAGCACCGAGCGGTCACGGTTGTCCACCACCAGCACCGCCAGCCCGGCCTGCGGATTCAGCGTCTCCGCCGCCCGGCGGCCAAGGGCCTCGACCGCCTGTTGCAGGGTGCCGTCGATGGTGGTGGCGATCTCCGCCCGGCCGGGATCGGCGCTGCGCAGCCGGTCGGCCAGATGCGGGGCGGATGCCGGCAAGGACAGGCGCGCCGACGGCACCGGCAGCGACTTCGCCTCCGCGACCGCCTTGGGCGACAGCGCGCTCACCTCCGCCACACGGTCGAGAACCTTGTCGCGTGCCGCCTGCGCCCGCTCCGGATAGCGGTCCGGCCGCAGCCGCGAGGGCGATTGCGGCAGCGAAACCAGCAGCGCAGCCTCCGCCGCATCCAACTCCACCGGCGACTTGCCCAACAGCATGAGGGAGGCCGCGCGAATCCCCTCGATGTTGCCGCCATAGGGGGCGAGCGTCAGATACATGCCGAGGATCTCGCGCTTGCTGAACCGCCATTCCAGCTGCGCCGCCCGCGCCGCCTCGATCAGCTTGGCGGAAAGGGTGCGCGGGCGTGGCTCCAGAAGACGGGCGACCTGCATGGTGATGGTGGAGGCGCCGGAGACCACCCGCCCCGCCCCCAGATTCTGCGCCGCCGCCCGCAGCACCGCCAGCGGATCGACGCCGGCATGGCTCTCGAAGCGCCGGTCCTCATAGGCCAGCAGAAGCTCGACGAAGAGGGGGGAGACATCCTCCACCGTCGCCGGCAGCCGCCATGCGCCGACGGCGTTGGTGAAGACGCGCAGCGGCTGGCCCTTGCGGTCGGTGACCGTCACCGACAGGTCGGCCAGCCGGTCCAGCGGCGGCGGGAACAGCCGGTCGAGCAGCAGCGCCGTTCCCAGCAGGGTGGCGACGACTGCCGCCGCCAGCCCCGCCCGCCTCATCCAAACGTTACGCACCCAAGCCCACGCCAATCGTCACTCCGCCGGATGGACCGTGATCCGCCCGGTGGTCTGGCGGGCGAAGAAGCGCGGCTTGTACATGTCCTCGACCGTCGCACCGGGCAGTTCATAGGTGCCGGGGGTGATGGCGCGGACGATGAAGGCCAGCTTGAAGCTCTGCTGGTCCTCCGTCAGGTCCACCGCGGCGACATAGCGGTCGTCGCGCGCCTCGGTCGTGCGGGTGTAGGTCAGCTCGCCCAGCCACGTCATCTCCTCCGGCGTGCCGCCGCCCAGCTTGGCGTTCTCGATCTCCCAGCCGGCGGGCAGCGCGTGGGTCACCATGCCCTGGTGGAACAGCTTGGTGTTGGCCTCGCCCTCCAGCACGACGACGAACACGTCATTCTGCTTGATGGTGTCGAGGTTCAGCACCTCGCCCTTGCGGGTGAAGAAGTTGCGCTTGATGCGCAGCCCTTCGCGCGCCGCCGGCTGCGGCGCCACCGGCACGCCGGACAGCGATACCGCCTGCCACACCGCCGCCTTGCCGGAATTGGCGACCGGGATGCCGGCCTTCAGCTGGGCCAGCGTCGGGGTCAAGTCGACCCGCGATCCGTCTCGCCGCGTACCGCCCAGCGTCACTTCCACCTTGGCCGGCGCACCGCGCAGCAGCGCGTCGGCGGCCAGGACCGACCATGCCTTTTCCTGCGTGTTGGTGCGGTTGGCAGCGGTGGCCGAGGCGGGCAGCCGGTCGATCAGGGCCGGAAGGCGGTTGCCCGCCATGTTGACCTCGGTCATCAGCGCCACCAGCGCCGCGGCATCGCGGACGGTGGAACCGTAATCGACATGCCACTCCTCGCGCGCCAGATGACCGACCGCACTGTCGAAGGCGCTGGCCGCCCGCTCCTGGTCGCCCATACGGGCCAGCGCCGCCCCCAGCTGCCCCTTGGCGAGCGGCGTCGGCAGCTTTTTCAGCGCGGTGTCGTGCAGGTAGCGCGCCGGTCCCGGCAGCGACACCCCGGCCAGCGCCAGCGTGTGCAGGGCATAGGCGCGCACCGCCAGATCAGCCGGCTCCGACGCGCTGGCGATGGCGCGCTGGCGCAGCCAGTTCAGGGCGTCGGTCAGCGGCTTGTCGGGAACCGCCTCGCCCTTCTGCTTGGCGCGGACCAGGAACTCGGCGGCATAGGCGGTCAGCCAGCCGTCGGCCTCGTCCTGGGCGCCCCACAGACCGAAGGCGCCGTCGAAGCGCTGCTTGTCCAGCGTGCGGGAGATCGCCTGCTGGACCCGCGCTTCCAGCCCGTCGTCCGGCTTGCGGTCCTTGCCGAGCGCCAGTTCCACGTCGCGCACCACCAGCAGCGGCAGGGCGCGGCTGACCGTCTGCTCAAGGCAACCATAGGGATAGCGGTCGAGTGCCCGCAGGATGCCGCCGACGTCGAAGGGCGGTGCCGTGGTGAAGCTGGCCGACCAGCTGGTCGTACCCGGCAGGTAGGTCGCGAGATCGGCCCCGTCGAAGCGGATGCTCTCGCCCGGTGCGATCTGACGGGTGACGAACTGGGTCTCCACCGCGCGGGCCGGGCGGACGGTGATGCCGTACTCGTGGTTCAGCGCCAGATTTTCCGGCCCCTTCACCGCCACGGCGACATGGCCGATGCCGGCGGCAATGCCCTTCAGCGGCACGATCAGCGTCTTGCGCTCGCCTTTCGCCAGCGGGACGGAGAGGTTTCCGCCCTCAACCGCCACCGCGTCCTGGGCGGTCACGGCGACCTCATAGGTGCCGGCCGCCGCCTCGACATTGTGGAGCGACAGGGTGACGCGGCTGTCGTCGCCGGGGGCGAGGAAGCGCGGCAGGATGGCGTCGGCCACCAGCGGGTCGCGCACCGTCACCGGGCCGGCGGCGGAGCCGACGCGGCCACGGCTGTAGGCCACCGCCATCAGCCGAAGCTCGCCGTTGAAGTCGGGCACGTCGAAGCCGATGCGGGCGGTGCCGTCGGCCCCCACCTTCACCGGCCCATGGAACAGCGAGACGACGGTGAAGGGCACAACCGGCAGACCGGCGCCGCTGGAATCGCCGCCCTGGCGCATGGCGCCATAGGGGCCGTCGAGCGGGTCGATCAGCCGGCCGTAATCGTCGCGGATGTCCAGCCCCAGCCGGCGCTTGCCGAAATAATGCTTCTCCGGCTGCGGGCTGGCGAAGTCGGTCAGGCGCAGGATGCCCTCGTCCACCGCGGCCAGCGTGACATAGGTGTCCTCGATCTTCCCGCCATCGGCGGCGGCGACCTTCACCCCGACCTCCAGCCGGCTGCGCGGGCGCATCACCTGCGGCGCGTCGAGCGTGACGTTCAGGCTGCGCACCGACGGATCGACGCCGACCCAGGCGACGCCCATGGCGCGCACCGGTTGGCGCTCCCGCCCCTTGACTGGGGGACGATAGGCAGTGGCGGTGACATAGGCGCCCGGCCCCCAGGCGGCATCGACCGGGATTTCCACCGTCGCCCCTTCGGCCGGAACCGAAATGGTGCGCACGTCGAAGATGCGGTCGGTCGCCACCGTCACCAGCAGCTCGCCGGCGAAGGGCGGTGCCACGCGGATGCGGGCGGTGTCACCGGGCTTGTAGGACTGCTTGTCGGTGGAGACCTCCAGCTTGTCCGGGATGTCGGCGGTCTCGTCGCCGCTGGCCCAGCCGGAATAGAAGCGGTAGGAGCTGGCGACGCCCGCCGCCTTGTCGGTCACCTCCAGCCGGTAGCGGCCGAAGTCGCGCTTGCCCAGCGCCACCAGCGCCGGCTTGTCGGCGCCGACATCGACGCTGCCGGATGCCAGCGGGATGTCACGCACCGTGGCGTTGTAGCTGTAGCGTCCGTCACGGCGGAACCAGACGAAGGAGACCCGCTCCTCCACCAGTTCCCACCTGATGCCGGGCTTGGCGACGGCGCTGCCGTCCGGCGCTACGGCGACGAGGTCGAAAGCGGCCTCCGCCCCCTCGCCGATGCGGCCGTCGGAGAAGCGCGGGCGCAGGCCCAGCGCATGGGTCTTGGGCCGCACCGGCACGCTGACCGACTTGTGGACCGGGCGCCCGCCCGGCTCCGACAGGGTGACGCGGATGTCGGCGCGCAGCGGCTTGCTGGTGTCCGGCACCTCCGGCAGCGTCACCGCGATGTGCGAGACGCCCTGCTCGTCGGTGGTCGGGAACTCCAGCGGGTCGAGCCGCTCGGTCGGGTTGTCCTGCACGCGCCCGAAGCGATAGTCCTTGAAGGCCGGATAGGGCATCGGGTCGGTCTTCAGCGCCACCTCGGCGGTGCCCTCCAGCCCGGCGGCCGGCGGGCCGTAGAGGAAGCGGCCCTGCGCCGTCACCTCGAAGGGCTGGCCCGGCACCAGGATCGGCGCGCTGGCCGTCACGTCGAGCGCCAGCTTGATCGGCACGAAATCCTCGACCTGGAAGGAGCCGCGGCCGATCGGCTCGCCTTTCGGGTCGCTGTAGACCTGGACCTCCCAGCCGCCGAGCGGCGCGGTGCGGGTCAGGGTCAGCGGCAGGAAGAAGCCGCCGGCCTCCTGGCCCTTCAGCGCGCCGCTGTAATATTCGGTGCCGCTGGGACGCAGGACCTTCACCGTCAACGGGAAATTGTCGACCGCCTCGGTCTTGTCGTCGCGCAGCAGGATCGACAGGTTCACCGTCTCGCCCTGGCGGTAGACGCCGCGGTCGGCATAGACGAAGGCGTCCATCGGCCCCGGCGCCGGACGCCCGCCGACCCCGCGGTCGCTGAGGTCGAAGGCGGCGCCGGTCAGATCCTGCATGGCGAAATCGGTGCCGAGATAGGCCATCGCCATCTCGGGCGCGTTGCCGCCGGTCTTCAACAGGCCGGGGGCGAAGCGGGCGCGGCCGAACTCGTCGGTCTTGACGCGGGCCAGTTCGGTGTTGTTGCGGGCGACCAGGGCGACATCGACCCCCGGCAGCGGCTTGGCCGTGCCGAAGGAGCGGGCGAAGACGGTCAGCCCGTCGGCGCCGCGGAAGCTGGTCAGGCCGATGTCGGACAGCAGCACCCACTGGGTCGCCAGCGCATCCCAGCGGTCGGACTCCTCCACGTCGTGCGGGCGGGCGGTGACGACATAGAGGCCGGCCTTGGGATCGTCGCCGACGGCCTGGCGGAACGGGATCGCCGCGGTGGTGTCGCGGTTGCGCTCCCCTTTCACCTCCAGCGAGCCGGACCACACCAGCTCGCCATTCTCCTGGGCGAGCCGGTCGGCGGAATAGCTGGTCAGCTCGTTGAAGATGTTGCCTTCATACTTGTTGGAGACCAGGGCGCGGTCGGCGATGCGGTAGACCGACACGTCGAGCCGGTCGGTGTTGACGCTGACCACCGGGATGCCGTCGGCCCCCTTGCGCGGCAGGATGTAGGCGGAGCCGCGGAAGGCCGCCATCGACGGCCGGTCGGGCACGCGCACGCGCTGCGTCTCGTCGGCCTTCAGGTTCACCCCGTCCTCGCCGGGCAGACCCTGGCGCAGGGTGACGGTGTAGCCGGAACCATGGGTGACGCCGCGCAGGCACAGGCTGTTCTCCCGCGCTTCGAGCGCGGTCTTGGTCGGCGGCTCCACCCGGACGTAATCGTCGAAGCGCACGCCCTGCTTGCCGCTCAGCCGATCGGAGAATTGAAAGCAGACGCGCGGGCTGCTGCCCTCGGCGTTGACGGTGACGCCGGTCATCGCCAGCCCGGCCTTGCGGCGCATGGCGACGAACCGCTCCTCCAGCTTCGGCGCCTGGGTGTCGAGGGTGGCGGCCTCCAGCTTCGGCGCCAGTTCGCGGATCGCCTTCAGCGCCTTCACCGCCTCGTCGGGCTTGCCGAACGCCTCGTCCATCAAGGTGGCGATGCGCCAGAGGATGGCGACACGCTCCTCGTCCTTCGGGTTGAACTGGCCGGCCATGACGGCGCTCTGCAACGCGCGATCCTTGTTGGGCGGAGTCGCCGCCATCCAGGCCGCGCTCAGCTCCAGCCAGACCGACGGCGAGCCGCCGCCCTGGGTGATCGTCTTCTCATAGGCCTGGATGGCGCCGGCCATGTCCTTGCGGTCGCGGGCGGCGCGCGCCTGCTTCAGCAAGTCGGCGATCACCTGCGGCTTCGGCTGCGGCGGCGATTTCAACAGCAGCCCGTTGGCATAGGCAGTGCCATCGGACAGCGCCCCCGGCGGCGTGTAGTCGGCCCGGACCGGACCGGCCGCGACGGCCATAACCACCAGGACACAGAGCAGCGTCAAAAGCCGTGCCATCATATCGCCTTACCACCGGAAACGGGACGCTCCGTTTATAGCGCCGATAATCGGATGCTGGCGATATGGCGAACCGCCGATGCACCTTTCGGCCGTAGGGTGAACTCACGGCGCTTGTTCGCCTGTCGCGGATCGGGTAACGATCCCGACCATCTGATCTGCGAGACGGTCGCAACGGGATGCTGGCTTATTGCCGCGGACTGCAGGAACGGTGGGGGCTGGCGCTTGCACTCGCGCTGGCGCTGAGCCTTTTCGTCCGCATCGCCGCTCCCGCCGCCGGCGCCGCCGACCGCGACGGCTATGTCGCCATCTGCACCGGCAGCGAGATCGTCTATCTTCCGGTCGACCGGGACGGCGTTCCCCTGCGGGACAGTGTCCCCCTGACGGATGCCGACGGCACCGACACGCAAAAGCTGTCCCCGCTGCATCTGCCTTGCAGCTGGCTCGGTCACTATGTCGCTCTGCTGCCGGCCTTCCAGATGCCGGTCATGCCGCATGCGATCCTGCTGTCCGCGGAGCTGCCGAAGCCCGACGGGCTCTTCCATCCCAAGGAGCGGAAGCCCTTCCAGTCCCAGGCCCCGCCATCCGGTCGTCAGCCGAAGCACTGAACTGCCTGAACTCCGGGCAATCCGCACTGCGACGACCGAATGGAAAATCATGACTGGACCCTTGCAAGGCGGAGCCATCGGCTCTGCCCTTTACCGCGCGCTGTGGCGCTGGCATTTCTTTGCCGGCCTGATCTGCGCCCCCATCGTCATCCTGCTGTCCGTCACCGGCGCCATCTATCTGTTCAAGGATGAGATCAACGACAGGCTGCACCGCGACCTGCGCATCGTCGCACCCCAAACGACCGAGCGGCTCGCGCCGTCCGCCCTGGTGGCGAAGGCGCTTGAAGCCCATCCCGGCACGCTGAAGGGCTACGCCCCGCCCGCCGCGCCCGACCGTCCCGCCGAGGTCAAGATCGTCGGCACCGACGGGCTGAAGGATGTCGTCTATGTCGATCCCTATGACGGCCGGGTGCTGGGCAGCCTGTGGGATGGCAGCTCCGCCGGATCGCCCACCATGTATGTCGTGCGCAAGCTGCACAGCCTGGAATATGTCGGCTGGTTCGCCGAACGCATCGTCGAAGGCGTCGCCGGCTGGATGGTGCTGATGACCGCCTCCGGCATCTACCTGTGGTGGCCGCGCGGCCAGAAGGGCGGTGTCGTGACCGTCCGCGGCCGGCCGGGGAAACGGATGTTCTGGCGCGACCTCCACGCCGTTACCGGCATCTTCGTCAGCATCTTCATCGTCTTTCTGGCAATGACCGGCCTGCCATGGTCGGGATATTGGGGCAAGCAGTTCTACAGCGCCGCCTATGCGGTCGGCATGGGCATGCCGGACGGCTATTGGGACAAATATCCGGTCTCCACCGTGCCGCTGAAGGACACCATCGACCGCGCCCCCTGGATCGTCGAGAATCAGCCGACACCACTGTCCAAGACGGCATCCGGCGTTCCCGCGAAGCTGGACGACGTGGTGCGGACAGTCGATGGGCTGGGAATGGAACCGGGCTACGCCATCGTCATTCCGACCAAGCCGGACGGCGTTTTCACGGCATCGGTCTATCCCGACGACATCACAAAGGAGCGCGTCGTCCATCTGGACCAATATACCGGCAAGCCGCTGTTCGACATGCAGCTGAAGGACCTCGGCCTGTTCGGCCGTCTGGCCGAATGGGGGGTCAGCATTCACATGGGCCAGGCCTTCGGACTTGCGAACCAGCTGGTCCTGCTCGCCGCGCTGGTGGCGATGGTGGGGTTGACGATGTCGGGGGTGGTGATGTGGTGGAAGCGGCGACCGGCGGGCAGCCTGGGCGCGCCGCGGCTGCCGGCGGGAACCACCGTGCCGAAGGGGCTGATCGTCATCGCAATCGCAGGCGGACTCTTCTTCCCGATGGTGGGCATCTCGATGCTGGCCTTCGCCGCAATCGAGGCCGCCGCCTTTGGTGCCCGGAGGTTGCGGACAGCCTGATTCGCAACCCCGTCAGCACGAAGCCGACGCCGGTCCGCCATTCAGCGCGGATCGAACGAACGCCCGTTCGGCCAGGCTGCGGTGGCGGTCCCGGTGGCGCAGCAGATGGAAGGGCCGGGCCGGCAGGTCCAGCCCCTCCAGCGCGACGATGCGTCCGGACGCCAGATCGTCGGCCACGATCAGGTCGGACAGAATGCTGGCACCGATCCCGGCGAGCAGGGCGGCCCGGATCATCCCGCCCCCCGGCAGGGTCATGGCGACATCCAGCCCATCCGGCTCGACCCCCACGCCGCGCATCGCCGTCTCGAACAGCGCGCGCGTGCCGGAACCGGGCTCGCGCAAGATCCAGCGCCCGGCCGCCAGCATTTCCCGGTCCACCCGCCCCCGCCCCGCCCAGGGATGCGAGGCGCCTACCACCAGACGCAGCCGGTCGCCCTCGATCGGTTCGCTGCACAGCGCCGAATCGGCCACCGCTCCCTCGGCGACGCCCAATTCGGCTCGTCCGTCGCGCACCGCTTCGGCAACCTGTTCGGTGTTGCCGATGGACAGATCCACGCGGATGCCCGGATAGGCGTCGGCGAAGCGCAGCAGCCGCTGCGGCAGCCAATGATTGCCGACCGTCTGGCTGGCCGCCAGCCGCAAGGAACCGCGCGACAGCCCCGACAGCTCGGCAAGCATGGTCGCGGCCTCTTCGACCTTCATCAGAATGGCGCGGGCCTGACCGTGCAGCACTTGGCCGGCGGCGGTCAGTTCCACCCGGCGTCCGATGCGGTCGAACAGACGCAGGCCATGTTCCGCCTCCAGCGCGGCGATGGCGGCACTGACCGCCGGCTGCGACAGGTGAAGAACCTCCGCCGCCCGTGTGAAGTGCAGCATCTCCGCCACCGTGGCGAAGATGCGCAGCTGCTCCAGCGTCACGCGAACAGACCGGTGAAGGGCAGGAAGTCCACCAGATCGCCGGGCCGCACGGCGGTGGCCTCGGCCGGCATGTCGACCAGCCCGTCGGCCTCCACCATCGAGGTCAGCACGCCGGAGCTGTTGCTGGGGAACTTCACCGCGACCGGGCGGCCATCCGCGCCACGTTCCAGCCGGGCGCGGAGGAACTCGCGGCGTCCCGGCTTCTTGGTGAAGGTGAAGTCGGCGACCACCAGACTGCGCGGCGTGGCGATGCTGCTGGCCCCGGACAGGCGCAGAACGAGCGGCCGGCCGACCAGCAGGAAGGTCACCATCGCCGACACCGGATTGCCGGGCAGCCCCAGGAACGGCGTATCGCCGACCCGGCCCAGCGCCAGCGGCTTGCCCGGCTTGATCGCCAGCGTCCACAGGTCGATGGAGCCGAGCGCGTTGACCGCCGCCTTGACATGGTCCTCCTCGCCCACCGACACGCCGCCGCTGGTCACGATCAGGTCGGCGGTGCCGGCGGCCTCGGCCAGGGCGGCGCGGGTGGCATCCGGCCGGTCGGGCAGGATGCCGAGGTCGCGCACCTCCACCCCCAGCGCATCGAGCTGGGCCGCCAGCGTATAGCGGTTGGCGTCATAGATGGCATGGTCGGGCTTCGGCGTCCCCGGCTCCCGCAGCTCGTCGCCGGTGGAGAACAGCACGACCGTCAGCCGCTTGCGCACCGTCAGGCCGGAACGGCCGACCGCGGCGGCGAGCCCCACCTCCTGCGCGCGCATCCGCTGGCCGGGGTGCAGCACGACGGCGCCGGCCATCATGTCCTCTCCGGCGGAACGGACGTTGGAGCCGCGCTTCAGCGAAGCCGGGACCAGAACCGCGTCTCCATCGGTCCGGCAGTCCTCCTGCATCGCCACGGTGTCGACACCGACCGGTACCGGCGCACCGGTGAAGATGCGCACCGCCTGCCCCGGCCCGACGGTTCCCTCGAACCTGGAGCCCGCAGGCACGCGCCCGACGATGTCGAGGCGCCGGAACCCCTCGCCGGCAGCGGCGGCATAGGCCCAACCATCCATGGCGGACACGTCGGCCGGAGGCACGTTAACCGGGGCCGCCACCTCCTCAGCCAGCACGCGGCCGAGCGCCTGACGCAGCGGCACCTCCTCCGTCCCTGTCACGGCGCCATACCCCTGCGCGACGCGCGTGACCGCCTCGTCCAGCGACAGGGGGGTGGGGCCGTGTGCGGAGCAATCGTCCATGGTCTCGATGTCCTTGATTGAGGTGTTCCGGATGGGAGCTGGCGGCAACGCCGGTTCGCGTCGATTGTCGCGCCCGCCCGAAGGAGCGGACAAGTCAGGCGACCCGTACCGTCAACTGCAGCGCGCGACCTTGATCGACGTCAAGATCCTGTTTCGGCATGTGGCGGTTGCGCGGCTGGTCTGCCTTCCGGCGGCTCAGTCCGTTTCCGCCCGCAGCCAGTCCAGATAGGCGGTGTTGCCGCGCCCGGCCGCAAGCTCCACCACGCATGGGGTGTCGTAGCTGTGCAGGTCACGCACCCGGACGGTCAGCCGGTCGAACAGTGAGGACCGGGTCTTGGCGATCAGCACCGCCTCGTCCGCCTGTTCGATGCTGCCGTTCCATCGATAGACGGATGTCATGCCGTCCAGAATGTTGACGCAGGCGGCCAGCCGCTCCTCCACCAGGGAGCGGCCGATGCGGAGCGCCTCGTCCCTGGAACCGGCGGTGATGTAGGCGAAGACGAGAGGGTCGGTGCCGGTCTCACGCATGGAAGGGCTCCTCCTTTTCGATGCATCCGGAATGCGCTTTCGCGTAGGATGCCCGCACTTTGCCACAGCCCCCGCCGGGGCTGGCAATCCCCCGTCCCGTCCCGCATCCGCAAGAGTCGCCCGTCCATGGCCAAGCCCCGCCGCTCCACGTCCCGCAGCGCCCCGTCAGACGTCCAGCGGGCTTGGCTGCGCCGCGGTCTGGACCAGCCGGGCGGCAAGCTGCCGCTGTTCGACGAACGCGGACAGCGCGTGAAGAAGGCGACGGTCGAAGCCTGCCTGAAGGCGGGATGGGCGGAACGCTGGTTTGACAATCCGTTGAAGCCGGACTGGCTGGTGTGCCGCCTGACCGAGGCCGGTCGCTCCGCTCTGACCGGGAATGGCCAGGATGGCGAGGTCCCCGCCGACGGGGCGGAGGACGATGCCCGCCAGGGTGCGCTGATCTGAACTCGACCGGTCGGGAGGCGGTGTGGCCGCGTCTGCAGAATCGCTCCCGGTCTGCCTCTACTGGGCGGCCTGGGCGATGCCGTCGATGCGCTTGATCCTAAGCTGCCTGTCGATCTCGGCCTGCAGCTGGCGCGGGGTCACAGGCTTGTGCAGCATGGCCACGCCATGGGCCGAGACGTCGGCCAGCGTGTCGATGCCGGTTTCCCCGGTCAGGATCAGAGCCGGAATCTCCGCTCCATAGCGTTCCCGCACGCGGCGGATCACCTCGGTGCCGACACGACCCTCACGCAACCGGTAATCGGCGATCACGATGTCGGGCGCCCGGTCCAGCGCCTCCAGCCGGTCCATCGCCCGGTCTGCACCGTCAGCGGCAACCACGCGGAACCCCCACTCCGTCAGCACCGTCTGCAGCCCCAGCAGCACCACGGCGTCGTCATCGACCAACACGGCCAGCCGCGGCCGGTCGATGACGGGCCGCCGGTCAACCCCGCCAGCACGGGTCGGGATGAGGCGGGCCGGCGCCAGCGGCACCAGCACCCGGAAGGCGGAGCCCTGTCCCTGCACCGAGCGCACCTGAACCGGGTGGTCGAGCAGTTGCGACAGCCGCCGCACGATGGCCAACCCAAGCCCCAGGCCGCGCAGCCGGTCGCGCTCCGGATTGCCGACCTGATGGAACTCCTCGAAGATGCGGTCGAGATGTTCGGGCGGAATGCCGATGCCGGTGTCCTGAACCTCGATGGCCAGTCTCTCGCCATCCACCCGGCAGCGGATGCGGATGGCTCCGGCCTCGGTGTAGCGCAGGGCGTTGTCGACCAGATTGCGCAGCAGCTGCATCAGCAGGCCGCGGTCGGTGCGCAGCACGGCGTCGCATCCCTGCACCCGCCAGACCAGCCCCTTGGCGGTGGCCTGCCCGGCATAGGCGGAATCGAGCGCGTCGGTGATCTCGCCGGCGGCAAAGGTGTCCAGCACCGGCGTCACCACGCCGGCCTCCAGCCGGGAGACCTCCAGCAGCCCGTCCAACAGCCCCTTCATGGTGTCCAGCCCCTGGTCGAGCCGGGACAGCAGATCGCGCCCGTTGTGGTCGCCGACATGACGGGCCAGCGCCGCGGACAGGAAGAACAGCGCTTGCAGGGGCTGGCGGAGATCGTGACTGGCGGCGGCAAGGAATTTCGACTTGGCGAGATTTGCGCGCTCGGCTTCCTCCCGGGCGGCGTCGCGCTCCGCTTCCAGCGACTGAAGGCGATGAATGAGACTCATGCGGCCACGGCTCTCACGGAGGAATGGGGTTCCCGAAGGCGCCCCGTTTCCATTTTGGAACAGAACCGGGGTTAATGTTAAACTGCATTAACCATGACTGTGCTGCAGCGCGCAACCCTTCCCAGGCATATGTGCCGCATGGGCAGGGTCGACGAAGAAAAGGTTAATGCCTGCGAATATGCGAAAGCCCCGGCAATTTTCCGAGGCTTTCCGCATTCGGGACTCAGATGGGCCACCGGCCGCCAGACGCTTTGGGCAAACCCTTCGATAGTCTGTCTATCAGAAGCCGCGGCGAACAGCGTTGTGGATCTCGCCACGGGTCAGACCGATGTCGGACAGTTCGGCGTCGGACATATGATTCAGCTCACTTTCCGCGCGGCGAAGTTCCATCCGTTCACGGACCCAATGAACGATACGATGAAGAACAGTGATATCCTTTGTTCTGACATCGAACAATTCGCCGGACGTTGACTGGATCGAAGAGTAGGCCATGATGATCTCCTGCGCTTGGCGCTCGATTACATGGACCCATTTTGCCTCTCGCGGCAGCGAAATCAATGATGCACCCTCTGCGGCCCAACGGCAGCAGACCTGCGGGGATTCGATGGATACTTCGTAGTCAAATCAACGCGGACATGGGGATGCGTCGCTATACGGATCCTTGACCCGGATTTCGCGATACCCAATATCGCTTATAAGGCAATGGTTTGGCACCATTCGCGACCAGGGTGCGTCATCGGGGCGGGCTTACGGTCCCGCCGTGCCGGGTGTTCCCGCGCCTTTCAGCCACTTGCGCAGCCGGGCGCGCGCATTGGCATAGGGCGACGAAGTGTTGAGCTGGATCATCCGGCCTTGGGTGTGCTTTCCATACCAAGGGGCACCATACAGCGACGCATCGGTTTCCCCCTCGACCAGGGCAATGATGCGGGCATTCACATTGGTAAACTGCCGCAGCAGGTCGGTATAGGCGACACCAGCTTGGTCGGCATAGAATTTCTGCGCCAGACGGCCGAGTTCGTTCCACTTGAAGCCGGTTTCAGGAAAATCCACCGGCTCCCCGCTGGCTTTGCCGCCGCACCATTTCAGCACCAGCAGGTTCCAGCCGATCAGGTAGGCAACCAGATCGGCCACACTCATCTGCGTGCCCAGGACATGACCGTCAAGGGTCGCTTCCCGTGCGCGCTCAGGCGGCACACTGGCGAGATCTGCGGCCAGTCTCACATAGGTCTTGCTGATCGCGTCCAGCAATTCCCGTCTGCTTTGCGGCACAGCTATGCCGGTCTTCCCGATGCTGCCACCAATGCCGGACATCCTGCCCGACCCATATTCCCCCGACCCATGTTCCAGTGTGATGGAAACAGGCTGGACGGCGTCCGCCGGACTGGTTACCGGGTCGGCGCCGACTTGAAAAAGGCGCGCGGGGGTCGTCCCCCCGCGCGCCCGTCCGACCGGCGCTTCCGGCAGGAATGCTTACTTCACCGCCGGCTTGCGGGTCAGGTTGTGGTGTGCCTCGATGTAGCGGACCGTACCCGACTTGGAGCGCATGATGACCGAGTGGGTGTAGGCGCCGCCCGGAACGCGGCGGACACCCTTCAGCATGGCGCCGTCGGTCACGCCGGTGGCGGCGAACATGACGTTGCCACGCGCCAGCTCGTGCAGGCTGTACTTCTTGTCCAGGTCGGTGACGCCCCACTTGGCGGCGCGGGCCTTCTCGTCGTCGTTGCGGAACAGCAGACGGCCCTGGAACTGGCCACCGATGCAGCGCAGGGCCGCAGCGGCCAGCACGCCTTCCGGCGCACCGCCGGAGCCGACATACATGTCGACACCGGTGCCGGCCTGGCTGGTGGCGATGACGCCCGACACGTCGCCGTCGTTGATCAGCATGATGCGGGCGCCGGCTTCACGGACGCGGGCGATCAGCTCGGCATGGCGCGGACGGTTCAGGATGCAGACCAGCAGCTCCTGCACCTCGGTGCCCTTGGCGGCAGCCAGCGCCTTCAGGTTGTTGGCGGGCGTCTCGTCCAAATCGACGATGTTGTCCGGCAGGCCGGCACCGACGGCGATCTTGTCCATGTAGACGTCGGGGGCGTTCAGGAAGCCGCCCTCCTCCGCCATGGCGATGACGGCCAGCGAGTTCGGGCCGCCGGTGGCGCAGATGGTGGTGCCTTCCAACGGATCGAGCGCAATGTCGACCTTCGGGCCGGAGCCGATGCCGGCACCGACCTTCTCGCCGATGTAGAGCATCGGGGCTTCGTCGCGCTCACCCTCGCCGATCACGACGGTGCCGTCGATGTAGAGCGTGTTCAGTGCCTGGCGCATGGCGTCGACCGCGGCCTGGTCGGCCAGCTTCTCGTCACCGCGACCCATCAGCAGCGAGGCCGACAGGGCGGCGGCCTCGGTCACGCGGACGGCCTCCAGCGCGAGGTTGCGGTCCATGTGGGACAGGTCGACATGCGTAGACGGCGTAGACATCGTGTGCTCCCCCCGACTCTTCGGTCGTATCAGGCTGTGTTTGGTCAGGCTGTGCTTGGTTATTGTGGGAAACTGTCCCGATCAGAACTGCTCGATCCGGATCATCCGCGGCGGCTCAAGCACATTGTCGCTGGCTGCGATGGTCGCAAGCGCGCGCTGCATGGCCGCCTCGTCGGTGTCGTGGGTGGTGAGGACCACCGGAACGCCTTCGCCCGGCGAGCGGCCGCGCTGCAGGAACTGCTCCATGGAGACGTTCTGGTCGCGCATCGCCGCTGCGATATCCGCTATCACACCGGGACGGTCCACGACCATCAGGCGGACGTAGTACGACCCGCGGCGCGTCTCCATCGGCGAGGGGGGTGCCGCGCCAAGCCGATCGGCCGGAACGCCGAAGGTGGGCGTAGACCGCCCGCGCGCGATGTCGATCAGGTCGGCCACCACCGCCGACGCGGTCGGGCCGGCACCGGCGCCGCGGCCGACGAACAGCACCCGGTCGGCGAAGTCGGCCTGGGCCACCACGGCGTTGAACACGCCGTCCACCGAGGCGATTGGGGCGGTCTTCGGCACCATGCAGGGATGGACGCGCTGCTCGACGCCTGCATCGGTGCGGCGCGCGATGCCCAGCAGCTTGATGCGGAAGCCCAGCTGGTCGGCATAATCGAAATCGATCGCCGACACCTGCCGGATGCCCTCGACATAGACCGACGGGAAATCGACCGGCGTGCCGAAGGCGACCGATGCGAGGATCGCCAGCTTGTGGGCGGCATCGACGCCGTCGATGTCGAAGCTGGGATCGGCCTCGGCATAGCCCAGGGCCTGGGCATCGGCCAGAACGTCGGCGAAGTCGCGGCCGGTGGTCCGCATCTCCGTCAGGATATAGTTGCAGGTGCCGTTCAGGATGCCGTGGATTTCCGACACGGCATTGCCGGCCAGCCCCTCGCGCAGCCCCTTGATGATCGGGATGCCGCCGGCAACCGCCGCCTCGAAGGCGACGGTCAGACCGCGCGCTTCGGCCTTCTGCGCGATCTCGGTGCCGTGGACCGCCAGCAGGGCCTTGTTGGCGGTGACCACATGCTTGCCGGTCTCGATTGCGGTGGCGACGGTATCGCGGGCCGGACCTTCCGATCCGCCGATCAGTTCCACCACCAGATCGGCACCGGATTGGGCCGCCATGGCAACGGGATCGTCGAACCATTGGACCTTCGACAGATCGACGCCACGGTCCTTGCCCTTGGAGCGGGCGCTGACCGCGACCACCTCGATCCGGCGGCCGCAGCGCTGTTCGATCAGCGAGGCTTGGGTGTCCAGCAGCTTCAGGACGCCGGCGCCGACCGTACCGAGGCCGGCGACTGCGATTTTCAGGGGGGCTTGCTGGGCGTTCGGCATCAGGCTTTCGCTTTCTCGGATTCCAGAAGGGCGGCGCGGGCCGCCGGGTCCTTGCTCGCCGCAACGCCGCCGGCGTTGGAACGGAAGAACTCCTTGATGTTGCGGGTCGCCTGACGGATGCGGTGGACATTCTCCACCATCGCCAGACGGACATGGCCGTCGCCGTATTCGCCAAAGCCGATGCCGGGAGCAACCGCGACCTCCGCCTGCTGCAGCAACAGCTTGGAGAACTCCAGCGAGCCCAGATGGGCGAACTGCGGCGGGATCGGCGCCCAGGCGAACATCGACGCCTTCGGGCTGGGGACTTCCCAGCCGGCGGCGGCCAGACCCTCGATCATCACGTCGCGGCGCTGCTTGTACATGTCGCGCACCTGCTGCACACAGTCCTGCGGACCGTTCAGCGCGGCTGCAGCGGCGACCTGGATCGGCGTGAAGGCGCCGTAGTCGAGATACGACTTGATGCGGGCCAGCGCCGTGATCAGCGTCTTGTTGCCGGTGGCGAAGCCGATGCGCCAGCCGGCCATCGAATAGGTCTTCGACATCGAGGTGAACTCGACCGCGATCTCGCGGGCTTCCGGGATCTCCAGGATCGACGGCGGCGGGTCGTTGTCGAAGAAGATCTCGGCATAGGCCAGATCGGACAGGATGTAGATGCCGTGCTTGCGGCAGAACTCGACGATCGGGCGGTAGAAGTCCAGCCCCACCACCTCGGCCGTCGGGTTCGACGGATAGTTCAGCACCAGCGCCAGCGGCTTCGGCACGCTGTGGCGCACGGCGCGCTCCAGCATGATCATGAAGCTGTCGATGTCGGTCGACGCCCCGTTCTCCATGCCCACCGGCAGGTGGCGCACCGAGGCGCCGGCCAGGATGAAGCCGAAGGGATGGATCGGATAGCTGGGGTTCGGCACCAGGATGATATCGCCGGGGCTGGTGATCGCCTGGGCGAGGTTCGCCAGACCTTCCTTCGAGCCGATGGTGACGATGCACTCCGTCTCCGGATCGACATCGACGTTGAAGCGGCGCTTGTAATAGGCGGCATGCGCCTTGCGCAGGCCGGGGATGCCGCGGGAGTTCGAGTAGCGGTGCGTCTTCGGATCGCGCACGGCCTCGACCAGCTTGTCGACGATGTGCTGCGGGGTCGCCTGGTCGGGGTTGCCCATGCCGAGGTCGATGATGTCGGCGCCATTAGCTCGAGCTCGCGCCTTCATCGCGTTCACTTCGGCGAAGACGTAGGGCGGCAGGCGCTTGATGCGATGGAATTCGGTGTTGGACATGGACGCTCCGGAAGACCGCTCCGGTCACGCCACGAACCCAAGAGACCTGCGGACCGGGACCCACGTTCTACCGCCCCGACGCGACGGAAGCGAGGCAAATTTCGCGTCAGCAGCCGGCAGGCCCCCGTCTTGCCCCTGGACGATCGCTATCGGCGGTCCAAGGCCCCGATCTCCGGGCGCTCCGGCTCGACGACCCCCAAAAACCCACTTGGATCATGGTTGGACCTAACTGTGTCTTAACCGATTAGCTTTCATACCCTCGCGCGCTGGGGTCGGTCCTAAGGTATTACGAACCATCCCAAGGCGTTCGACGGAGCCGCATAGGTGGAGATATGATATGACCTCGCTTCTGAAAGCCATCGACCGCCTGCTCGGCAATATGCGCGTCATGCGGAAGCTGGCTCTCGCCCTGTCAATTCCGATGGCGGGCGTGGTCGTGACATCCTCGCTGCTCGTCTGGGACCAGTGGCAGGCAAGCCGCCGCGCCGACGATCTGGCGTCCGTCACCCGGCTGTCCGTCGGTATGACGAATCTCGTGCACGAGCTTCAGAAGGAGCGCGGCTCGTCATCGGTGTTTCTCAGCGGCAAGCTGGACGAGGACCGGCGACGCATGGAAACGGTGCGCACGGCATCGGATGGCAAGCTGACGGAGTTGATGCCGCAGTTCGCCGCCGCGCGCATCCGCGATCCCCATGTGGCCGCGGCGATCACCAACGCCCGCGACGCATTGTCGCAGCTTGCCGGTCTGCGCAACGGTGTGAACGCCATGACGCAGTCGCCGTTGGAAACCGTGGCGAGCTATACGGCCATGATCCGTAAGCTGCTGGACGCCGCCGGTCAGGCCCGCACGATGTCCAACGACGGCGACCAGTTGCGCGCCGCCGATGCCATGGTTTCCCTGTCGGAAGCGAAGGAACGGCTCGGGCAGCAGCGTGCGGTCGGCGGCGCCGCCTTCCGCAAGGACCGGTTCCCGGCTGACGCACATGAGCGGTTCATCGAGCTGACCGGCGAATACAAGGCGCTGATGTCCGGCCTGAAGGCCAAGATGACGGACGAGGAAGCGGCCTTCTTCGACCGGACCGTCTCCGGCAGCGTCGTGGATGAAGTGGAGCGAATGCGCCGGATCGGCGTGGCCTCCGCCTATGGCGCGGGAAACCAGGGGGTGGATGCCGGCAAGTGGTTCGACGCCATCACCGTCACCATCGATATGCTGCGCACCGTCGAGAAGCGGGTGGCCGACGACCTGATCGCGCTCGCCAGCCGTGACGTCCGCAACTCGATGGCCCGCCTGTCCGGTGTGATCGCCGGGGTGGCCGCTCTGCTGGTGGCGATGACGCTGATCGCCGTGCTGGTCGCCCGCAACATCACCCGTCCGATCGCCCGTCTGAACTCGGACATGGCGCGGATGGAGGCGGGTGAGCGCGACCTGACCATCGGTGGGTCAGATCGCACCGACGAGCTGGGCGCCATGGCCCGCCGCCTGGATCAGTTCCGCCTGAGCCTGGCCGAGGCCGACCGGCTCGCCGCCGAACAGCGGCGACAGCAGGAGGACCGCCTGCGCGAAGCCGAGCGGCTGGAGGGGCTGGTGGCCGAGTTCGACCGGCACATCGAATCGGTGTCCGAACGGCTGGCCGGAGCGGCCTCCGGCCTGCGCGGCAATGCCGAGCAGATGAGCCGCATCGCCTCCAACACGGAAGAGCGTGTGCTGTCGGTCGCCCGCGCATCCGAAGGCGCGTCCAGCAACGTCCAGGCGGTCGCCGCCGCGACGGAGGAGCTGACCGCCTCCATCGCCGAGATCGGGCGCCAGATGGCGGGCTCGACCGTAATGGCGGAACAGGCCGTCACCGACGTGCGCCACACCGCGGACGTGATCGCCGATCTCAGCGATGCCGCGCAACAGGTTGGCGAGATCGTGCGGATGATCACCGAGATCGCCAGCCAGACCAACCTTCTCGCCCTCAACGCCACCATCGAGGCCGCGCGGGCCGGAGAGGCCGGCAAGGGCTTTGCCGTCGTGGCACAGGAGGTGAAGCAACTGGCGAACCAAACGGCCAAGGCCACGGGAGACATCACCGCCAAGGTCGCCGAAATCCAATCCGCCACCGGCCAGACCGTGCAGGCCATCGGCGCCATCGGCAAAGTCGTCACCAGCATCGAGGAGAACATCTCCGCCGTCGCCGCCGCAGTTGAGGAACAGAACGCCGCGACCGCCGAAATCGGCCGCAATGTCCGGCAGGCGGCTGACGGCACCGATCAGGTTTCCCACAATGCCGCCCTGGTCAGCACCGAAGCCGGCCGCGCCGGAGCCATGGCGAAGGAGGTGCTGTCGATGGCCGACGCCCTCAAGCAAAACGCCGACAGCCTGCGCAGCGACGTGGCGGCCTTCATCGGACAGATCCGGGCGGCGTAGGGGAATGGATGGGGCTGGATGACCGTGGTGAAGGCTCGTCGCTGACTGCCGGCCTCACCCCCGCCCCGCCTCGCCGGCCTTGGCATATTTCCGCTTCGCCACCTCCAGCGACGCCAGCAGCTGCTGCCCGGTGGCGCCGCCGTCGCCGCTGACGCGTCCGGTCATCACCGCCTTGATCGCATCGACATGGGCCTTGAACAGCAGATGCTCGTTGGCGGTCACCGCGGTCAGGCCGCCGCGGGTGGCCTCGTAGAGCGACTTGGCGATGTGGGTGATCAGCGGATAGCCGAAGATGCCCCCCTGCCCGCGCATCTCATGGGCGGAGCGGTTGACCTGTGCCAGCAGGCCGGACACGGCGTCCGGCTCGCGCGGCAGACGGTCGACGCGGCGGCCCATTTCCTCCACCTCCGCCCCGATCCAGACGGCATAGTCGCCGGCCCGGTTCAGGATCTCCTCCTCCGCCGCGGCCAGCACCTCCGGCGGCAGGGTAGGAACCGGGTCGCGCGGAGCGAGGCCGACCTTGGCGCCCAGCCGGTTGGGCAGGTCGAAATAGATCACCGGGAAGCGGTCGATTCCGCGCGCCTTCGATGCGCTGTGCACCACCAGGATTTCCGATGGCGCGGTCGTACGGCAATCCATGGCGACCGGCTTGTCGGTGCGGCGGCGGTCCGGGCCGAAATACCCCTTGGCCAGAACGAAGCGGCGCGGCCGGGCAATGGCGAACAGAAGCCGGCTGGCGATGGTGTGCGCCGAAAAGGGCTTGGCGATGAAGTCGGTGGCGCCCAGATCGCGGGCCTGTTCCACATACTGTCGGTCGGCCGCACCCGATAGCATCAGGACCGGCAGGAACTTGTCCGGGCTCTTCGGGCTGTAGCGGATCCAGCGCAGCAGCATCAGCCCGTTCACCTCGGGCATCACCAGATCGGACAGGATCAGGTCGACCGGGGCGGTCCCTGGCGGCAGGGCAGCGCGGCGTTCCTCCAGCCATCGGATGGCGTCGGCGCCGCTCGCCGCCCCCTCAACCCGGCCGACACCGATGGCGCGCAGGGTGGCGGTCAGGACCGCGCGGATGAAGCCGCTGTCCTCCACCACAAGGACGGAGAGAAGTTCGAGCTTCGGCTGGGTCATCGCCATCTGATTGGCGCCATCTGCTTGGTAGAAAGGTCCATATCCCCGCATTCATCACGCCTTGTTCTTGCACAGCCACGCAGCTTTGGCGAGAGGCAAGCGTGGGAGGGAAGCTGGGCGAGACAGAAGGCGCCGCCGCGGTTACCTTCCGCCGGGCAAACAGACGCCCCAACCAACAACGAGAGGAATCGCCCGATGCCGCAGCCCGATCACGTCATGGCCCTGCCCCTGCCGGAAAAGCCGGAACTCGACCCCGACATGCAGGCGCTGTTCGACAAGTGCGTGGAGAAGCTGGGCTTCGTCCCCAACGTGCTCCAGGCCTACAGCCTGCGGCCGAAGAAGCTGCGCAATTTCGCCATGTTCTATAACGAGCTGATGCTGGGTGAGAGCGGGCTCAGCAAGCTGGAGCGGGAGATGATCGCGGTCGTCGTGTCATCGGCCAACCACTGCTATTACTGCCTCGTCGCCCATGGTCAGGCGGTGCGCAAGCTGTCCGGAGACCCTGAACTGGGCGAAATGCTGGTCGCGAACTATCGCGTCGCCCCGCTGGAACCGCGCCGGCGCGCCATGCTCGACTTCGCCTGGAAGCTGACGAAGGAGCCGATGTCGGTTGGCGAGCCCGACCGCGAGGCCCTGCGCGCCGTGGGATTCAGCGCGGAGGACATCTTCGACATTGCCGATACGGTCGGCTTCTACAACATGTCCAACCGTGTCGCGACCGCGGTGGACATGATCCCCAACCGCGAGTACCACAGCCAGGACCGTTAACGCCGATTCTTCAGCGCCGGTCGTCCGGCACCACCGAGGCCACACAGGGTTGGAATCATGAGGATCGTCCGCTTCTTCGTGCGACTGTTCGCCGTCATCGGCTTCCTGCTGGTGGCCGGGGCGGTGGCGGTGGTGGTGCTGGCCGTCCGCCACGAACCCGCCCTGCCCGACGCGGTGGTGCTGGAACTCGATCTGACCAAGCCGCTGGCCGAAAGCGAAAGCGGCAGGATCGGCAGCTTCTTCGAGCACCAGACGACCCTGCGCGAGGTGCTCGACGCGCTGGACGGCGGCCGGCGCGACCCCAAGGTGAAGGGCGTGCTGGCCCGCTTCGGTGACGACAGCATCGGCTTCGCCCAGACGCAGGAGTTGCGGGCGGCCATCGAGCGCTTCCGCGCCTCCGGCCGCTTCGCCGTCGCCTTTGCGGAGGAGTATGGCGGGGGCGGGCCGGGCAACCGCTCCTACCTGCTGGCCAGCGCGTTCGACGAGGTGTGGCTGCAGCCGCTCGGCACGCTGGGCATCACCGGCCTGTCGGTGGAACTGCCATTCGCCCGCGACGCCTTCGAACAGCTGGGCGTGCAGCCGCAATTCGCCCAGCGCGAGGAATACAAGAGCTTCGCCGATACCTTCACCAAGTCCGGCATGACCCCGGCCAACCGCGAGATGATGGAGGCGCTGGTCGCCGACCTCACCCGGCAGCTGGTCGACGGCATCGCCACCAGCCGGCGCCTCGCTCCCGCCGCCGTGCGGACGGCCATGGACAATGCGCCGCTGCTGAGTCGCGAGGCGCTGGACCGGAAGCTGGTCGACCGGCTCGGCTATGCCGACGAGGCGCGCGACGAGGCGCTGAAGCGGGCCGGCGCCGGGGCGGAACTGGTGGAGCCGTTCGACTATCTGTCGGTGGCCGGCGGCCCCAACGACACCGGCCCGACCATCGCGCTGATCCACGCCGTCGGAACCATCACCGGCGGCAAGAGCGAAAAGCCGGCGCTGGGCGAGGTCGCCGCCGGATCCGAGACCATCGTCGAAGCCATCGAGGAGGCGGCGGACGACCCCGACGTGCGCGCCATCCTGTTCCGCATCGACAGCGGCGGCGGCTCCGTCTCCGCGTCGGAGGCGATCCGGCGGGCGCTGGTCAAGGCGCGCCAGAACGGCAAGCCGGTGATCGCCAGCATGGGCGACGCCGCCGCGTCCGGGGGCTATTGGATCGCGCTGGCGGCCGACCGCATCGTCGCCTCGCCCGCCACCGTCACCGGCTCCATCGGCGTCGTCGCCGGCAAGTTCGGCGTTGCCGGCCTTTCCGACAAGCTGGGCGTCCATTGGGACCGCGTGCAGGGCGCCCGCAACGCCGGCCTGTGGTCGCCCGTGCGCCCCTTCGACGCCAGCGGGACGGAGCGGCTGAACGCCATCCTCGACGACACCTACGCCAACTTCCTGCAGCGGGTCGCCGAAGCCCGCCGCATGTCGCCGGATCAGGCGCGCAACGTCGCCAAGGGGCGGGTGTGGACCGGCGCGCAGGCACGCGAACTCGGCCTCGTCGACGAGTTGGGCGGGCAGGAACAGGCGCTGACCCTGGCCCGCACCGCCGCCAGACTGTCCCCGGACGCCGCGGTGACGCTGACCCCCTTCCCGCCGCCGAAATCCGTGACCGACCAGTTGATGGAGCTGATGTCCGGCCGCGGCGAACTGGTCGGCGCCATGGCCGCTGTGGCGGAACTGCGCCCCCTGCTGGCCCAGTTGCGGCCCCTGATCGCCGCCGTCCAGGGCGATGGCGTCCAGGCCCGCATGCCGGCGATGACTCTTGAGCGTTGAGGACAAAGCCGTGCCAATCGGCGGGCCCCGCTTCAAATCCGCGGGGTCCCGTGCTACATCCTCGCCGCTATGCTGCACATCAATGACCTGACCTTCCGCTTCGGCGGCCGAGTGTTGTTCGACCACGCCACCGCGGTCGTGCCCAAGGGGCACCGCGTGGCGCTGGTCGGGCGCAACGGCACCGGCAAGTCCACCCTGCTGAAGCTGATCTCGGGCCAGCTGCAGACCGATGCCGGCGCGGTCACGCTGCCGGCCGGCATGCGGATGGGCATGGTGGCGCAGGAGGCCCCCAGCGGCCCGACCTTGCTGATCGACGCCGTGCTGGCCGCCGATACCGAACGCACCGCCCTGCTGGCGGAAGCGGAGACGGCGACCGACCCGATGCGGATCGGCGAGATCCACGCAAGGCTCGCCGACATCGAGGCGCATTCGGCCCCGTCGCGCGCGGCACAGGTCCTCTCCGGCCTGGGCTTCGACGCCGAGGCGCAGCAACGGCCCTGCTCCGACTTCTCCGGCGGCTGGCGGATGCGCGTGGCGCTGGCCGGCGTGCTGTTCTCCCGCCCCGACCTGCTGCTGCTGGACGAGCCGACCAACCACCTCGACCTCGAAGCCACCATCTGGCTCGAGGGCTATCTGAAGAACTACCCGCACACGATCCTGCTGGTCAGCCACGACCGTGAGCTTCTGAACGCGGTGCCCACCACCACGATCCACATCGACCAGGGCAAGCTCGTCACCTACAGCGGCAATTACGACCAATTCCTGGCGCAGCGCCGCGCCAACCAGGAGCGCCTCGCCTCCATGGCCGCCAAGCAGGAGGCGCGCCGCAAGCACATGATGTCCTATGTCGACCGCTTCCGCTTCAAGGCCAGCAAGGCCCGTCAGGCGCAGAGCCGCCTGAAGCTGCTGGAGAAGATGGAGTCGATCACGCTGATGGAGGACGATCCCGAGGTCGTCTTCAACTTCCCGCCGCCCGACGAGCTGGCGCCGCCGCTGATCGCGCTTGAGGGGGTGAGCATCGGCTATGGCGACAAGGTCATCCTGCGCCGCGTCAACCTGCGCATCGACATGGAGGACCGCATCGGCCTCCTGGGCGCCAACGGCAACGGCAAGTCGACGCTGGTCAAGCTGCTGGCCAACCGGCTGCAGCCGATGGCCGGCGAGATGCGGCGGTCGTCCAAGCTGCGCATCGGCTATTTCGCCCAGCACCAGGCCGAGGAGCTGGATCTGTCGCTGACGCCGATCCAGCAGACCCAGCGCATCATGCCGCTGGCGCTGGAGGAGAAGGTCCGCGCCCATCTCGGCCGCTTCGGCTTCCCGCAGGCCAAGGCGGAGACCAAGATCGCCAGCCTGTCGGGCGGCGAGAAGGCGCGGCTGCTGCTGGCGCTGATGAGCCGGGAAGTCCCGCACATCCTGATGCTGGACGAACCGACCAACCATCTGGACATCGACAGCCGCGAAGCCCTGATCGAGGCGATCAACGACTTCCCCGGCGCCGTCATCATCATCAGCCACGACCCGCACCTGATCGAGATGACCGTCGACCGGCTGCTGCTGGTTGCCGACGGCACGGTGCAGAGCTATGACGGCGACCTGGACGATTACCGCCGCTACCTTCTGGACCGCGCCAAGGCGGAACGTGCGGTGGCGAAAGGCGGCCTGGACCGCGACGCCGGCCCGAACAAGAAGGACCAGCGCCGCGCCGCCGCCGAGGCGCGCACCGCGCTCGCCCCGCTGAAGCGCAAGGCGACCGATGCGGAAGCGCTGGTGAACAAGCTGAGCGAGGAAAAGCGCAAGATCGAGGCGAAGATGGCCGACCCCGCCCTCTACACCGGCCCGTCGGACAAGCTGACGAAGCTGCAGATCGATCTCGGCACGGTGGAGAAGAAGCTGGCGACCGCCGAGGAATGCTGGCTGGAGGCCCTCGAAGCCTACGAGAGCGCCGCGGCGGAGGCCGGCGTTTGAACGCCCGCCGGCACATTGACGACGCCGGAGGCGATGCGTTGGACCGGGAGGCGCTGGAACACGAGCCGCAGCGGGACGGCACCATCGCCCTGCCGGCGACCTGCACCGAGGTGGAGGAGGAACGCACCTCCGACGTTTTGGCCCGCTTCCGCGCCAATTTGCCGCCGGGACGGGTCACGTTGGGCGACCTGATCCGGGCGCTGGGCGACCGCTCGCTCGGCACCATCCTGCTGGCGCTGTCGCTGCCCACCATCGCCCCGGTGCCGCTGGGCGTGTCCTGCCTGTTCGACCTGCCCATCGTGCTCTACACCGCCCAGCTCGCCTTCGGGCGGCGCGGGGCGGGGCTGCCGGACTGGCTGCTGCGCCGCTCCATCGGCACGGGGCTGGCCGCCCGCACGCTGGACGCCGCCATGCCGCGGCTGGTGTGGATCGAACGGATGCTGAAGCCGCGGCTTCACCGCCTTGCCCGCATCGACCAGGAACGCTGGTTCGGACTGCTGCTGTTCATCCTGACGCTGACCTGCATCATCCCGCTGCCGCTGACCGGCTGGCTGCCGGGCTTCGCGCTTGTGTTGATCTCCCTCGGCCTGATCGAGCGCGACGGTGGCGCCATCGGCGTCGGGCTGGGGCTGACCGTGGCGGCGCTGGTGTTTTTGACGCTGGTGGCGAGCAGCCTGTCATACGCAGGTCACCAACTTCTGGCAGCAACGCTGTAGCAGGGCGGTCGCCGACGGGCCGTCCCGACACAGGGAGGCTCCGATGACCGACACGGCACCCGCCCCGCTTGCAGAATCCTGGCTGTTCTTCCGCCGCTGGCTGGCCGACCCCTGGGCAATGGGCTCCATCGCCCCATCCTCCCGATCCCTGCGCCGCCGCATCACCCGCGAGATCCGCTGCGATGCGGACGAGGTGGTGGTGGAGTTCGGCGGCGGTACCGGTCCGATCACCGCCGCGATCCTCGAGTCCGGCATTCCGGCAGACCGCCTGTTCAGCTTCGAGCTCGACCAGGATCTCGCCCGTCATCTGCGGCAGCGCTGCCCCGCCGTGACCGTGCTGGCCGAGGATTGCCGCAAGGCGCCGGACCTGTTGGGCGAGTCGCTGTGCGGCAAGGTGGGCACCGTGGTGATCGGCATCCCGATGATCACCTTCCCGCTCGCCTTCCAGCGCGAGGTGTTGGACGCGACCTTCAGAATCCTGCGGCCGGGCGGCCGTTTCCTCCTCTACAGCTTCATGCCGCATTCACCCCTGGACCGGGCGGCGCTGGGGCTTGAAGGCCGAAGGCTGGCCTTCACCCTGCAAAACCTGCCGCCCGCGTCCGTCTGGGGTTATTGGCGCGTCTGACGGCCGAAAGGCCGCGTCACGCCTCGCGCACCGACATATGGACATTGCCGCCGCCCTCACGATCCAGCAGGGCGGAGGCTTCCCGTTCCTGCTCGGGCGTCGTGACACGCACCCACAGGATGACGCCGCCGGCCTCCAGGGCGCGGGTGAACTCGTCGGGCTTGGGGTGGCTGGTCAGCTCGTCCAGATAATCCTTGATCGCCGCCCCGCCGACACCGGCGGCGACCAGGGCGGCCAGCGCCGCTTCGATCGGACCGCCGACGATGGCGATCAGGCCAGCGGTGGTCAGCGGAAAGGCGTATTTCAGTTCGCCCACCAGACCGGTCAGCGCCTCGTCCCGCGGCCTGCCCTTCGGATCGGCCGCATCCAGCGAGGCGTGGCTGGCCAGCACCGACAGGTCGGCGCGGTCGAAGCCGGCGGCCAGCAGCGCGTCGACTGCTTGGTTGAAGCCGGCGCGGGTGGAAAAGAGGGCAACGACCTCCCGCACCTCGGCGGGCGCCGCGTCCTGGGTCGTTTGCGTCATGATGGCCGTCTCCCTATTTTCATGGTCGGAGTTCCGTCCGATCGCGCGGGTTCCCCCGCAAGCATCCCAACGGGGCCCTGCCCTATTGTAGCGACCGGCGGCAAGCACCAGTCAACCGCCATGGGGACGCAGCCGGAGTCGGTCATCCGCGCCCGAATGCCCCGACACCGGCCATCCCGCCTATCCCGCGGCTGCATATCCCGTGATAGGGTGCGCCCCTGAAACAACACCCATCCACCGCCGCATGGTTCCCGTGTCCGCCACCGCAGAAATCGTCATCCCGCCCGACGCCACCCCGATGATGGCACAGTATCTGGAGATCAAGCAGGCGCATCCCGATTGCCTGCTGTTCTACCGGATGGGCGACTTCTACGAGATGTTCTTCGAGGATGCGGTGAATGCCGCCGCGGCTCTGGACATCGCACTGACCAAGCGCGGCCAGCATCTGGGCGAAGACATCCCCATGTGCGGCGTGCCGGTGCATAGCCACGAGAATTACCTGCAGCGCCTGATCCGCCAGGGCTTCCGCGTCGCCATCTGCGAACAGATGGAAGACCCGGCGGAGGCGAAGAAGCGCGGGGCGAAATCGGTGGTGAAGCGCGGCGTCATCCGCATCGTCACCCCCGGCACGCTGACCGAGGACAGCCTGCTCGATTCCCGCTCCTCCAACTGGCTGGCAGCGGTGGCGGAGGCGGCCGGCGGGCTGGGGCTGGCTTGGCTGGAGATGTCGACCGGCGAACTGGTGGTGCAGCCGGTGGAACGGTCCGGGCTGGGTGCCGCGCTCGGCCGGCTCGACCCGCAGGAGGTGCTGATCTCCGAGAAGCTGTCGCAGACGCCGGAGCTGTTCGAGCTTTGGGGGGAATGGAAGTCGCGGCTGACCGTGCAGCCCACCCCGCGTTTCGACAGTGAGAACAGCAAACAGCGCCTGCTGACCCTATATGGGGTCGGCACGCTGGACGCCTTCGGCAGCTTTACCAGGGCGGAGGTCGCGGCGGCCGGTGCGCTGGTCGGCTATGTCGAACTGACGCAGAAGGGCCGCGTCCCCCGCCTGTCGCCGCCGCGGCGCGTCGGACCGGGCGCGGTGATGGAGATCGACGCCTCCACCGCCCGCAACCTGGAACTGACCCGGACGCTGACCGGGGATCGGCGCGGCAGCCTGCTCGCCACCATCGACCGCACGGTGACGGGGGCCGGCGCGCGCCTGCTCTGCGCCCATCTGGCGGCGCCGCTGACCGATCCCGTCGCAATCGGCCGCCGGCTCGACATGGTGGAATTCGCGCTGACGGAGGAACGGCTGCGCGGCGACCTGCGCCAGTCCCTGCGCAGTTGCCCCGATCTGGAACGCGCTCTGTCGCGCCTGACGCTGGGCCGCGGCGGTCCACGCGATCTGGCCGCCATCCGCGACGGGCTGCGGCAGGCCGGGCTGATCCGCGAATTGCTGGCCGGGGCCATGCCGCTGCCGGACGGGCTGGCGGCGCTCGACAAGCGGCTGGGCGCCCATTCGGAGCTGGTCGACCAGCTGACCCAGGCGCTGGCGCCGGAGCTGCCGCTGCTGGCCCGCGATGGCGGCTTCATCGCCCGCGACTACAGCTATGCGCTGGACGAGCTGGTGACGTTGCGCGACGAGAGCCGACGGCTGATCGCCGGGCTGCAGACGAAATACGCTGAGATCGCCGGGGTTCCGTCGCTGAAGGTCAAGCACAACAACGTGCTGGGCTATCACATCGAAGTCACCGCCGCCCATGCCGACAAGCTGATGTCGGATCGGGGCCGCGAGGTCTTCATGCATCGACAGACCATGGCGAATGCCGTGCGGTTCGGCACGGTGGAGCTGTCGGATCTGGAACGCCGCATCTCCGAAGCCGCCGACAAGGCGCTGGCGGTGGAGCTGGAGCTGTTCGCCGGACTGGTGGAGTCGGTGGCGGCGAAAGCCGATGCCATCGCCCAGGCCGCCCATGCGCTGGCGGCGCTGGATGTCGCCACCTCGCTGGCTGAACTGGCGGAGGAGCGGCGCTACAGCCGGCCGCTGGTGGACGACAGCCTCGCCTTCGCCATCAAGGGCGGCCGGCATCCGGTGGTGGAGGCGGTGCTGGACGCCGCCCATGGCGGGCCGTTCGTCGCCAACGACTGCGACCTTGCGCCCGACAACCGGCTGTGGCTGCTGACCGGCCCGAACATGGCCGGTAAATCGACCTTCCTGCGCCAGAACGCGCTGATCGCCGTGCTGGCCCAGATGGGCAGCTTCGTTCCGGCGGAGCGGGCGCATATCGGCGTGGTCGACCGGCTCTACAGCCGCGTCGGCGCCGCCGACGACCTCGCCCGCGGACGGTCCACCTTCATGGTGGAGATGGTGGAAACGGCGGCGATCCTGAACCAGTCGGGCTCCCGCGCCCTGGTGATCCTGGACGAGATCGGCCGCGGCACCGCGACCTTCGACGGGTTGTCCATCGCCTGGGCCTGCGTCGAACATCTGCACGACGTCAACCGCTGCCGCGCGCTGTTCGCCACCCATTACCACGAACTGACGATGCTGGCCTCAAAGCTGCCGGCGCTGTCCTGCCACACCATGCGGATCAAGGAGTGGCAGGGCGACGTGGTGTTCCTGCATGAGGTGACGGCCGGTGCCGCCGACCGCAGCTATGGCATCCATGTCGCCAAGCTGGCCGGCCTGCCGCCCGCGGTGGTCGGACGGGCGGACGAGGTGCTGAAGCTGCTGGAATCGGGCGACCAGAACGCGACGATCCACCGGCTGGCCGAAGACCTGCCGCTGTTCAGTGCCGCGTTGAAGCGGCCGGCACCGAAGGCCGAGGTGGTGGCGGAAGCGCCCGCCGGACCCTCGCCGGTGGAGGAAGCCCTGGCGGGAATCGACCCGGACAGCCTGACGCCACGGCAGGCGCTGGACGAGCTTTACCGCCTGCGGGGGCTGCTGCGGCACTGAGCGAACGCCCCCCCCCCCGCTCCGCCAACAATCATTGCAAACAAAAAGCCCCTCCCCCGCTGCTGCGAGGGAGGGGCTTTATTCGTTGCCGCCCGCAGACGATCAGCCGGCCAGCATCTCCAGCGCCTTCTGCAGCTTGTCGCGTGCCTGATCGGCGGCCTCGCGGCGGTCGCGCTGCTCCTCGATCACCTCTTCCGGAGCCTTGGCGACGAACTGCTCGTTCGACAGCTTGGCGTCGATCTTCTTGATCTCGCCGGTCAGCTTGTCGATCTCCTTGGACAGGCGTGCCTTCTCCTTGTCGAGATCGACGATGCCTTCCAGCGGCAGCACCAGCGTGGTCTCGTCCAGCACCGCCTGCACGCTGCTCTTCGGCACGTCGCCCTGCAGCGGCTCGGCACTCGACAGGCGGGCCATGCGCAGGATCAGGTCGCGGTGGGTGTCGAGCCGTTGCAGGCTGACCGCGTTCGGATCCTTCAGCTTCAGCTCGATCTGCGCCGCCGGCGGGACGTTCATCTCCGACCGCATGGAGCGGACCGAGGTGATCAGCCGCACCACCCAATCCATCTCGTCACGCGCGGCCGGATCGACCATGTCGGCGGCGAACTCCGGCCATTCCGCCGAGATCAGGCGGTTGGCACGGGCCGGCGACAGCTGCTCCCACAACTCCTCGGTGATGAAGGGCATCAGCGGGTGCAGGATGTGCAGGATCTGGTCGAGCACCCAGGCGGTCGTCGCCCGAGTCTCGGCCTTTGCCGCCTCGTCCGTGCCGGCCAGGATCGGCTTGGTGAACTCCATGTACCAGTCGCAGAAGGTGCCCCAGGTGAACTGGTAGGCGGCACCGGCGGCCTCGTTGAACTTGTAGGCGTCGATCGACTCGGCGACCTTCTTCGCCGCATCGGCCAGAGCGCCGACGATCCAGCGGTTCACCGTCTGCGTCAGGCCAACCGGCTTGTAGCCGGCGACCGGCTCGCAGCCGTTCATCTGGCAATAGCGAGCGGCGTTCCACAGCTTGGTGGCGAAGTTGCGGTAGCCCTCGACCCGGTTCACCGCCAGCTTGATGTCGCGGCCCTGGGCGGCCATCGCCGACAGGGTGAAGCGCAGCGCATCGGTGCCGTACTGGTCGATGATCTCCAGCGGGTCGATGACGTTGCCCTTCGACTTCGACATCTTCTGCCCCTTCTCGTCGCGGACGAGGGCATGGATGTAGACGGTGCGGAAAGGCACATCCTTCATGAAGTGCAGGCCCATCATCATCATCCGGGCGACCCAGAAGAAGATGATGTCGAAGCCGGTCACCAGCACGTCGGTCGGGTAATAGCGATCCAGCTCCGGCGTCTGGTCAGGCCAGCCGAGAGTCGAGAACGGCCACAGCGCCGATGAGAACCAGGTATCGAGCACGTCTGCATCGCGCGTAAGCTCGACATCCTTGCCATAATGCTTGGTCGCGGCGGCACGCGCCTCCTCCTCCGTCTCCTCGACGAAGAAGGTGCCGTCCGGGCCGTACCAGGCCGGAATCTGATGGCCCCACCAGATCTGGCGGCTGATGCACCAGGGCTGGATGTTGCGCATCCATTCGAAATAGGTGTTTTCCCACTGCTTGGGCACGAACACCGTCTTGCCGGTCTCCACCGCCTCGATGGCCGGCTTGGCCAGCGTCGCGGCGTCGACATACCACTGGTCGGTCAGCCACGGCTCGATGGCGACGCCGGAGCGGTCGCCGTGCGGGACCATGTGGGTGTGCGGCTCGATCTTCTCCAGAAGCTCCAGCGCTTCCAGTTCGGCGACGACCCGCTTGCGCGCCTCGTAACGATCCAGCCCGCGATAGGCCTCGGGAACATTGTCGTTCAGCCGGGCATCGCGGTCCATGATGTTGATCTGCTCGAGCCCGCAACGCTTGCCGACCTCGAAGTCGTTGAAGTCGTGGGCCGGGGTGATCTTCACCGCGCCCGACCCGGTTTCCGGATCGGCATACTCGTCGCCGACGATCGGAATCAGCCGGCCGACCAGCGGCAGGCAGACCATTTTGCCGATCAGGTCCTTGTAGCGCTCATCCTCCGGATGCACCGCGACGCCGGTGTCGCCCAGCATGGTCTCCGGACGGGTGGTGGCGACCACGATGTAGCGCCCCTCCTCCCCGTCGATGGGGTAGCGGAAGTGCCAGAGGTTGCCCTTGATCTCCTTCTGCTCGACCTCGAGGTCGGAGATGGCGGTGTGCAGCTTCGGGTCCCAGTTGACCAGCCGCTTGTCCTTGTAGATCAGCCCCTGACGGTGCAGTTCGACGAACACCTTGCGGACGGCGCGGCTCAGCCCTTCGTCCATGGTGAAACGTTCGCGCGGCCAATCCGGCGAGGCGCCCAGGCGGCGCAGCTGGCGGGTGATGGTGCCGCCCGACTCGGCCTTCCATTCCCACACCTTGTCGATGAAGGCGTCGCGGCCGAAATCGTGGCGGGTCTTGCCCTCCTTCGCCAGATTGCGCTCCACCACCATCTGGGTGGCGATGCCGGCATGGTCGGTGCCCGGCTGCCACAGCGCGTCGCGGCCGCGCATGCGGTTGTAGCGGGTCAGCACGTCCTGAATGGTGAAGGTCAGCGCATGGCCCATGTGCAGGCTGCCGGTGACGTTCGGCGGCGGCATCATGATGGTGTAGGGCTTGCCGTTCCCCTGCGGCTGGGCGGCGAAGGCCCCAGACTCTTCCCACAGGCGGTAGTGCTTCTCCTCGACCTCGGCGGGCCGGTACGTCTTTTCCAACATCACCACGAACTTTCGCTAGGAACGTCTCAACCAGGGCTCAAAGAGGCGGGGTCCAAGAAGGGCAGGATCAGAACTTCTGCGACCGTCTGATCATGCGGTCGATCTCCTGCTGCACCAGCCGCTCGACGACCGTAGGCAGGTTCTCGTCCAGCCACTCCTTCAACAGCGGCTTCAGCAGTTCGCGCACCACCTCCTCCACCGTGCGGATGCCGATGGGCATCGGGCCGATGGACAGGTCGTCGCCCAGCTCGCGCGCCAGATGGGTCAGGTGATGCGAGGCATCCTCCGCCGTCCGGCGGGAGATCAGCCCGTCATCCACCTCCATCGGGCGCCGGCGCGGACGCGGCGGGGGCGGCGGCTCGTCATCCTCGAACTCATCGAAGACCGGCATCGGGCGACGCGCCGGACGCGGCGGCGGCATGGGATCGGGGTCCGGCTCCTCCCAGCGGGGCGGAGGCGGAGGGGCTGGAGGAGGTTCCGGGAAGGCAGGCTCGTCGGGCCAGGGATCGGGGTCCGGCTGACCGAAGTCCGGGCGCTCGTCGGGCTCATCCTCCACCATCTGGGTCAGTTCCAGAACGTCGTCGTCCTCCTCCACCATCGGAGGGGGAGGAGGGGGCGGCGGCGGAGGCGGAGGAGGCGGAGGAGGCGGCGAAGGCGCCTGGGTTTCCGACTTGGCCGGCTCGCCGTCCTCGGAAATGATCCGCCGGATGGAGGCGAGGATTTCCTCCATCGAAGGTTCTTGCTGGCCCTTATCGCTCATCGTGGCAACCCAAGACGTCAATCTGACCCAAACCTAGGGCAGGCCTGACAAAAAAGCCATAATACAAAAACGGCCCGCTTTCGCGGGCCGCTTCGTTCATTCCGTCACCGAAGTTCCGAACCACTTGCCCCGCGTCTTGTCGTAATTCGCCTGCGGGTCGTATTTCTCGACCGGCAGATTGAGCCGGTCGGCCGTCAATTGTCCACTGGCCGACAGAACATTGAAGGCCGCGACCATCTCGTCGTGCTGGGCACGAACCAGGAAGACGCGGGCGTTCAGCAGTTCCTGCTCTTGGTTCAGCACGTCCAGAACGGTGCGCGACCCGACCTGAGCCTCCTGACGGACGCCCTCCAGGGCGATCTGCGCCGCCTTGATCTGCGCCGAGTAGGATTCAATGCTGGCGCGCGCGGTCTGCAGGGACTGCCAGGCGCTGACAGCCGACTCGGTCACCTGACGGCGGGTCTCCTCGATCTGCAGGCGGGCCTGGTTGGCCGTCTGCTTGGCCTCGCGGACCAGCGCTTCCGGCTGTCCTGCCTGATAGAGCGGGATGGTCACCTGGGCGGTGATCTGCGCGCTGTCGGAGCGGTTCACCTCGACGCCGGACGAGCGGCCCGGATCGTAGGTGCGGGTTCCGCTGGCCGACAGATTCACCGACGGCAACAGGCGGCCATACTGCTGATCCACCGCCTCGCGCTGCGCGGCCTCGGTGTAGGAGGCCGACAGGACGTTGGGATTGTTGGCGCGCGCCAACTCGACCAGCTCATCCAGGTTCTTGGGCAGGCGGAAGGACGGCTTGGGAGCCCTCAGTTCGCCGGGGGCCGATCCAACCAGACGCTCATAGGTCGCGCGGGAGGCGCGAAGCGTGCCTTCGGCCGAGATCTTCGACGCAATTGCCGCCGACAGGCGCGACTCGGATTGGCTGACGTCGGTGCGGGTATATTCACCGACGCGGAAGCGGTCGCGGGCGGCGTCCAGCTGGCGGCGAAGCACCTGCTCGTTGTTGGTCTGCAACTGCAGGATGGCCTGGTTCTGGACAATGTCCAGATAGGCCTGGGCGGCGGCGAGCAGCACCGACTGTTCCGACGCGATCAGCGTTGCGCGCTGCGCCTCGACCAGCCGTTCGGCGCGGCGCACGGCAGGGGCGACGGTGGCGTCGTAGACCGGCTGTGTCGCAGTGACTCCAACGCTCTTCGCGTTGGACTCGGATCCCGTCGAACCGCCGTCGAACTTGGAATCGCCCATCGAGCGCGTGATGCCGGCGGTGACCCGCGCTGTCGGCCGGTAACCGGACAACGCCTGAGGCACGCCTTCGTCGACGGCGCGCAGGCGGGCGCGCTGGGCGCCGATCGTCGGGTTGTTCGCATAGGCCTGGGCGAGGGCCTGTTCGAGGGACTGCGCCTGGGCCGTACCACCGCCGGTCACTGCTGTGCCCATGGTGGCGGTCAGGGTCAGGGCCGTCGCCAGCAGCCAGCGGCGCGCAAAACGGCTTCGCACGGTCATGTTCAGTAGACCTTCATGTTCGGGTCGATTCGGCGCGCCCACGCATCGACGCCGCCATCGAGATTGATGGCACGGTCGAAGCCCTTGGAACGCAGCCACATGGTGACCTGCGCGCTGCGCCCACCGTGATGGCACACGACGACGACGTCGCGGTCTTTCGGCAGCTCGTCCACCCGGCCGGGAAGCCCGTTCATCGGAATGTGCAGGCTGCCGTCGATGGCGCACAGCGCGAACTCCCACGGTTCGCGCACGTCGAGGACGACCATCGCATCGCCGGCCTTCCGGCGACGGTCCAGTTCTTCCACCTCGATCTCAAACGGTGCGGCCATGGGTGCTCACTTTCGTGCAAGGATGGCGGCGACGGTAGCGCAGAACCACGCAGAGGTAAACTGCACCGTTCAGTTCAAGACCTATCCAACCGGCAAAACCGGTCAGAACACGAAAGACGCTTTCTTTTCGAAGCCCGGCAGCGCATGCGGCTTGGCTTCGAACAGGATGCGGCTGGACACGATTCCAGCGGTGCGCTGGAACAGCCGGACCTCTCCGACGCTGCCACTGCCCTGAACCACCGCGACGAGGCGCCCGCCTTCGGCCAGCTGTTCGGTCAGCGCGGCCGGCACCTCCGGCACGGTACCTTCGACGACGATGACATCGTAAGGGGCGTTTTGGGCATATCCCTCCGCCAGCGGGCCGGTGACGGCCTTGGCGTTGGCGATGCCCTGCCCGGCCAACGCCGCGGTCGCGGCGGCGGTCAGATCTTCGTCGCAGTCGAGACCGGTCACGGAAGAAGCCAGACGGGCGAGAACCGCGGTGGAATAGCCGCCGGCGGCACCGACGTCGAGTACCCGCTCGGTCTCCTGCACACCGACCGCCTGCAGCATGCGGGCAAACACCATCGGTTCCAGCAGGAAGCGGCCCTTGCCGATGGGAAGATCGTCGTCGACATAAGCGACGCCGCGCGCCGACGGAGGAACGAAGGCTTCGCGGGGAAGCTCCGACAGGACATCGACGAGACGATGATCGGTCACCTTGTTGGGGCGGATCTGTCCCTCGACCATGAAATAGCGTGCGGCGGCGAAATCGGTCATGGCGGTCGCTTATTGATGTGTTGTGACGACACCGGCACCAAGCCGAACAGCGGACGGCTTCCTGCCATGGCGGTATATAGCCGCAAAGGCCGGGCGAACACAACGCCACAGGGCTCCCGGCACAGGGTTATCGCATTTGCCCAAGGATGGATCTGGCGAAGTCGTCGGACCATCCTGAGCGTTTGCGCTTGCGGCGGACGGAGACGTCGGGGCGGGCGCGGTTGAGGACGTTGAGGGCGAGTTTGCGCAGGGTAGCGAGGTTTTCCGGGCCGTGATCCTTGCGGTTTCTGGCGCGGTCCTCGTCGAAGGTAACGTCGAGAACCCAGTGGAGGCCGTTCTCCACCGACCAGTGTGCCCGAGCGGCGTTGAGGTACTCTTCGGCGCCAAGCGGTCGCGAGGCGAGGTGATAGTGGCGGGTGACGGTGGTTTTGCCATTGCGTTCGACGGCGGCCTCGATCATGCCCAGGCAGGCCATGTCGGGGAGCAGAGCCGGTTCCGAGCAAGCCGACTTGGGACCGCGCAGCCAACTCAGGTCATGGCTGACCCAAGCCCGGCGGGTCTCGATACGGCCGTGATCGGCATCGGTGGTTTCGTACGTATTCAATTCGGCCAGCGTCAGCGGATCGGCGAAATAGTCCACCACCATGCCATGCAGGGCGGGGTGGTTGGCCTTGAGCCGCAGAAGGTAGTCGCCCCCTTGGTCGCGAATGATGCGCGCGGTGTCCATTTGGCAATGGATGGCGTCGGCGGTCACCAGCCATCCCGTCAGGTCCATGCATCCCAGCAAGGCCCGCGCCGCCACGATCTCGCTGTCGCCCTCGGCCACCCGGAAGCTCTGCTGGCCCACCACCACGCGCGTGGCCGAGGCGAACGCCGTGACCACTGCCAGCGGGTTGGCGCGCGCCGCGTCGTCGAAGGAGCGGCGTAGCGTCTTGCCGTCGATGGCGAGCACGCCCGCGCCTGCCGTCCCCAACTCGTCCAGAAACCGCCCGAAGCACGCCGCAAAGGCGGCCGGATCGAGAAGCCGGAAGATCCGCGAGAATGTGTCGTGGCTCGGAATCCCGTTCTCCAGACGCAGGAAGTCCCGGAACAAAGCCTCCCGGTCCACCGCAAAATCGGCAAAGTCCGAACAGCTCTCAGCCCCGCAGATCGACGCCGTCAGCGCGATCGTGAGAACCTCCAGGAGGTCGTGCCGCTTGGCATTCCCCGTGCGAGGGTCCGGTAAAGCGGCAAACACCTTGGCGTACCACGACATCGGGGGCTCCTTCTCTGACCAACAGAGCCTCCCTACTGAATCCATTTCAGCTCGCCGCGCTACCCTCTTTTCTCAAATGCGATTCCCCTGGCTCCCGGCAATGGACCGGGCCGGAGTTTGCCGGAGACCGGAAAACCGGACCTGGAACGGCCGCATCGGGAGCTCCGCAAGGACGGGTCAGTGCGGGACATGAAAGGATGTTCAAAAAACGTCACCATTCGCCTTGACCGCTCCGTTCCGTGCCGCTATACCACCGCTCCACACCGAGGGCGCACCGGAGACGGCGCGCCGGTGCCGGTCAGGATGGCGCGGTGGCAGAGTGGTGATGCAGCGGACTGCAAATCCGTGTACGTGGGTTCGATTCCCGCCCGTGCCTCCATACCTGACAGTTTCACGATACATCGGCGCATCAGCGACCAAAGCTCCAGACGATGGTCAGACCACAGCCCCGCTCCGGCGGGGCTTTTTGCGTTTTGGCCTTGTTTTCGCTGGTGAAATGCCCTTTCGCCCTCCTCCAAAAATAATTGCACCTTTCTGTCGGAATTGGCTTGGCAGGGCCGAATGGTTCGGCTATACACCCGCCACGCCAACAACGGCGGCTGCCGAAAGGCCGGTCACCGATCCCGGTTAGCTCAGTTGGTAGAGCAGCGGACTGTTAATCCGCTTGTCGCTGGTTCGAGTCCAGCACCGGGAGCCAGATCGAAAAGGCCGGATGCCCAGCGCATCCGGCCTTTTTTCTTTACCGGCTATTGGTGCTTGACTGTGGCCCTTCAGCACCCGAATTCGGTTTAAAGCGGCCGGGCTAGGTCCGACGGCTGTCCGCTCTACTCAGAACTAGACCCAAAAGACGATCCAGACTTGCCGGAAGCGAAATGCCGCGCAACGCCGCACGGCGTTAGACTTGGAAACAATTCCGGACCTAAGTCGTGGGCCGGGCGTCTCCAGACGATGGAGGTTCGCCGTGCTTCTGCCATTCCAGTCCGAACGCTTCCGCACCGCACCGCCGGTCGACGGACCCGGCCATCGGCGGTCCCCCGCCACCGGCGACCAACCGGTCCGGACCACCGATTGCGTCACTGCCATCCTGCTGTTCGTCGCGGCAGTGCTGCTGGCCCTTCTGGCCTTCAGCGGCGATTGGCACGGAACGGCGACCGACAGCAGGCCGCAGGCCTACGAGAACACGCCGGTCCTGGTCATCCCGCCCCATCCAAGGTGACGCTCGGGCTATTCGACCAGATCGTCGTAGATGGTCCCGTCGGGATCGGAGGAATCGGCGCCGGCTGCGACGGCGACCCGTTTCCACTCCCCGCACCAGTCGGTGGACAGGGTGATGGGGAAATCGCCTTCGGGGCTCCGCGGGGTCACCACCGGCGGATAGCGCCGGCAGGTCCCCTTCGGCCCGCGCTGGCGGAGCCCCTGCCCCTCCCAGAAGCGGCAGGTGTAGCAGGTGTCGAGTCGCTTCATCGCGGACCGGTCTCCTTCTCATGGCTGCCCGCCCCTGTCGTCGCACTCGCCGCAATCCCTCCCCTCAGCCGATGGAGGGCGGCTTTCCCGGCCGGAGCGTGTTGGCGCACCTGGCGTAATACGCCTTGATGTCCGCGTCCAGGACGCTTCGGCGGCGTCCCTCCTCCGACTCGTCCGGCGCGTCGCTCAGACGCTGGAACTCCTGCACCGCCCGTTCCAGGTCCTGATCGCTGTCGATGGGCATCGTATCGCCTTTCCGTATGGTTTTCGCATCGCATAGGACAACAGCTGGTGGCTCCGGTATGTTTCCGCGCCTTCTGCCGGGCTCAAGACGAATGACGGCTTGATGAGTGGCGACTCGCACGCAATGTCATGACAGTGTCACCCGAGTCGCGACGGACAGGGCCGCGCGACGGCGGGGGTGCCTTCTGGCCCTGCCATTGCGCGGGAGTGCGGCGTCATGCGGGTCGCTTCAACATTGGTCGCGCCGCGCTGGGCGGCCGGCTTCCTCTTTCTTGCCGTCGCGCTGGCCTTCGGCCCGGCCCCGGCGGCCGAGCCGGAGCAGCTGGACCCGGAGCGCGTCGTCCGTTCCGTCGTCGGCATCCGCGCGGTCGTGCCGCCCGACAGCCAGAGCGCCCGCAGCCTGGGAACGGAGCGCGAAGGCAGCGGTGTCGTCATCGATGGCTCCGGTTTGATCCTGACCATCGGCTACACGGTGATGGAGGCCTCGCAGATCCAGGTCACCGCAGCCGACGGGCGCAGCTATCCCGCCAACATGATCGCCTACGATCCCGTCAGCGGCTTCGGCCTGCTGCGGGCCGAGCTGGGATTCCAGGCACCCTGGCTGCGGCTGGCCGATTCGTCGGCGGTGAAGGAAGGCGACACGCTACTGGCGCTGAGTGGCGGCGACGGCCGCGGTGCCGCCGCCGTGAAACTGGTCAGCAAGCGGGAGTTCGCCGGCTATTGGGAATATCTGCTGGACGAGGCTCTGTTCACCTTCCCGCCGATCCGCGCGTTCAACGGCGCCGCCCTGGTGAACCGCGAAGGCCGGCTGGTCGGCATCGGGTCGCTGCTGGTGATGGAGGCGATGGAGGGACGCGGCCTTCCCGGCAACATGTTCGTCCCCATCTCGGCCCTGGAACCGATCCTGGCCGACCTGCTCGCCTACGGGCAGCGGCAGGAGCCGGCGCGACCCTGGCTTGGCGTCACTCTGCGGGAGGAGATGGGCCGGCTGATGGTGGAGAAGGTATCGCCGCGCAGCCCGGCCGAATCGGCAGGATTGCGCCCAGGCGATTGGATCGTCGGAGTCGGCGGTCAGCGTTTCGCCGGACTGGCCGACTTCTACCGCAAGCTCTGGGGCCTGGGGCCGGCGGGGGTGGTCGTCCCGCTGGACGTGATGCGCGGCGCCACCCTGACGCCGGTGCCGGTGCCGTCGGCCGACCGCGTGCGGTTCCTGCGGCTGAACCCGACGCTGTGACGGCCACTCCCGGCCGCGCACTTGTCGGCGCCCTCCATGCGGTGCACCCTGCCGGCATCAGCCAGCCATGGGACCGCGCCGACCATGAATCACCCCGATATCGAAATCCTCGACAGGAAGACGCCTTACAAGGGCTTTCTCACCATCGACGTCTACCGCCTGCGCCACAAGAAGTTCGACGGGACATGGACCGACGTGCTGCCGCCGCGCGAGGTCTGCGACCGTGGCGAGGCCGTGGGCGTCCTGCTGTACGACCCGGACCGCGACACCGTCGTGATGATCGAGCAGTTCCGCGTCGGCTCCGCCGCGGCGGGCGGCCCAGCCTGGATGACCGAGATCGTCGCCGGCATGGTCGGCGACGGCGAGACGCCGGAAGAGGTGGCACGCCGCGAATCGCTGGAGGAGGCCGGCTGCGAAATCCGGGAGATCGAGCGGATCTGTGACTATTACGTCAGCCCCGGCGCCTTCACCGAACTGGTCACCGTCTTCTGCGGCCGGGTCGACAGCCGCAATCTCGCTGCAACCGGCGGGCTGGAGGAGGAGCATGAGGACATCCGCATCATGACCCTGCCCGCGGATGAGGCGATCCGCATGATGGACGAGAACCGGCTGCGCAACTCCGTCGCCATCATCGCCATCGGCTGGTTGGCCCGCCACCGCGATTCGCTGCGCGAACGCTGGCTGGAATCCTGAAACCGCTCAAGTTTTCACATTCTACATCCGTTCAATGCAGCATTTCACACCGCTACCTTGAATCCGCGGGCCGCAGCCCTGATAGTATCGGCTGCAATCCACATCTGACCTTGGGAGTACCCGCCTTGGATATCCGCAACGGCTTCATCGGCGCCATCGGCAATACGCCGCTGATTCGCCTGGATGGCCCATCGAAGGCGACGGGCTGCGAGATCCTGGGCAAGGCGGAGTTCCTGAATCCGGGTGGATCGGTGAAGGACCGCGCCGCGCTCGCCATCGTCCGCGATGCCGAACAGCGTGGTCTGCTGCGCCCCGGCGGCACCATCGTCGAGGGCACTGCGGGCAACACCGGCATCGGCCTGGCCCTTGTCGGCAACGCGCTGGGCTATCGCACCGTCATCGTGATGCCGGAGACGCAGAGCCAGGAAAAGAAGGACATGCTGCGGCTGATCGGCGCCGACCTGCGCCTGGTTCCGGCAGTCCCCTATTCCAACCCCGACAATTACGTCCGCTATTCCGGCCGGCTGGCCGAGGAACTGGCGAAGACCGAACCGAATGGCGTCGTCTGGGCCAACCAGTTCGACAACACCGCCAACCGCGAAGGCCACCGCACCACCACCGGCCCGGAGATCTGGGAGCAGACCGGCGGCCGGATCGACGCCTTCACCTGCGCGGTGGGCAGCGGCGGCACGCTGGCCGGCATCGCACTGGCACTGAAGGAGCGGAACCCGAACATCCGCATCACGCTGGCCGACCCGATGGGTGCCGCCCTGTTCAGCTACTACACCAAGGGCGAGCTGAAGTCGGAAGGCAGTTCCATCACGGAAGGCATCGGCCAGGGCCGCATCACCGCCAACCTGGAAGACGCACCGATCGACGACGCGGTGCAGATCCCCGATGAAGAGGCGCTGCCGATCGTCTTCGACCTGATCAAGACCCAGGGGCTGGTGCTGGGTGGATCGTCGGGCATCAACATCGCCGCGGCGATGCGGGTGGCGCGAGACCTCGGCCCCGGACACACCGTGGTGACCATCCTGTGCGACGGGGGTCAGCGTTACCAATCGAAGCTCTTCAATCCGGACTTCCTCCGTGAGAAGAATCTTCCGGTGCCAGACTGGCTGGCCTGATTCTTTCCAAGGGAGCCCCAGGGGAGACATGGACGCGCTTTTCCGCGAGGACGCCTACGCCCGCAGCTGCGTCGCCACCGTCACGGCGGTGGATGAGCGCGGCATCCGGCTCGACCGCACCGTCTTCTACCCGACCGGCGGCGGCCAGCCGGGCGACAGCGGAACCCTGCGCTTCGACGGGCTGGAAGTCCGCATCCGGGACACGGTGAAGGGCGATGGCGGCCCCGACGACGTCATCCATGTGCCGGAGGACGGACAGGAGCTGCCTGCCACCGGCACAGCTGTGGAGGCGGTGATCGATTGGGACCGCCGTTACCGCCACATGCGGATGCACACTGCGTTGCACCTGCTGTGCGCGGTCGTTCCTGGGTCGGTCACCGGCGGTCAGATCGGTGCGGACAAGAGCCGGCTCGATTTCAACGTCCCGGCCGAATCGCTGGACAAGGACGCCATCGCCGAGGCGGTGAACAGGCTGATCGCCGCCGACACGCCCGTCGGCACCCAATGGATCACCGACGAGGAAATGGCGGCGAAGCCGGAACTGGTGCGGACCATGTCGGTGAAGCCGCCGACCGGCAGCGGCCGGGTGCGCCTGCTGAGCGTGGAGGGCGTCGATCTGCAGCCTTGCGGGGGCACCCATGTCGCCCATACCGGCGAGATCGGCGGAATCGAGGTGACGAAGATCGAAAACAAGGGCAAGCAGAACCGGCGCGTCATCATCGCGCTGAAGGACTGATCCCATTCACCGAGCCCACTCAAGGACCCGCAGCATGAGCGACAGCACCGTTGATCCGCTGACCGGCCCCGTCGTCTCAACCGACTGGCTCGCCCGAAATCTCGGCCGGCCTGGGCTGAAGCTGCTCGACGGATCCTGGCACATGCCAGCCTTGAAGCGCGACATCCGGGCCGAGTTCGCGGCCGCCCATATTCCCGGCGCACGCCTGTGCGACGTCGACGAGGTGGCGGCGCCGGACACCCATCCATTGCCGCACATGGCCCCGGATGAGGCGACCTTCGCCGCGAAGATCGGCGCGTTGGGCATCGGCGACGGTGACACGGTGGTGGTGTACGACACCGCCGGCATGGCGACCGCCGCGGCGCGCGTCTGGTGGCTGTTCCGTCTGTTCGGCTTCGACCGGGTGGCGGTTCTGGACGGCGGGATGCCGAAATGGCTGACGGAAGGACGCACGACCGAGTCGGGCGAACCCGCTCCGGCCGAACCGGCGGTCTTCACCGCGCGCAAACGTCCGGAGCTGATCCGCAGCGCCGATCAGGTGCTCGCCAACATCGACGCGAAGGCCGATCAGGTCACCGACGCCCGCGCCCAGCCGCGATTCGAAGGCGCGGTGGGGGAGCCCTGGCCGGGCCGGCGCAGTGGCCGGATTCCAGGCAGCTTCAATCTTCCCCACACCGACCTGATCGACGCGGAAGCCAAGACCCTGCTGCCGCCGGACGCCATCGCCGCCAAGGCGCGAGCCGCCGGGCTGGACCTCGACCGGCCGGTGGTCGCCTCCTGCGGCAGCGGCATCACCGCCTGCGTCATCGCGCTGGGCCTCGCCACAGCCGGCAAACCGGACGTGGCGATCTATGACGGCTCCTGGGCCGAATGGGGCCTGCGGGAGGATCTGCCGCTGGAAACCGGACCGCGCGAAGCAGAAACGCGGCAGCCGTGACCAATTCCGTCACCGTCCGACCATGCCGCGCGGAAGACCGCGACGCCGTCGTGGCGCTGTGGACCGACTGCGGACTGGTGGTGCCGTGGAACGATCCGGCGGCTGATTTTGCACTGGCACTGTCGAAGCTGAATTCGACGGTCCTCGCTCTTTGTCTCGACGACCGGATCGTCGCGACGGCCATGGTTGGCCAGGATGGACACCGCGGGTGGATCTATTACCTCGCGGTCGCCCCCGCCCATCAGGGTGAGGGCCTGGGCCGCCGCATGCTCGCAGAAGCCGAAGGCTGGCTGTCGGCCACCGGGATGCCGAAGGTTCAACTTCTGGTCAGAAGCACCAATGAACGGGTGCTGGCATTCTACGAGCACCTCGGCTACGCCAAACCACCCTCGACGTTGATGCAAAAATGGCTGACCAACCCTTCTCCCTGACCCGCCCCGACCTTCCCGCCGCCAGCCGGCCGGGCCATCTGCCGGTGATCGTCTCCTATCTTCAGATGACGGCCCCGCCGGCCCGTGAGCCGGTGCGCCAGCCGAAAGGCAACCTGTCGCTGCTGCGGGCGAATCCGCCGACCTGGTCCTTCTACCGCTATCTCTACGACACGGTGGGCGAGCCCTGGCTGTGGCACGAACGCCGCCGCATGCCGCGCAAGGAGCTGGAGCGCTCGATACTCGACCCGCTGGTGGAGGTCTGGGTGCTCTATGTCGACGGCACGCCCGCCGGCTTCGCCGAACTGGACCGGCGGACGAGCGAAACCGATCTGGCCTATTTCGGCCTGATCCCCGACTTCATCGGCCACAAGCTCGGCCCTTGGCTGCTCGACACCGCCATCCGCAAGGCATGGGAAGGCGGTGCATCGAGGCTCGTCGTGAACACATGCACCTTCGACCACCCGAAAGCACTGCCGCTCTACCAGAGCATGGGCTTCGTCCCCACCCGGCACGTCGCCCGCGAGGTGCGCGACCCGCGTCTGGACGGCATCCTGCCGCGCAGCGCCGGGGAGCATGTGCCGCTGGCAGGATGAGGCTGAAGCGGCGTTTGCCCCCTCCCCAATTCTCCCCCGCCTGTCGGCGGGAGAGGGAGCAGGCCCTCGCATTGCCAACATTCCCTCTCCCGCTTGAAGCGGGGGAGGAAGGGGCCTGCCACACCACACCCCCTTGACCACCCAGTCCACCCCGCCCCATCTACCGCGGGATGCCGGAACTCGGTCGTGGGCCGGCGTGTTTCTTCGGGCGAGGCGGAAGCTCCGCCGTGACGAACGGGAGATGAGGCCTTGGTGGGCTGGATCATTCGGACGCTGGTGCTGTGCTTCGTCGTCGGCTTCGTGCTGTCGTTTCTGAACATCAACCCGGCCAACATCCTGACCAACAGCTGGCAGACGGTTCAGGATATCGCAGCATTGTTGGTCGAAGCAGGCGGCTGGGCCTTGCCCTATATCCTGATCGGCGCCGTGGTGGTGGTGCCGCTGTCGCTGCTTGGGCTGATCCTGCGCTGGAACCGCTCCCGTCCGCCATCCTGACTCCAGCTTGAGCGCGGACAAAAAAACAGGAGGCACCGGAACCGGAGCCTCCTGTGAAACAGGGAGGGTTAGAGACAGCCACAGGTTTACGCCCTCGCCCGGCCTGCCGCGTTGATGCATGTCAACGGAGCGGCACTTTTGGGCGACAGTCCTCGCCGCAAAGAAAAACCGGAGACATCCATGCGGATGCTCCGGTCCAGTGATACAGGGAGGGTTAGAGACAAGACGGACCTTATCCCGAACCGGATATACCGTTCGTTGATCTGCATCAAAAGCGGCGAATATCCCGCTCCCACCCCATACCTTTCCGTTCGGGTCCTCACCCGAGGATTTCTGCCAGCGCCACGATCAGCGCCTTGTTCTCCTCCTCGCGGCCGACGGTGATGCGTAGGCAGTCGGAGAGCCCATAGTCGGCGACCGGCTTCACCAGGATGCCGCGGCGGGCAAGATGGTCGATCACCGCCTGAGTACCCAGCGACGGATCGGTCGGCACACGGGCCAACACGAAGTTGCAGACGCTGGGATAGACACGCAGACCCACCCGCTCCAACTCGCGTGAGAGCCAGGGTAGCCATTGCGCGTTGTGGACGAAGGTCGCCTCCTCATGCTCCGCGTCGCTGAGTGCGGCGGCGGCGGTCAACTGGGCGGGGAGCGAGACGTTGAAGGCGCCGCGAATGGCATTCACCGCCTCGATCACCGTAGCAGGGCCATAGCCCCAGCCCACCCGCAGCCCGGCCAACCCGTGCATCTTCGAAAAGGTGCGGATCAGCAGCACATTGTCGGAGTTTTCGACAATCTCCGTCCCGTCGCTGTAATCCGGCATCCGGCAATAGTCCGCATAGGCGGAATCCAGCACCAGAAGCGTGTGGGACGGCAGACCGGCGCGCAGCCGCTGCACCGCGTCGGCCGGGATGTAGGTTCCGGTCGGATTGTTCGGATTGGCGAGGAAGCAGATCCTGGTGCGGTCGGTGGCGCGGTCTATCATCGCATCCACATCCACCACCATGTCGCGCTCCGCCGCGATGACCGCGGTCGCCCCGCTGGCACGAATCGCCTTGAGGAAGCCTCGATACCCGCGCTCATGGCACAGCACCTCGTCACCGGGACCGGCGAAGGCCTGGGCGACCAGATGGATCATCTCCTCCGATCCTGCGGTGCAGACGATATGGTCGGCGTCGATGGAATGGCGGCGGGCGATGGCGTGGCGCAGCGGATCCTGATCCCAGTCGGGGTAGCAATGGATCCGGGCCGCCGCTTCGCAGTAGGCATCCAGCGCGAGCGGGCTGGGTCCAAGCGGATTGTGGGTCAGGGACAGGTCGATCCACCGGCGGCCGTCGCGGGGCGGGCGAACGGGACGGTACGGCTTGATCTGGCCAACGCTGGGACGGGGGCTGAGCAGGTCCATAACCTCGGTCTCCGTTAGCGATTCGGTCGAACACCACGTCAGGCGACCGATTGAACCGCAAACCGGTGTGCGGCGCCACAGGACATTGCGCCGCGCACCATAAGTCGAGGTGTTTTGTTTCCAAATGGCGGACCGGAAGGAACCGCCGGTCCGCCGCCTGGATCAGTGGTTCAGGATCTGGCTGAGGAAGAGGCGCGTGCGGTCCGACTTCGGATTCGAGAAGAAATTGTCCGGAGTGTCCTGCTCGACGATCTCGCCGCGGTCCATGAAGATGACGCGGTCGGCGACCGACTTGGCGAAGCCCATCTCGTGCGTGACGCAGAGCATGGTCATGCCATCCTCGGCCAGACCGATCATGACGTCCAGCACCTCCTTGACCATTTCGGGGTCGAGGGCGGAGGTCGGCTCGTCGAACAGCATCACCTTCGGGCTCATGCACAGCGACCGCGCGATGGCGACGCGCTGCTGCTGGCCGCCCGAAAGCTGGCCGGGGTACTTGTGGGCCTGTTCGGCGATGCGCACCCGCTTCAGATAGCTCATGGCGATCTCTTCCGCTTCGGCCTTCGGCTTCTTGCGGACCCAGATCGGGGCGAGCGTGCAGTTCTCAAGAACCGTCAGGTGCGGGAACAGGTTGAAGTGCTGGAACACCATGCCGACCTCGCGCCGGACCAGCTCGATGTTCTTCAGATTGTTGGTCAGCTCGATCCCATCGATGACGATGCTGCCCTTCTGGTGCTCCTCGAGCCGGTTCAGGCAGCGGATCATCGTCGATTTGCCGGAACCCGACGGGCCGCAGACGACGATACGCTCACCTTTCTGGACGCTGAGGTTGATGTTCTTCAGGACGTGGAACTCGCCATACCATTTGTTGACGCCCGTGCAGCGGATGATTTCCTCGCCGCTGAGGACGTGCTTGGCCTTGGCGGTGCCCTGGGACATGGCCTGGGACATAGTCGTGTTCTCCTTGACGGCGTGGGTCTAACGGCGGTGGCCGCGATTGAGATCGCGTTCCAGCTTCTGGCTGTATTTGGACATGCTGTAGCAGAAGACCCAATAGATCACGCCGATGAACAGATAGGCCTCGCGGTAGAAACCGCGCCAGGACGGATCGGACAGCGCGGCCTTCGCGGTGCCGAGCAGGTCGTACAGCCCGATGATGATGACCAGAGAGGTGTCCTTGAAGAAGCTGATGAAGGTGTTCACCAGCGGCGGAATGGCGACGGCCAGCGCCTGCGGCAGGATGATCTTGCGCATCTTCTGCCAATAGGACAGCCCCAGCCCATCCGCGGCCTCGTACTGGCCCTTGGGAATCGCCTGCAGGCCGCCACGGATGGCTTCGGCCATATAGGCGGCGGCGAACATGATGAAGGCGATCTGCGCGCGCAGCAGCTTGTCGATCGACACGCCGTTGGGCAGGAACAGCGGCAGCATAACCGATGCCATGAACAGCAGGCTGATCAGCGGCACGCCGCGGATCAGCTCGATGTAGGTGACGCACAGCACCTTCACCGCCGGCATGTTCGACCGCCGGCCGAGCGCCAGCAGGATCGCCACCGGGAAGGCCACGGCCAGCCCGATCACCGACAGGATGAGGGTCAGCGGCAGTCCGCCCCACAGCGTGTTCTCGACATAGGTCAGGCCGAACACGCCACCCCACATCAGCAAGGCGACCAGCCCCAACCCGGCGGCCCAGATCAGCCCGAGCCAGGGCTTCCAGAACCGGCGGTCGCAGCTGACGACCAGAAGCGTGATGATGACGCAGATCGTCACCAGCGGGCGCCACTGTTCATCCCACGGGAACATCCCGAACATGATGAAGCGCAGCTTCTCGCTGATGAAGCCCCAGCAGGCACCGCCCGCATCCTGCCGGCAGACCGTGGAAGCGGCATCGAAGCCATGGGCCCGGATCAGCAGCCAATTGACGAAGGGCGGGACAGCCGACGCCAGAAGCGCCAGCACCAGCAGCGTCAGGATGGCGTTGTACCAGGTGTTGAACAGGTTGTTCCGCAGCCACGCGAGGGGGCCGACGGTGTTGGCCGGCGGACGCTCGTCCGGCAGGCCGACGCTTTGCACGTTGTCGGTCATGGCCGTTACCGCTCCACCAGCGCGATGCGCTTGTTGTACCAGTTCATGAAGATCGAGATGCTGAGGCTGATGACCAGATAGGTGCCCATGATCATCGTCACGCCTTCGATCGCCTGACCGGTCTGGTTCAAGGTCGTGTTGGCGATCGACACCAGATCCGGATAGCCGATGGCCAGCGCCAGCGAGCTGTTCTTGGTCAGGTTCAGATACTGGCTGGTCAGCGGCGGCACGATCACCCGCAGCGCCTGCGGCAGGATGACGAGGCGCAGCGTCGGACCGCTGGGCAGGCCGAGCGCACGCGCAGCCTCCGTCTGCCCCCAGTTGACCGCCGTGATGCCGCTGCGCACCACCTCGGCGATGAAGGCGGAGGTGTAGATGGTCAAGCCGGTCAGGATGGCGAAGAACTCGGGCGAGATGGCGGCGCCGCCGGCGAAGTTGAAGCCCGCCAGCTTCGGCACATCCATTGCCATCGGCGCGCCGCCGGCGATCCAGGTCAGCAGCGGCAATCCGACGATCAGCCCCAACCCGGTCGAGCCGGTGGGGAAGGGCTGGCCGGTCCGCGCCTGCCGCGCCTTGGCCCAGCGCGACACGCCCCAGGCGGCGACGATGGCGACCAGCAGGGCGATGCCCATGTTGATCCAGACTGGATCGGCCGCCGGAACCGGTACGCGCAGGCCGCGCTGCGACAGGAATACGCCCGGAAGCGGATTGAGGGCCTGTCGCACGGGCGGCAGGCTTTCCGACACCAGCGCGTACCAGAAGAACAGCTGCAGCAGCGGCGGGATGTTGCGGACGATCTCGACAAAGGTCGAGGCGAGCTTGGCGATCAGCCAATTGCTGGACAGGCGGGCGACGCCGATGATCGTGCCGATGATGGTCGCCAGGATGACGCCGATGATCGACACCTTCAGCGTGTTCAGCACGCCGACCAGAAAGGCTCGGCCATAGCTGTCCTTCGGCGAATAGTCGATCAGCGATTCGCCGATGCCGAAGGCCGCTTCACGCTCCAGGAAATCGTAACCGGTCGCGATCGAGCGCCGCGCGAGGTTGTCGAGCGTGTTGGAAATCAGGAACCAGCCGACCAGGACGACCGCGCCGACCACCAGGATCTGGTAGACGATAGCGCGGAACGTCGGGTCGCTGAGGGAAAACGATACGCCACCCGGCGGCGGAGCGCCTTGGGTGGTCCGGGTCTCGGTCGCCACGGACTACTCTCCCCCAACCATCGCGTCCCGAACGGTGCCCACGCGGTCCCGGACGTTCTTCCGGGCATTTCCCACACCGTAGGGGATGCGACATGTCTCCCAATGCGGTCCCCTGCGCGGGCGCTTCACCGGCGCCCTGCGCGACCGCTCCTCAAGGAACCGGAAGGCCGCCCTCCGGCAACTGGCCTGCGGGCGGCGCTTCAAGCGGTGCCGTGCCTTACCGGAACGGCTGGGCGTACATCAGGCCGCCCTTGGTCCACAGGGCGTTCAGGCCGCGCTCCAGCTTCAGCGCGGTGCCCGGACCGACGTTGCGGTCGAAGATCTCGCCGTAATTGCCGACCTTCTTCACCACGTTGTAGGCCCACTTCTCGTCCAGGCCCAGGGCCTTGCCCATGCCCGGCGTGGTGCCGAGGTAGCGCTGGATGTCCGGATTCTTGGAGTTGGTGAACTCGTCGATGTTCTTGGAGGTGATGCCGAACTCCTCGGCCTGGATGGTCGCGAAGACCGTCCACTTCACGATATCGAACCACTGGTCGTCGCCATGGCGCACGGCCGGAGCCAACGGCTCCTTGGAGATGACCTCCGGCAGGATGACATGGTCGTCCGGAACCGGGGCGACACCGGCGCGGGTGCCGGCCAGACCGGACACGTCGGTGGTCAGCACGTCGCAACGGCCGGCGAAGTAGGCGGCATTGACCTCGTCGTTCGACTCGATGACGACCGGGTTGTAGCTCATGCCGTTGGCGCGGAAATAGTCAGCGAGGTTCAGTTCGGTCGTGGTGCCGGACTGGACGCAGACGGTGGCGCCGTTCAGCTCCTTGGCGCTCTTCACGCCGAGCTTCTTCGGAACCATGAAGCCCTGGCCATCATAATAGGTGACGGGGGCGAAATTCAGGCCGACCGAAGTGTCGCGGGTCAGCGTGGCGGTGGTGTTGCGCGACAGCAGATCGACTTCGCCCGACTGGATGGCCGGGAAGCGCTGCTGGGCGGACAGCGGAGTGAACTTGACCTTGTTCGGGTCGTTGAAGATGGCGACGGCGACGGCACGGCAATAGTCGACGTCGAGCCCGGTCCAGTTGCCGGCACTGTCGGGGTTGCCGAAGCCCGGCAGACCGGCATTCACGCCGCACTGAACGAAGCCGCGCTGCTTGACGGTGTCGAGCGTGGCGGCGCCGGCGGCGACGCTGGCTGAAACGACCACGGCCGCAGCGGCGGCGGCCAGGAACCCTGACTTCATATTATTAACTCCACCCTGTTCTTGCGTTCTTCGCATTTGAGCGGTCTGACGACGCGCCTGACGACGCCGGCCTTCTGATCCCCCTTGTGATCCGTCGGGACAATCCCCGCCGGATCGGTCCTGTGAGGATCGCGACGCAGCCATGCGCGTGGGACAACAGTGTATCAATTTGATCCGACTTGTCGAATCCTCTGTGCATCGGTGGTGTTACCAAAATATCCCAACCACTCACAGCGGTTGCAAGCAATCGGCGATGGCGGCACGCCGCCCGCGATGACAGAATGTTCGGCCGTGCCCGCGCCGCACGCCCCGGAGTACTCTTCGCGGCGGTCGAATGGAACGGGCCGGATTACCGCTCCAGCCAAACGGACAGTCGATGAAGGACGTCACGCAGGACACGATTCTCGTTCACGCCGGCCGCGATCCGCGGAACAACCACGGCATCGTCAATCCACCGGTCTATCACTGTTCGACCGTGCTGTTCCCGACCCTAGACGCGCTGGAGGAGAGCGACCGCAACACGCTGGAAGGGGTGCATTACGGCCGCATGGGCACACCCACGACCTTCGCCTTCGAGGAGGCGGCGGCTGCGCTCGAGGGTGGGTTCAAGACGGTGAACACCGGTTCCGGGCTCGCCGCCATCGCGGTCGCCCTGTCGGCTTTCACCAAGGCCGGCGACCATGTGCTGATCACCGACAGCGCCTATGGCCCGACGCGCCGCTTCGCCAAGGAGACGCTGGCCCCCTACGGCGTGGAGGTGGAGTTCTACGATCCCTGCATCGGAGCCGGCATCGACGCCCTCCTGCGGTCGAACACCAGCGTGGTCTTCCTCGAATCGCCGGGATCGCTGACCTTCGAGGTGCAGGATGTGCCGGCCATCGCCGCGGCGGCGAAGAAGGCCGGCGCCACGGTGATGATCGACAACACCTGGGCAACCCCGCTGTTCTTCCGCCCGTTCGACCATGGCGTCGACGTGTCCATCCATGCCGCCACCAAATACATGGTGGGCCATGCCGACGCGATGCTGGGCGTCGTCACCTGCCGCGATGAGGCGACCTGGGTCGCGGTGAAGAAGGCGGCCACGCGATTCGGCATCTGCGGCGGGCCGGACGACCTCTATCTCGGCCTGCGTGGCCTGCGGACGCTGTCGGTGCGCATGCGCCAGCACCAGGAAAGCGCGCTGGCGCTCGCCGACTGGCTGGCAGCCCGGCCGGAGGTGACGCGCGTGCTGCACCCTGCCCGTCCCGATTTCCCGGGCCATGCCCTGTGGAAGCGCGACTTCACCGGGTCGAGCGGGCTGTTCTCGATCGTCATCAATCAAGTCCCGCGCAAAGCACTCGCCGCGATGCTGGACGGAATGGAGCTGTTCGGCATGGGCTACAGCTGGGGCGGCTTCGAAAGCCTGATCCTGCCGACCCGGCCGGCGGCAGTGCGTTCCGCCACCCGCTGGACCGATCCGGGGCAGGTCCTGCGCCTGCATGCCGGGCTGGAAAGCGCCGACGACCTGATCCGCGACCTGGATGCCGGCTTCCGCCGGATGGCCGCCGCCCTCTGAGGGACTGACCAGTGAGGAGTGATTTGCCATGACGGACACACCGTCCCTCGATGCGGCGCCGTACGAAGAAATTCTCGCCGCCATCCGCTTCACCGCCGACGGTCTCGTGCCCGCCATCGCCCAGGCGGACGGCACCGGCGAGATCCTGATGATGGCCTGGATGAACCGCGATTCGGTCGTGGAGACGCTGGCGACCGGCCGGGTCTGCTACTGGTCGCGCTCTCGTGGCGGGCTTTGGCGCAAGGGAGAGACCTCCGGCCAGATGCAGCGCTTGAAGGACTTCCGGGTGGACTGCGACGGCGATACCCTGCTGCTGATCGTGGAGCAGGACGGCGTCGCCTGCCACACTGGGCGGCGCAGCTGCTTCTATCGCGCCTGGCGCGACGGGCGGCTGGAGACCATCCAGGAGGTCCAGACCGATCCCGCCATCCTGTATGGCGGGCATTCCCACAGCCACGGCTGAGACGGCCGGACGCGAAGCGAGTCGCAGCCACGGCAGTGACCGCTCGCGACCGATCCTTGATCCACATCAACGCCGCGATCCCACCGAAGGGTATAGAAACACTCTTGTCTCTAACCCTCCCTGTATATGACTGCACCGGGCGTTCCCATGAACGCCCGGTTATTTTTTACGCGGCGGCCGCCCTCGCAATGTCGGTCGGCGGCAGGCGCGTTTGCGCCGCCGAATCTCTTTCGGACGATCCGCTCAGGCACGTCATCCGACCTGGGCCTAGTGCCGTCTGTTACGCAACATGCCCTTCGGCACGGCGACCGGTGGCCTTTTGCAAGCCAATACCTGTCCATAAGGCAAAAAAAACCCGCTCTCTGTCGCAAAAACAGCCCGCTTCCAGTCACAAATACATAAAATATAGAAACATAAAACTCCTATTGTCTAAACAATCTATGATTATCTGTGTCATTTCCCCAAACTCCCTTTGTACTGCCCCTTTATCGCTTTTCGACCTCCCCGCGCCCATGGTTAACATATAGTTAATCGTTAACAACACGTTAACGGCACTGATGGAGAGACGCCATGCGCCAGTTCTGGGGGACTTCGAACAACGACACCATGACCGGCACCGCCACTGACGACCGTCTCGACGGTCTGGACGGCAACGACCGTGTCTACGGCGCCGGCGGGAACGATCTGCTGTATGGCGAACGCGGAAACGACTCGCTGATCGGTGGGCTGGGCAACGACAAGCTCTATGGCGGCGACGGCAACGACTGGCTCGGCGACCCCTATGGCAAGGATGAACCCGGAAACGATTCGATGTGGGGCGATGCCGGAAACGACCAACTGTTCGGCGGTGAGGGAAACGATTGGCTGAACGGCGGCACAGGCGACGACATCGTCAAGGGCATGCGCGGCGACGACACCATGATCGGCGGCAGCGGCAATGACATCCTGTACGACAGCTACCGCGACGGCGGCGCCGACCTGTTCCAGCCAGGCACCGGCAATGACAGCATGGTCAGCTACTATGACGGTCTGTCCGACCGCTTCCTGATCGAACAGGCCACCGGCGGCTTCGGCACCGACACGATCACCTATTTCGAAAAGGGCATCGACCAGATCGAGTTCCGCGGCTATGCCGCCTGGGAAATGGGGATGACCAGCAACGGCTCGGCCACCACCTTCAGCTTCGCCGACGGCTCCTCGCTGACGGTCGACCAAATCGGGCTCAACGCCGGTCACGACTTCATCTTCACCTGACCTGCCCGGACGGAGGACTCCCGCGGGCGAAGGGGTCACCCCATCGGCGCGCGGAACCTCCTCACGGCTTGCGCTGTTGCAGCGACGGACATGTCTGCGCAGCCAGAAGATAGGGTCAAGAACCGATGGACCAAAGCCGCCAAACCTTCCGACCGTGCCGCTTCCTGCTGTCGGTGCCCCTGCTCCCGGTCTTGGCGCTCGGCGCCTGCGCCGGTTCCTCCGACATGGGCGGAGTGCCTTCGGCGGAGGTCGCGACCAGACCGCCGATCGAACTGGTCGGCCTGACGGTGCAGACGCCGGACGGACGGCGCATCCTGGGCAACGTCTCCGATCTGGTGATCGGGCCGGCCAACCGGGTGGAGCAGGCGATCGTCACGGTCGGGGCACCCCGCTACCCGACGGAGTACAAGGTGACGGTCAACAGCGAAAACCTGCGCTATGCCCACAACCGACAGGCCGTGATCCTCAGCGGCATGTCGGTGGAACAGTTTGCAGCCCTGCCGCCCACCGGCGTCAGCGACCGCATGATGTCGCTCGGCGGCGGTCCCGGCGGTACTCCCCTCGCGGCCGGTGGCACGGCGCCGACCAATTGGGCGGGAGCCACCCAGCCCCGCTGATCTCCTTCACTGGCCCTTTCCCGCTGGAAACGCACGCATGAAAAAAGGGGGCCGGACGAACCGGCCCCCATTTCCGTTCAGACATCCGTTCGGGCTTTCCGCCGTCACTTGCCCTGAAGTTGCTTCATGATGTCGTCGGCCTGGTTGTTTTCCTGACCACCGGGAGCAGCGCCGAAGGGCGGAGCCACGTCCTGGTTGTCGAAGGCCGGAATCTCGATCTTCACGTCTTCCAGGTTGATCGCCGGGCCCTTGTCACGGCCGGCATCCACCAACTGCGGGAAGGCGATGACGAGCGCGACCATGATGAGCTGGATGACCACGAAGGGCACCGCACCCCAATAGATCTGACCCGTGGTGATCCTTGCGATCTTCTGCCCGGTAATCTTGTCGATGTAGTCCGTCTTCGGCGCCACCGACCGCAGGAAGAACAGGGCGAAACCGAAGGGCGGGTGCATGAAGCTGGTCTGCATGTTCACGCCCAGCAGCACGCCGAACCAGATCAGATCGATGCCCAGCTTATCCGCCACCGGCCCCAGCAGGGGGACGATGATGAATGCCAGCTCGAAGAAATCGAGGAAGAAGGCCAGCACGAAGATCAGGATGTTGCAGACGATCAGGAAGCCCAGCTGGCCGCCCGGCAGGCTGGTCATCAGATGCTCGACCCAGAGGTCGCCGTTGACGGCGCGGAACACCAGGCCGAACACGGTCGAACCGATCAGGATGAAGACCACGAAGGACGACAGCTTGGCCGTGGAGTCCATCGCCTGACGCATCAGGCTCCAGCTGAGCTGGCGCTTGGCCAGCGCCAGCAGGATGGCGCCGGCAGCACCCATGGCGCCGCCTTCGGTCGGTGTGGCAATGCCGATGAAGATGGTGCCCAGCACCAGGAAGATCAGCACCAGCGGCGGCACCAGCGAGGTGATGACCCGCAGAAGCAGCTTGGTGCCGCGCAACGTGCGGGCCTCCAGCGGCAGGGCCGGAACCGACTCCGGACGAATGATGCTGGTGACCAGAATGTAACCGGCATAAAGCCCGGTCAGCACGAGGCCGGGGATCAGAGCGCCGGCATACATGTCGCCGACCGAGCGGCCGAGCTGGTCGGCCAGAACGATCAGCACCAGCGACGGCGGGATGATCTGGGCCAGCGTGCCTGACGCTGCGATGACACCGGACGCGATCCGGCGGTCATAGCCGTAGCGCAGCATGATCGGCAGCGAGATCAGGCCCATGGAGATGACCGACGCGGCGACGACGCCGGTGGTCGCCGCCAGCAGCGCGCCGACGAAGATCACCGCATAGGCCAGACCGCCACGGATCGGGCCGAACAGCTGCCCGATTGTGTCGAGCAGATCCTCGGCCATGCCGGAGCGTTCCAGGATCAGGCCCATGAAGGTGAAGAAGGGAATGGCCAGCAGCGTGTCGTTGCGCATGATGCCGAACACGCGCTCCGGCAGCGCCTGCATCAGCGCCGGGGTCAGCAGACCCAGCTCGATGCCGATCAGGCCGAACAGGAGACCGTTGGCGGCCAGCGCGAAGGCGACCGGGAAACCCATCAACAGGAAAAGCACCAGGGCGCCGAACATCAGCGGCGCCATATTGGCGGTTACGAACTCGACCATCAGGGGCGCTCCCGGTCCTTAGGAATGGCTGTGCATCTTCTCGCCCGGCTCGTCACGATGGCCGGTGAGATAGGCGATGCGCTTGATCAGCTCCGACACACCCTGTGCGGTGAGCAGGAAGAAACCGACCGGGACCAGGATCTTCGCGGGCCAACGGATCAGGCCGCCGGCATCGCTGGACATCTCATGAGTGAGATAGCTGTCCAGGAACATCGGCCAGGACAGCACCGTGATCAGGATCGTCATCGGGAACATGAAGACCAGGATCCCGAAGATGTCGACCCATGCCTGTACCCGCTTGGAGAAGCGACCCAGAATGATGTCGATGCGGATGTGTTCATTGCGCAGGAACGTATATCCGGCGCACAGCAGGAACACGGCTGAGAACAGGTACCATTGCAACTCCAACCATGCGTTGGAGCTGGTGTTCAACCCGTAACGGATGACCGCGTTGGCCGAACTGACGACGACGGCGACCAGCACGAGCCAGTATGCAAGCTTGCCGATGCCCTCGTTCAAGGCATCGATCAGGCAGCTTAGTTTGAGCAGACCTCTCAAAGGAGAAACCTCCCTGTTGCAGGGGGCGCGGCCTTGGCCGTCCCCTTTTGCTTTTGTTGCAGCCGCATAGACACGGCAAGTCGCAACCCTCTCTCGGACGGAGGGTATACCAAAAGATAGGATTGGACGGGACTATTCCTTCCCGGGCATTAACCGGCAAGGGCTACGTTGGAGCTACGTAGAAACACGTAGAACCGATTGCGGTACGGACCGGCGGTTTCCGCTCCGGATCCGTGTCATTCGTCCATCGGGATGTCCGCAATGCGCCAGCCATCCTCGCCCAGGCATTCCAGCGGGTGGAACTTGGCCTTGTAGGCCATCTTGCGGCTGTGGGCGATCCAATAGCCGAGATAGACATAGGGCATGCCGGCCAGCCGGGCCCGTTCGATCAGGCCGAGGATCATGAAGGTGCCGAGGCTGCGGCGGTCCTGCGCCGCGTCGTAGAAGCTGTAGACTGCCGAATAGCCATCCGACAACCGGTCGGTCAGCATGCAACCCACCAGTTGACCGCGCTCGTCGCGGGCCTCCAACAGGCTGGTGTCCGCCCTGCCCTCGTCGACCATGGCCGAAAAGTCGCCCATCGCCATGCGGGCCATGTCGGAATCGCCGTGGCGGGAATTCTGGTAGAGCGAGAAAAGCCGGTATTGCTCGGAGGTGGCGTAGGCCGGCCGTTCGGCCAGTGTAACACCGCTGTTCAGCTTCAGAACTCTCCGTTGCGAGCGCGACGGTATGAACTCCGCCACCGGCACACGGACCGGCACACAGGCCTGGCAGTTGGGGCAGACCGGGCGATAGACGATGTCGTGGCTTCGACGGAAGCCGGCACGCGACAGGGTGGAGTTCACCTCCGTCGCGTAGGGACCGATCAGGCGCGTGAACAGCTTGCGCTCCACGCGTCCGGGCAGATAGGGACAGGGCATGGGCCCCGACCGGAAGAATTGCTGCAGGGGACGCTGCGGCGGCTGGATGACCGACATTCTGACCGACAACCACCACGACAGAGAGGACGATGCGGAGGAGCGTCGCCGCCCCTCCGCCGGACCCGCAGCTTACTGCGACTGGCTCTGAACCGCCAGAGGAGGCTGGACGCCGAAGAAGGCCTGGGCGATCTCCGTCGTGATGATGCTCAATTGCAGTTGGATCCAGTCGAGATACTCGTGCAGGCCGTCGCGCAGCACCGCGTCGATCGGACGGGACAGCAGGGCCGCCAGCAACTCGTCCACCCGCTCCATCGCCGCCGACCCGCCGCGAAGTTCATAGCGGGAGCGCATCCTGGTCAGCACGCCGTCGATCTGCCGCACGCACATCACCACCGAGCGCGGGAACCCCTCGTTGAACAGCATGAAGCCGGCAACCGTGGTCGGCGACATTCCTCGGGGATAGACGCGGCGGAAGGCGTGATAGCCGGCGGTGCAGCGCAGAACCGTCGTCCATTGGCTGACGTCCAGCGTGGACCCGACATCCAGCGGCGACGGCAGCAGCGTGTGGTATTTGATGTCGAGGAGGCGTGTGGTCTGGTCCGCCCGCTCGATATACTTGCCCATCTGGTAGAAATACCAACCCTGGTCGCGGTAGAACGTGCCCTCGGTGATCCCGGTGTGGGTCTGGCACTCCTCCTTGATCCAGGTGCAGACCTTGGACAGGTTCTGCGTCGCCACATCCTTGACCGACATCTCCAGCAGCTTGTTGTGGAAGACGTTGATCTGCGTCCACATCTCCGTCGAGATCCAGGGGCGCAGGGTCCGCGCGTTCTCCCGCGCCATCCGCAGCATCGACAGCAGCGAATTCTGGTTCTGCGCGTCGAACATGTAATAGTGGATCACCGCTTCCGCCGTCGGGCGGTCGTGACGGCTGAAGAAATCCTTCTCGTCGGCGTTCAGCTGGACAATGGAGAACCAGTTGGTCGCCCCGCGGGTGTCGCGCGCGAAGGTTTCGTGCACGTCCATGATGCGGGCCAGATTCTCGGCCCGCTCCATGTAGCGGGCCATCCAGAAAATGCACTCGGCGTAACGGGACAGCAGGTTCATGCCGCACCACCTTCCAGAACCCAGGTGTCCTTCGAGCCGCCGCCCTGGGACGAATTGACGATCAGCGTGCCCTTCTTCAGCGCCACGCGCGACAGGCCGCCGGGCAGGACCCAGGTGCTCTTGCCGGTGATGGCGAAGGGGCGCAGATCGACGTGGCGCGGCTCGATGGCGTCGTCGCAGACGGTCGGGCAGACCGACAGGTCGACGACCGGCTGGCTGATGTAGTTGGATGGATCGGCCAACAGCTTGGCCCGGCAATCCTCCAGTTCCGCCTTGCTTGCGCGCGGACCGATGGTGATGCCGTAACCGCCGGCCTCGCCCACCGGCTTCACCACCAGATCGGCCAGATTGTCCAGCGTGTATTGCAGGGCGTCCGGTTCGCGGCAGATGCGGGTGTCGACGTTGGGGATGATCGGGTCCTGGTCCAGGTAGTATTTGATCATCCGCGGCACATAGCAGTAGACCGCCTTGTCGTCGGCCACACCGGTGCCGATGGCGTTCGCCAGCGCGACATTGCCCTTGCGGTAGGCCTCCAGAATGCCGGGCACGCCCAGCAGGCTGTCGGGGTTGAAAGCCTTTGGATCGAGGAAGGCGTCGTCCAGCCGACGGTAGATGGAATGGACCGGGGCCAGGCCGTTGGTCGTCTTCATGAAGACGCGGTCGTTGTCCACCACCAGATCGCGGCCCTCGACCAGCGGCACGCCCATCTCGCGCGCCAGGAAGATGTGCTCGAAATAGGCGGAGTTGTAGGTGCCCGGCGACAGCAACACCACCTGCGGGTCGTCGACCGGCGCGATCTCCACCATCGCGTCGAGCAGCTTGTGGCCATAATTGTCCACCGGCCGGATGCCGATGTCCTGCATCAGGTCGGGGAAGACCCGCTGCATCATATGGCGGTTTTCGACGACGTAGGAGACGCCCGACGGAACGCGCCCATTGTCCTCCAGCACCCGGAAGGTGCCATGGCGGTCGCGCACCAGATCGGTGCCCATGATGTGGATGTAGGTGTTGAAGGGAACGTCCAGCCCGATCATCTGCGGGCGGAAATTGTGGTTCCCCTCGACCAGATCCCTCGGAATCACCCCGTCCTTCAGAATCTTCTGGTCGTGATAGATATCGTGCAGGAACAGGTTCAGCGCGGCGACCCGCTGAGTAACGCCCGCCTCCAGATGCTTCCATTCCTGCGCGGAGATCACCCGCGGGATGACGTCGAACGGCAGGATGCGGTCGACGGCGTCCTTGTCGGAATAGACGATGAAGGTGATGCCGAGATTGTAAAGCTCCCGCTCCGCATCCTGCGCGCGTCGGCGCAGTTCATCGAAATCGAGTGCGGCCAGCCTCTGGCGGATCAGCGCCGTATGTTCGGCTGGTAAATCCATGGCTCCGAACAATTCGTCGAAGTACAGGCCAGGATTGTAGGATGACAAAAGGTCGGACGGTTTGCCCTCGGGTACGCTCACAGACTCCCCCGCGCTTGTATCTGACCGATCATCGCGGGCCGGGCGGCATCGCCCCGGCCATGTCGCATTGTGCAGGAAGTATGACCCATCGCCGCGCGCTTTGAACAGGGCAATCGCGCTGACCGTTGTACGACGCGATGACAAAGCAAGAATTCGGACGCGGACACATCCGGAAATTAGCGCCAAAGTACCGGTGCCGCGAAGGTGCTATCGTGCTTTGGTGGCGCCCGCGGCGGCATTGGGAGCGGCGGCATTGCCGGATTGACCCCCGGCAGCCGGAGCCGCCTGGGTTTCGCGCAGCAGGACCATGGTGATGCGGCGATTGCGCGGGCTGTTTGGCTGATCGGCGACCAGAGGGTCGCGGTCGGCCTTGCCGACGACATCCTGGATTCGCACCGGATCGATGCCACCGGCCAGCAGGGCGCGGCGGGTGGCGTTCGCCCGCTCCGTCGACAGGTCCCAGTTGTCGCGGCCCGAACCGGCCGGGAAGGGGGTGGAGTCGGTGTGGCCGCTGATCGACAGCTTGTTGGGCAGCTTGGACAGGGCCTTGGCCACCTGCTGCACCAATTGGCGGGTTTGCGGATACATCTGGCCGGAACCGCCGGGGAACATCGACACGCGGTCCTGGTCCACGATCTGGATGCGCAGGCCCTCCGGCGTCTGGTCGATCATCAGGTTCTGGGCCAGCGGCTCCAATTCCGGCACCGACTGGATGGCCTGCCGGATCTCGGTCGCGGCCTGCTGGAACTGGCGGGCCTCCTTGGCCGCACCCTGCAGGCTCTCCATCGCCTCCTTCACCCGCTCGCCGAAGTCGGACAGCTTCTCGCCGGGCTTCTGGCCGGGAATGCCCAGCTGTTTGGCGAGCTCCTCCATCCGCTTCTGGAACTCGGCGCGGGTCTCGTTCGGCTTCTGGTCGGCGACATCCGCATTCGCCGCGGCGCCATTGGCCGCAGCCTCCGTGCCGGACTGACCGGGACCGGTGCCCTGGCCGGGGCCGGTGGCGGACTCGGTCGGGTCGTCGGCGTCGTCGGTCTGCTGAGAGGAATAGCCGGGGGGGCCCGAAACCGGCACGTCGGCCGACATGGGCGAACTGGGGGAGATCTGTGCGCCCGGCACCGTGATGGTCTTGCCGCCCAGCATGCCGCCGGATCCCGATTGTTCCCGGCTGACCGAAACGGGCGAGAAATAATCGGCGATGCCCTTGCGCTGGTCCGATGTGGTGACGTTCAGCAGCCACAGCAGCAGGAAGAAGGCCATCATCGCGGTCACGAAGTCGGCATAGGCGACCTTCCACGCGCCGCCATGATGGCCGCCGTGCCCGCCCTTCTTCTTCTTGATGATGATCGGCCGTTCGTTGCCGCCGGAATTCGCGCTCATGCCCTGGCCGTGGCGAATGGTTCGCGGCCCGAAGGCCGATCTTCGCACGCGGCCCCCCGACGGAAGCCACGGTGGAATCGGCGGCCGTCCGCCGCGGCTGAACCCTGACGGGGTTTCATTAAGATCCGTTTAACGACGTTGCCGGGGGCGGCGGCGTGGCCGAGATGCGGCTTGCACGGGGTGGCGTGCTGGATTAATTCCCGGTATTTCCTACTTTGAGTGTCATCTTCGGCGGCTCCAAGGCCGTCGACGGTTGCCCTGCCCTGTCAGTCCCCTCCACCTTGGCCCGCATCACAGGACGTCATGACCACCGAACAGCCGATCGATCCGCTTGCGTTCCGTTCCGCCCTCGGCTGCTTCGCCACCGGGATCGCCGTCATCACGACCATCGCTCCCGACGGGCTGCCGCTGGGGGTCACGGTGAATTCCTTCTCGTCGGTGTCGCTCGATCCGCCGCTCGTGCAGTTCTGCCTGGGGCGTGCGGCGATGTCCTTCGAAGCCTTCAACATCGCACCGCATTTCGCGGTGAACATCCTGGCTGCCGACCAGGAGGACCTGTCCAACCGCTTCTCCCGCCGCGACCTGCAGGAGCGTTGGGCCGGCCTGGAGACCACCACCGGCCGCGGCGGCGTGCGCCTGCTGACCGGCTGCCTCGCGACTCTGGAATGCGACCGCGAGCATCTGCTGGACGGCGGCGACCATGTCATCGTGCTGGGCCGCGTGCGCAAGCTGGCCTCGCGCGAGGACGGCGCCCCGCTGCTGTATTTCCGCGGGCGTTACGCCCATCTGGGGTGACCTGGCGATGTCCTATCCGGCCGCGCGGTGAAGGTCGCGGCCGGTCAGGTGGATGTTGGCATCGGGATCGAGCGCGCGCGCCAGGATGCGCTGTTCGGTTGCCCGCTCGAACAGGGGGCGGTTCATGCAGACCTGCTGGACCGCCTCCTCCGGCTTCGGAGTGTGGCCGACGATGCCCTGCAGGGTACGGCGGGTGACGAAGACACGGCCCAGATACTCCCCGACCTGCACCGGGAACTCCACGGCGTCGGCCTCCTCGTTCCAGAAGGGCTCGTCGGGAAACAGGAAAATGGGCATCGGGTCCTCGGCAGGCAGAAATCACTTCAGGACGTAGGTGATATCATAGCCGCTGCGTTTGAAGCGCGTCTTCATCAGCGTCCCGTCCGCCGCGAACCACAGGTCGCGTTCGACATCGCCTTCGATGCGGTGATGGGCGGCCTCCACGGCCTTGCCGCCGGCCTCCACTCTCTCCGCCCCGACCTTGCGCGCCGCGACCTTGTAGGGCGCGCCGTCGATGACCGACAGAAGCTGCGTGTGCTTCAGCACCTGCGGAGTCCAGAGGGTCAGCGGAAGGGTGCCGGACGGTGCCTGCTGGGTCTTGCCGTCCACCGTCAGGCGATAACCGCCGGCATCGCGCGCCATCTCGATCTTGTGCGGCGTACCGTCGTCGTCGGTCGTGGCGGTCATCGAGTCGAGAATACCGCCCTTCCACAGCTCCTCACGCTTGTGGTCGTAGCGGAAGTTGATGAACAGCACCTTCACCCGCGTGGTGGCGGTGACGGTGACCTTGGTGCGGTCACCCTGCGGTTCGATCTTCACCTGCTCGCTGCCGATGGGATCCTCGCCCATCAGGATCTGATAGGTCAGCGTCCGAGCTGTTCCCTGGGCAGCGGCGGTGCCCGTCAGGCCGGTCAGCAGCGAGGCCGCCACGAGGGCAGCGGCCAGGGTGGCGCATTGGGTGCGCATCGTCGTCATGTGCGTTTCCTCCCGGTTGGGTGCGGTTGGCGGCTCTTGCGGCCGCTCAGTCGTCCAGCAGTTGCGCCAGCTTCATGGCAACGCCCATCGATCCCTCGACCTTCAGCTTGCCCATCGTGAAGGCCAGCATCGGGTTCAGCTTGCCATTGATCAGCTTCTGCAGGTTTTCCGGCGATATGCGGATGGTGCAGTCGGCCTCGGAATCCTCGCGGCTGATGCTGATCGGATTGGCACGGCCATCGACCCGGATCACCTCGCCCTCCTTGCCCAGCAGGAAACGGACCGAGGCGTTGAGCGAGCGCAGATCGCCGCTGCGGCTGCGCAGTTCCTGCACAATGTCGTCGACCATGAAAGCATGCCCTCAGGATTGTTCGTAGGACCGCCCTTGACAGTAGGCCCGCATTACGTTTACGTCAACGTCATAACGAAAGCGTTTCAGACACCCACCGCCCAACGGGCCGTTCGGCCCGAATGTCGGCCGCCAGGTGATCCGGAACGCGCCACCGCCAAGGGGAGCGAAACATGTCCGAGCCGCTTGCGCAGAGCGCCCACCCGACTGCCGCCGCCGCAAATGACGCCGCAAACGACACCGCCCGGCCCTGGTTGGCGCATTACCCCGAGGGGATCGCCTGGGACCAGGATTTTGCGCCGATGCCGCTGCACATGCTGTTCGAGGAGGCGGCGGGACGTTACGCCGGCCGCCCATGCCTCGATTTCCTGGGCCGCCGCTACACTTATGCCGAGGTGCTGGATCTGGTGAACCGCGCCGCCCGCGGATTCCAGGATCTTGGCGTCGGGCCGGGGGTGAGGGTGGGCTTGTGCCTGCCCAATTGCCCGACCTACGTCATCTCCTACTTCGCGGTGCTGAAGGCCGGCGGGACCGTCGTCAACTACAACCCGCTCTATGTCGAGCGGGAGCTCGAGTACCAGATAACCGACTCGCAGACCGAGATCATGGTGACGCTGGACCTCAAGCAGATCTATCCGCGCGTCGCGGCGATGCTGGACCGGACGCCGCTGAAGCGGATCATCGTCTGCCGGATGGCAAGCATCCTGCCTGCGGTCAAGAAGGCGCTGTTCAGCGTACTCAAGCGCGGGGAACTGGCCGCGGTGCCGCGCGACGGCCGCCATCTCGATTTCGCCAGCCTGCTGGTCAACGACGGCACGCTGCGCCCGGTGCGCATCGACGGGCTGCGCGACATCGCCGTGCTGCAATACACCGGCGGCACCACCGGCGTGCCCAAGGGCGCGATGCTGACCCACCACAATCTTCTGTCCAACGCCCGGCAGGTGCAGGCCTGGTTCCCCACCGTGGCGTTGGGCCAGGAGCGCATGCTGGCCGTGCTGCCCTTCTTCCATGTCTTCGCCATGACCGTGGTGCTGAACATGGGGCTGGCCTGCGGGGCCGAGTTGATCATGCTGCCGCGCTTCGAGACGGAGCAGGTGCTGAAGACCATTGCCAAGCGCAAGCCGACCCTCGTTCCCGGCGTGCCCACCATGTACAAGGCTCTGCTCGGTCACCCGCAGGTCGCCCGCTATCCGATGACCTCGATCCGCTATTGCATCTCCGGCGGCGCGCCGCTGCCGATGGAGTTGAAGCGGCAGTTCGAGACGGCCACCGGCTGCGTGCTGATCGAAGGCTACGGCCTGTCCGAAGCCTCCCCGGTCTGTGCCGCCAACCCGCTGAACGGCGTCAACAAGGAAGGCTCGATCGGCCTGCCGCTTCCCGGCATCGCCATCGAGATCCGCGACCTGGAGGATCCGGCCCGCAAGCTCGGCATCGGTGAGAAGGGGCAGGTGGCGATTTCCGGCCCCAACGTGATGGCCGGCTATTGGGGCCGGGCGGAGGAAAGCGACCGCACCGTGGTCGACGGCTTCCTGCTGACCGGCGATGTCGGGACCATGGACGAGGACGGTTACGTCTTCCTGCTCGACCGGCTGAAGGATCTCATCATCTGCAGCGGCTACAACGTCTATCCGCGCATGATCGAGGAGGCGATCTACCAGCATCCCGACGTGGTCGCCGCCTGCGTCATCGGCCTGCCCGACGATTACCGCGGCCAGACGCCGAAGGCCTTCGTGCAGTTGAAGCCGGGCGCCACCCTGACCGCGGAGGCTCTGCGCGACTTCCTGCGCGACAAGATCTCCCGCATCGAGATGCCGACCGCCATCGAGTTCCGCGAGGAACTGCCGAAAACCGCCGTCGGCAAGCTGTCGAAGAAGGAACTGATCGCCGAGGCGCAGCAGGCTCTATCGAACGGCGGATGACCCGAAGTCACTGTCCTGACCCGGACGTAAAGGGAAGCCTTATCACGCGACGGCAGCTGTGCTACCAAACGGCAGGCGCATTGTGCCGGACACGAACAAAAGGTCTTCCCAGGGATGGAACAGCTCTACACGGTCAACCAGCTTGCGGAGGAGCTGGGCATCACGCCGCGGGCTCTGCGCTTCTACGAGGTCAAGGGATTGCTGGCACCCAACCGTGTCGGCAACAACCGGGTCTATACGAAGCGCGATCGCGCCCGGCTGAAGCTGATCCTGCGCGGCAAGCGCCTGGGCTTTTCTCTGGCGGAAATCCGCGAGTATCTCGACCTTTACAACGTCAATGGCGGTTTGGAACAGCAGAAGAACCTGCTGAAGCGCGTACAGAAGCGGCTGAAGGACCTCGCCCAACAGCGGGAGGACCTGGAGGCCACCGTCCAGGAACTGCACGACATCGAGGTGCAGGTCACCAACACCCTGGCGGAGATGAAGGCCGCCGCGAAGGACAGCTGACCGGCCGGACGCCCGACGCGCTCCGGTCGGCCCAGACGGGGGATCGGAGCATGACGGGACAGTTTTGGCCGCGGGCGGCAGTCGACCTCCTCCCCGGTGATGCGGGAAAGCGGTCATGAACCTGATTTTCCGACTGCTGGCGGTTGCAGCCGCCGCCATTCTCGCAGCCCTGCGCGGTCGCCGCGCCGGGCTGTTGGAGCCGTCGACGCTGAAATTCCGGGTCTGGCCGACCGACCTGGACATCAACCTGCACATGACCAACGCGCGCTATTTCAGCGTGATGGACCTGGGGCGGGCCGATCTGATGATCCGCGTCGGACTGGGACCGGCGATCCTGCGCAACCGCTGGCAGCCGGTGCTGGGCGGCGCCACCATCCGCTACCGCCGCTCACTGCGTCCTTTCCAGCGCTTCACCCTGGTCAGCCGGGTGCTGTGCTGGGACGATCGCTACATCTTTATGGAACACCGCATGGAAACGCCAGGCGGGCTGGCCGCGCTGGCCGTGGTCCAAGGCGCCATTGTCGGCGCCAACGGCGTGGTCGCCCCGGCGGAGGTTCTCGCCACGCTCGGCACCAACGCCGCCTCCCCACCGATTCCCGATGCGGTCGCCGCCTTGCGCGGGCAAAGCCTGCCCGCGGCCTGAATCGAAACAACAACACCATCCGAGAGGAGACACGCCATCATGAAGGTGCTGGTGCCCGTGAAGCGGGTCGTCGACTACAACGTCAAGATCCGGGTGAAGACCGACCAGTCCGGCGTCGAGACGTCCAACGTGAAGTTCTCGATGAACCCCTTCGACGAGATCGCCGTCGAGGAGGCCGTCCGCCTGAAGGAGGCCGGCACCGCGACCGAGATCGTCGTCGTCTCCGTCGGCCCGGCCCAGGCGCAGGAGACGCTGCGCACCGCGCTCGCCATGGGGGCCGACCGCGCCATCCTGGTTCAGACCGATATGGAGACCCAGCCGCTGGCCGTCGCCAAGGTCCTCAAGGCGCTGGTCGGGAAGGAGGCTCCCGGCCTCGTCATCCTCGGCAAGCAGGCGATCGACGACGACTGCAACCAGACCGGCCAGATGCTGGCGGCGCTGCTCGGCTGGGGCCAGGGCACCTTCGCCTCCAAGGTCGCGCCGGCTGGCGATGCCGTTGCAGTGACACGCGAGATCGACGGCGGGCTTGAGGTCGTGTCGCTGAAGCTGCCGGCGGTGGTTACGGCCGACCTGCGCCTGAACGAGCCGCGCTATGCCTCGCTGCCCAACATCATGAAGGCGAAGAAGAAGCCGCTGGAGACGGTCACGCCGGATGCGCTCGGCGTCGACGTGACCCCGCGCCTGAAGACGCTGAAGGTCGCCGGGCCGGCCAAGCGTCAGGCCGGCATCAAGGTGCCGGACGTCGCCACCCTGGCCGACAAGCTGAAGAACGAGGCGCGGGTGATCTGAGGACTGGTCGTATCGGGGTGCCCCCTCCCCACCCCGCCCCCGCTTCGCGGGAGAGGGTTGGGAAAGGGCCTTCCAAGCAGACACCTCGCCACCCTCCAACCAAGGACCCGCCCCATGCCCATCCTGATCCTCGCCGAGCACGACAACGCCAGCCTCAAGCCCGCCACCGCCCTCGCAGTCACCGCCGCCGCCAAGCTGGGCGGCGACATCCACCTCCTGGTCGCCGGCCGCAACGCCGCCCCCGCCGCCGAGCAGGCCGCCAAGCTGGCCGGCGTCGCCAAGGTGCTGCTCGCCGACGATGCAGCCTACGAGCACGCCCTGGCCGAACCGGTGGCGGCCCTGCTGGTCTCGCTCGCTTCCGGCTACAGCCACGTCCTCGCCGCCGCCACCTCGGTGGGCAAGAATGTGCTGCCGCGCGTCGCCGCCTTGCTCGACGTGGCGATGATCTCCGAGATCACCGCCGTGGTCTCCGCCGATACCTTCGAGCGGCCGATCTATGCCGGCAACGCCATCGCCACCGTGCAGTCGGCCGACGCCGTGAAGGTCGTCACCGTCCGCACCACTGCATTCGAGGCTGCCGCCGCCACCAACGCCGCCCCGGTCGAGAGCATCGCTGCCGCCACCGACCCCGGCCTGTCCAGCTTCGTCTCGGCCGAGCTGTCGAAGTCGGAGCGTCCGGAGTTGACCTCCGCCCGGATCGTCATCTCCGGTGGGCGCGGCATGCAGTCGGGCGACAATTTCCACCTGCTGGAGGCCATCGCCGACAAGCTGGGGGCAGCGGTGGGCGCCAGCCGGGCCGCCGTCGATGCCGGCTTCGTGCCGAACGACTATCAGGTCGGCCAGACCGGCAAGATCGTTGCGCCGGATCTCTATGTCGCCGTCGGCATCTCGGGCGCCATCCAGCATCTGGCCGGCATGAAGGACAGCAAGGTGATCGTCGCCATCAACAAGGACGAGGAGGCGCCGATCTTCCAGGTCGCCGACTACGGCCTCGTCGCCGACCTGTTCAAGGCCCTGCCGGACCTGCAGCAGGCGCTGTGACCTGAAAGGCCGGGCCTCCCACAGGAGGGCCCGGCCGCTTCGCCCTTGCCGCGGCGGGCCGGCTGTTCTATCGCTGGCGGCACAGCAACCGACAGCGGCAGGACGCCATGAGCATCGACGGCATCACCGGACTGGATCATCTGGTCATCGCGACCCGCGACCTGGACGCGTCGCGCGATGCCTACAGCCGGCTCGGCTTCACGGTGACGCCGCGCGGACACCACACGCAGCTGAAATCCGCCAACCACACCATCCTGTTCCCCACCGGCACCTATCTGGAGTTGTTGGGCATCGAGGAGCAGCGCCCCGCCAACGCGCATTACGCCGCATTCCTGCGCAAGCGCGAGGGCATCGCCGCCATCGCGCTGAAAACACCGGACGCCCGCGCTGCGGCCGGGCCGCTGGCCGCTGCCGGCTTCCCCACGGCGGAGTCCGTCGATTTCGGCCGGCCGGTGGAACTGCCGGAGGGCACGCGCGACGCAGGCTTCACCATCACCCAGATCGATCCCGCCGCGACACCGGCCGGCCACGTCTTCCTGTGCCAGCACCACACGCCGGAGCTGGTCTGGCGCCCCGACAAGTTCGAACATGCCAACAGCGCCATCGGCCTGGAAGCGCTGGTGATCGCAGCCGCCGATCCCGATGCCGTGGCCGCAACCTATGCCAGACTGCTGGGCGGCACCGTCGCCGACCGCGGGGCCGCCCGCGTGGTCGAGCCGGGCCAGCCCGGCGACGGGCAGGTGCCGGTGATGGTCGCCACGCCCGACCGGCTGCAGTGGGCCTGGACCGCCGATCCGGCCTTCGCCACCCCCCTTCCCTTCTTCGCCGGCTTCGTCGTGCGCATCGCCGATCCGGTGAAGGCCCAGCAGGCCCTGCAGAAGAGCAAGCTGCCGACCGTGGTCAGCGGCGGCGTGATGCGGGTGAACTCGCCCGGCGCCTCCGGTGCGATGATCGCGTTCGCGCAGGATTTCGACCTCAACGCGCTGATTCCCTGAGCTCGCAAGCCATCGCTCCACCGCCTCCGGTTCGAATCGGTATGGACTAGCGACAATTCGCGTCGAATTGGACATAGGACGGGCAATATTGCTTGTGTAGTGTTCGGTGACGGTGGCGCCCACGGATGGGGGCCGGCTGTGGAGATGCACATGATGGCAGCGGGTGGCACCAGGGATACGGCGGGAACTCCGGGAGCGGAGAGCCACCCAATGCCGGCTCCGCTGTTCGACGCCCTGCCCATTCCGGCTCTGGTGCGGGGCGCCAACGGCCGGCTGTGCAGCAACCGCTGCTTCCTTGACCGCTACGGCAGTGCAGACAGCTTGCCGGCCGATCTGGCTGAGGCCCTCCCCGGTTCGGTGCGGGAGATTTCCGCCAAATCCGATACGGGCGAACCGCGCGACCTGCTGGTCCGCGTCGGTGGTCCTCCCTGGATCGCGACGGTGGAGGACGTGACGGACCAGCGCCGTACCGCCCGCAGCCTGGATTTGGCGACCGCAAAGCTGGAAGAGGCCTATCTCACCGCCAAGCTCGGCTATTGGGAATACGGCATCCGATCGGGCGACCTGATGCTGACAGACGCCGCCCTTGCCGTGTTGGGTCATGGCCGCGGCCATTTCGTCCAGGGATTCGATGCCCTGCTGGGAATCCTGCATCCGGATGACCGGCCACGCTTCGGCAACATGCTGGAAAGCGTCGTCGACAATCCAAAGCGGGTCTATGTCGAATATCGTGTCCATGACGGGGAGGGGTGTCTGCGCTACGTCTCCTCCTCCTGCGCCCCGCGGCTGGATGCGGACGGACGGCTGACGCACCTCTTCGGCGTCATGATGGACAGCACCGAGCGCGCCGAATCGGCCGCACAGCTCGAAGCCGCCAAGCAACGGCTGGAGGAGGCCTACCGCACCGGCCATCTCGGCTATTGGGAATACGGAATCCACAGCGGCACGCTGGTGTGGAATCGCGAGGCCTTCGACATCTATGGCCAGGATCCGGACCGGTTCGAGCCGACCTTCGACCGCCTGCTGGATATTCTCCATCCCGATGACCGCCTGTCCTTCGGCAACATGCTGGAGAGCGTGATCGGCAACTCCAAGCGGGTCTATGTCGAGTACCGGGTTGTCGATCCGGCGGGGGAAGTCCGCTACGTGTCATCCTCCTGCGCGCCGCGCTTCGACCTGGATGGACGGCTGACCCACCTGTTCGGCGTGATGCTCGACACCACCGAACGCGCCCGCGCCGCGGACGCCCTGCGTGCCGCCAAGGACCGGGTCGAGCAGGCATATCGTGACTTGCAGGACGCCCAGGACAGTCTCGTCCAGACCGAGAAGATGGCCTCGCTCGGCCAATTGGTCGCCGGGGTGGCGCATGAGGTCAATGGGCCGGTCGGCGTTGCGCTGACCACCGCCTCGCACCTGCTGAGCCGGGCCGAGGACGTGAAGCGCCAGTTCGCCGCCAACGCCCTGACCCGCTCGGCCCTTGCCAGTTTCCTGGAGGTGGCACAGGAGGCGGGGCAATTGCTGGTCGGCAACACCGAGCGGATCGCATCGCTGGTCCACATGTTCAAGCAGGTCGCCGCCGACCAGACCGGCGACGAGCGCCGCACCTTCTACCTGCGCGAATACACCGAGGATGTGCTGCTGAGCCTGCACACGCAGATCGGCTCGTCCGGCCACCGGGTGGAGCTGTCCTGTCCCGAAGCCCTGCAGTTGGAAAGTTTTCCAGGCGCCTTCGCCCGCGTGCTGACCCACCTGGTGCGCAATTCGCTGACCCACGCCTTCCGGCCGGAGCAGAGCGGCCGGATCGTCATCGATATCCACGCCGACGGCGACGATTGGATCAAGGTGGTGCACAGCGACGACGGCCAAGGCATCCTGGAGGCCGACCTGCCGCGGATCTTCGACCCTTTCTTCACCACCGCGCGCCATGCCGGCTGCGTCGGGCTGGGGCTGCACATCGCCTACAACCTGGCGACCCGGACACTGGGCGGTCAGTTGAGCGCCGGCAACAGCACAGGCGGAGGCGCCGTCTTCGTCCTTCGGGTGCCGCGGCAGGCGCCCGACCTCGCCTGAGGCCGCCAAGACCGGCTTCAAGCCACCGTCTGATGTTCGCGCAGCAGCGGCTCCAGCGCCTCGGCAACGGCACGGCGCAGATCGGCGGCGATCACCGGCTTGTGCATGACTCGGAAATTGCCGGCCTCCGCCTCCTGGGCGCGGGCGGGTGCGGTATCGCCGGTTACCAGAATGCCCGGCAGAATGCGGCCAAGGGCCAACCGCACCTCGCGGATCGCTTCGGTCCCGGTGCGGCCGTCGCGCAGGCGGTAATCGGCGACGATCAAATCGGGAGTCGGTCCACGATGGGCAAGATCCAGCGCCTCGGCGCAGGATTCGGCCGCCAGCACCGTGTATCCCCATTCCGCCAGCATTGCGCGCAGCCCCTCGCGCACGATCCCGTCATCCTCGATCACCAGCACCGTGGTCGAGAACGCCGGACGCGGTGTGAAAGCCGGATTGAGCACCTTGGCGGGGGGCGGCGCGGCCAGCGGCACCTCGACCGAGAAGACGGAGCCCCGGCCGGGTATCGAGCGCACCGTCACCGGATGACCGAGCATCACCGACAGCCGCCGAACCACCGCCAACCCGAGACCAAGGCCCTGGTCGCGGTTGCGGCTGGCGTTGCCGACCTGCACGAACTCCTGGAAGATGTCGTCCTGCCGGTCGGCCGGGATGCCGATGCCGGTGTCCCACACCTCGATCCGCAGGTTCCCACCGCGGCGGCGGCAGCCGATCAGGATGCGTCCCCTGTCAGTATAGCGGAGCGCATTCTCCACGAAATTCTGCAGGATGCGTCCCAGCAACATCGGGTCGCTGCGCACATGGGCGCGGCTGGGCACGATGTGCAGGATCAATCCCTTCTGGACGGCGACGGACCGGCTGTTGGCGGCCACACGCTCCATCACTTCGGACAGGGCGAACGCCTCCACTTCCGGCACCACGGCGCCGGCTTCAAGCCTGGACACATCGAGCAGACCGTCCAGCAGCATCTTCAGAGCACCGAGCGCCCGTTCCATGGTGCCCAGAACGTTGCGCGTCATCCCGTCCGTGACACGGCCGGACAGCACCTCCATCAGCAGCATCAGCGACTGAACCGGCTGGCGCAGGTCGTGGCTGGCGGCAGCCAGGAATTTCGATTTGGCGACATTGGCAAGGTCGGCCTCCCGGCGGGCATCGGCCATCGCCGCCTGGGCGCGCTTGTGATCGGAGATGTCGCGGACGGTCGCGATCAGGCTGACCAGCCGGTTGTCGTGGTCCCGGACCGGCGATGCGCTCAGTTCCAGACAGCGGGGCTCCTCCGGACCGTCGGCGGCCCGCGCCAGTTCCACCCGGGCGTCGCGGCCGACGACGATGGCGTCGCGCAGTGGTTGCAGCGCGGCGCGGTCGTTCGTGGCCCGCTCCAGCGCCGTCAGGGCGCCGCTGCCCATCAGGCCCGGCATCGGCATCCCCAGCAGCTTTTCCAGCGCCGGATTGACATAGACGATGGGCATGCCGGGCTGGGTCGCGTCTGCGATCA